>JAFWMI010000038.1 GCA_017513965.1 Atopobiaceae bacterium
CGTGGGAGAACCAAGGGTCACGGGGCTCACGGTCGGAGAGGTGAGGGAGGCGTGCGGGACGACGCACCACGCCGACGGCTTCAGGGTCATACTCAAGGTCAGGCTCCCCGGCGGCAGGGTCGTCGAGAAGGACGTCAGCCCTCACGCGGTGCTGCCCAGCATTATGGACGTGCTGGTCGAGGCGGAGGTGGAGATCACGGAGGACGACTTCGCCGAGCCCGAGCCGTACGACCCGCTCGGCGACTGAATGGCCGCCCGAGGAGCGGTTGTTCTTAGGTAATGGGTGGCACACTTTTCAAGCGAAAAGTGGCACAGATTTCAGTTGACATATACACGCGGGGCACCCGACCAATGAATCGGGCCATCTCGAGGCTGCCATAGGTGCGTTGGGAACCTACCTGGATGCCTGCCGCGAGGGCAGCCCCCACGAGGATGTCCCGTATGACGCGGACGAGTACGTCGACGAACTACTCGGTCGGCTCGACGCCAAAAGCAGACGGCTGATCCGTCGGGCCCTCATAAGCCGGGTCCTCGCCCGGGAGCCGGAGTGTCCCACGTTCGACTCCTATGTGCGCGGCTTCTCCGGCGAGAATCACATTAAGGTCTCGGCCGTCATCCCCGTGCACAACGCGGGCGACTACATCCACCGCTGCATCGCAAGCCTGCAAGAGCAGGCAATGGACGGACTCGAGTTCGTCTTTGTGGACGACACCTCTACGGACGACTCGATGCAGGCCGTGGAAGCTTGGGCGGCTGCCGACGACCGCGTGCGGATCGTTCGCAACGATGAAAACCTCGGTGAGGGCGGGTCGCGTAACGCGGGCATACGTGCCGCACAGGGTCGCTACTTCATCTCCCTCGACCCCGACGACTGGATTGGCCCGAACTACTTTGAGCTGCTCTACAGCGAGGCCCTTACGAGTGGGGCCGACATCGTGAAGGGTTCGAGGACAAAGATCGAGGAGGGCAACGAGGAGGAGCTAACCAATGGCGGCCTTAACAACAGGATTCGCCAAGGGATCGAGAATGGGAATCCGCTCTACCTGCGCTTCCACTACGAGCACCAGACCGGCCTCTTCAGGCACCTCCTTTTTTGTGAGGACACCCGCTACGGCGTCTCCACCAACGCCTGCGACACCACCTTCCTTTTGCGCATCTGTCTGTATGCGGAGAGCATCTCCTTTGCCGACGACGCCGTCTATTACTATCTGGTGCGGCCGGGTTCGGCAACGGGAAGCTATAGCATCAAGCGCTCCTTCGCCGAGCTCGTTTCCTTGGGAGAGCTGGTGGATGCCCTGCGGGCGCAAGATGACATGGGCCCCGCCTACAAGTACTTGGACGGTCAAATCAATTTCTTCGTGTCTCGGTTCTTCCAAGCCATATGCCAGGAGAAGGTCGACCTAGCGACCGAGAAAGCCTACGTTTCGCAGCTCAGCGAGCACCTGCAGCGTATTCCGAACCATGCCAGGCTCTATGCGACCAGGCCGGAGCTCAAGCCCCTTGTCGAGGAGGGCGTTCTCCTTCCCCCGAGCATCAGCGATGGTGGCAATGCTTACAAGGCCGAGACGCGCAGATGGATCAACTATCTTGTTCGTCCATCTGCCACGGACGACCAGGCAATTGTTGAGCGTTTTGCCTTTATCGTGGCGCAGTTCATAGGAAAGAAATGCGAAGAGAAAGAAGGCTATCTTGGCCCTCTCTTCGTTGTGCTAGCCCAGCTCCGCAGGCTTGATTCTCGCTCACGGGATGTGGTTACAAATAGGATGACCGCAGTCCTCGAGAGGCACACAACGTGGGCCAGGATATGGGCACGGCGGAACCGTGCGAAGGGATTTAGACGTTGGAAGGCTCGCGCTAAGCGGCTGTTCCTTAAGCTGAAGCATCTTATGGGGCGGATCAGAGATCGAGACGCGTCGTGATCTCAAGATGCTGCCAAATGTAGCATGACGGTTTTAGACCCAAGACGTTCTTCCGGTAGGTTGCCACATCCACCACGGCGGTGACCTTGCGACCCAGCCCCTCGGGTCTTTCGTGCCACTGTCTGTTCGGCGTCTCACGACCAAACGGGCTGTCGTGGAAGTGCATGAACGACAACGTTTTGCTCCACAGGCCCGTCGGTGACTACGCCCTCTTGGCCACCTGCAATGCCTTGCGCACCTATGGCATGGCGACAGCGCGGATGGGGCGACGGTGCGGATGGTGTCGTGCAGCACCTTGCCCACAGGCAGTCTCCGTTCGTCTGACGATGGGAGGCAGAACGACTACGGCTCCTACCAGCACGTGGGGACGTTCATCCCCAGGCAGGTCGTCAACGTCCTTTGTGGCATCCGCCCCAAGCTCTACGGCGACGGGAGGAACGTCCGCGACTGGATCTACACCGAGGACCACAGCTCCGTTGTATGGGCCATCCTCATGCGCGGCGTGCCAGGCGAGACCTACCGCGTCGGCGCCGACGGCGAGCGCGACAACATCACCGTGATGCGCGACATCCTGGCCGCCATGGGCCAGGCGCCAGACGCCTTCGACTGGGTGCACGACCGCCCTGGCCACGACCGCCGCTACGCCATCGACTCCTCCAAGCTCCGCCGCGAGCTGGGCTGGATGCCCGCGCACACCGACTTCGCCGAGGGACTCGCCGCCACCATCGAGTGGTACCGCGCCAACGAGGACTGGTGGCGCCCCGCCAAGGAGGCCACCGAGGCCAAGTACGCGGCCCAGGGGCAGTAGCGGGGTGGAGCCGCCTCGGGCGCGGGACTGCGTCTCCATTCCCCAAGAGCTGCATAACGTGCGGCTAGCCAGCCCCTCTGACGGGGCGTTCGCCCAAACGCGCAGGCGAACGCCCTCACCGAAGGGGGGGGATTTTTCAGGTGGGTAGGGCTGTCAGGGGGAGTCCCTCAGGTCCGGAAGGGCGGACGCGGCCATCTGGCTGGTTCTGCCGGGATACCCAGAACTCGGGCCGGTGCGCGGAGCGGGTTCTTTTGTTAGGCAAGGATTGACATGGAGTCGCGTGCTCTTCAGGGGTTGGACGGCAATGCTTTCCTGGAGCGCGCTCGGAGTCGGCGGCGGCTATCTCCGCGGCCAGGCCCCTGACCAGCGCATCCTCGGCGTCGGGGTGCCAGCCGTCGCGGGCGGAGGCGACGGCCGCATCCCACAGCGCGTCTCGGCTACCGGCCCTTGCGCCGCGCCTCCCGCACATCGAGCGGTAGCGCCTCTTGCCGGCCGCGGCGATCCCGGCGGCCCCTCCCGGCTCGGACATCACGGATATCTGCCAGGCCGACGAGAGGTCGACGGTGGCCTCGAAGGCCGGGTCGGACTCGAGCAGCACGGCGTGCAGGCGGTTGCGGGCCATGGTCGCGCGCCTGGTGGCATAGGAGAGCTGCGAGGACAGCAGCGACACGGAGGCGCCCAGGTCGTCGGTGTCGGCGATCGGCAGCACCACGCGCCTCATGCCCATCGCCGTCCTGGCTATGACCTCGGCGTCGATCCTGTCGTTCTTGGCGGTGCCGGGGAACATGTCTCGGGCCTGCTTCATGGTCCTGCCGGGCATGTAGCCCACGTCGACGCCCCTGGCGCGGCACCTGCGGACGACGAGCGATCCGATGTTGTTCTTCTGGTCGACCACGACCAGCGCGTCGTCGCCGGCCTCCCCGAGCAGCGCGTCCACGTCGTCGGTGCGGTTCTCGACCCTGCGGTTGATCACGATCTCGCCGGACTCGTCGAGCCCTATCGCCCAGTGGGACGACTTGCCGACGTCTATCCCGAGGTAGAGGGCGTGACCCTCGAAGAACTCTTCCTTCGCCCTTGCCAAACCGGCTGCCACGGGGACGGAGGTGTTGGCATGCAGAGCTAGGTGAACCGGCTGCCACGGGGACGGAGGCGTTGGCATGCAGACATGCCAACGC
>JAFWMI010000039.1 GCA_017513965.1 Atopobiaceae bacterium
CGCATTTCGGGGGACGCATTCGGGCTGCGGCCCCCTCGTCGGCGATGAGGGACGCGGGTCACCGCCACCCCGCCCGACCCAACGCGGATGCCCAATGTCTAGCACCCCTGGGCCTACGCCCGAGACGACTCCGCGCTGTGCGCTGTGGAAAGCATCGGGGAGACGGCTGGCCGACCCCCCGATGGAAACCTTGCGGTTTCTGGCTCGGTGGCATTGTATCACGCCACGTCCTTGATGACGATCTTGCCGCTCTTGGAGCTTACGACCACGGCCTTGTCGTCCTTCACCAAGACGCCGTTGGAGTCGAATGCGTACCAGCGCCCGTTGATCTCGTGGAAGCCGCCGGGGAACATGGCGCCAGTGGGGTCGAAGTAGAAGCGGCAGTCCTTGCCACGGTACTTCAAGTCCTGCCAGCCCGTGAGCATCCAGCCGTAGTGGTCTCCCGTCTCCTCGGATTTCGGCAGGCAGTAGTACCATTGCCCAGACCAGAAGACCCAGCCCGTCATCATCCAGCCAGCCTCATCGAAGAAGTACCATCTCTCATCGATGTACTCCCACTTGTTGGCGGGCCAGGTGCCGTTCGGGTACTCGTACCACCACTTCCCGTCCTTCTCGTGCCATTCGCCCTTCGAATCGTTCATCTTAGCTCTCACCTCCGCAATGAGCTGGTTCATCCTCGCATGTATGTAATCGCCCGGGCAGTTCCCCACAATGAACGTTTTACCGTTCTGCCTTATGAGGAATATGCCGGTTTTGACGGTCACGCATGTGACAGTCGTTTTCGCCTTGTCGCTCTCACGGCTCCTGATATGCCTCTTGGTACTGTCGGAGAGCGTGTTGTGTGGAGCGCACCTGAAATGCACGCTCTCTCCTACCACCTTGCTTCCTACGCCGTGCGTAGCTGCTATGGCGCTGACGATATCGAGGTTCACCGCATGCCGCGACGTGTATTTCCTACCTGCAATGGAGCCATCCCACATCAGCAGCTCATCGAAGAACAGCTCGGATTGCTCCTGCGAAAGCCCTAGCCATTCCCACGTGAAGTCCTTTTCGCAAAGATGCCTCTCGCAGATATCCTCAACGATGTTTATGCCGTCCTGGTTGTACACCCTCACGACATGCGTTCCGTCACTACGCTCGCTCGCCGAGTAATCGAGGTGGATCGCTTCGAGGATTTCCTTGATGCGCTTTACTTTGCGCTCTTTTGCAAAATGGAACTCGACACCGTAATAGCAATTGGAGCCGTCCGCTTTTGTCTCGTGCATATAATGCGCATCTGCTTGCACGGCGATATAGAAGCTGATCATATCATCGGTTAGATCGAGTCCGTCTTCCTTCGATACTCCTGCAAGGGGAATGTACACCTGCGCGGTCTTTCCCTTTTCGAGCACGTTGCCGTAGAAGTCGATGACGTGGTTTTTGTTGTACTGCCCCGCATACACGATACGGTGATCCTTGGTCGCGGTAAGTCCGTGGTTGGTGTAAGTATCCTGCTCCTTGACAGGCACCTTCGCCTCGACGATTTCGAACGAGATGGAAAGATCGTCCAAGGAAGCGCATGCTATTTCGTCGCCCTCCGAGATATCGCCGATCTTCACCCATCCTTTGCGCGTCAGAACCTCTGTATCGACGGGGACGCATCCAGTTGCCGCGAACATCCTGTGCTCGGTGAACGTCGCGTATATCGTCTCGTCGTACTCGGGCCAGATGCCCCAGCGCGTGCACACGTCGGCCAGGAGCGCGACGGTGGCGTTCCAAGCCGCGCCGCCTATCGGCCAGTCCCCTCCCGCGTAGGAGTTGGACACCTCCAGCGTCACGGCCTGCGAGTCGTTCCAGCCCGAGCTTGAAGTCCACGGCCAGTACTCCTCTTCGAGGATGCAGATGATCTCGCCGTCGTTGCCCACGCCGTAGTTGCACGACGCCTGCCGTGCGGGGTCGGCGAATATCCACCCCAGGCCGTCCGCGCTGATGACGCCGGCGGTGTGGTGGACGGTTATCTTGCTGGGCGCTCCACGGTAGCCGCTAGTGTTCGGGCTTATCATGCGCTTCGTCGCAAGGCTGCTCTGCGTCATGGCTATCGCCCCTTCCGTTGCTAAGCTCTTCCTCCATAACGGGGGTCAGCTCTACCTGTTCCATGCTACTCGGCCTCCTTCTCCTTGACCTCGGGCAGGCCCGCCACGCTGGTCAGCATCGAGAGGATGCCTGCCAGCAGCGACGCGCTGCCCACCAGCGGCCAGTTCACGTCCCCCATGGCCGCGCTGGTTCCGATTGTTGCGATGGCCGTCTGCGCCACGGTCTTGATCGCGCGCACTCCTGCGGCCTTCGCCCATTCCTTCCAGTCTCGCATCAGTTATCACCTCCTATCGGGCGCAATCGCTCAATCTTCGCCGCAATGTCCTTGTCGGCGTCTTTAAGCTCGTCTATCCGATGCCACGCAGCCCCCATGTCCTGCTCGAGCTTGTAGGTTCTCTCGATGACGGAGTTGTGCTTCTCCACGTCGCGGCGCAAGTCCACGATCATCGTCTCGAGCTTCGTCAGCCGCGAGCTGAAAGCGGCATAGGTCGCACCGAAAGCGATGAGCGCGGTCACTATGGGGCCGAGGTACGGTGTGATGTCCATTACTGTCCTTCGCTCTCTCCGATGCCCATGATCTCGCGGGCCTCGGCTTCGGTTATCCAACCCTTATCGACGGCGTTCCGCACCATCGCCGGGTCGTGGAACGTCTCCCACCAGCGTTTAACCTTCTCGTACTTCGACATCTCGGCCCTCCTCCTCCGGCAGCTCCACGTCCGCCATCATCGCCACGTATTCGAGGAGCATCGCCTGCCTGTCAGCCTGCGAGGCCATGTTCTCCTCGTCCTTCTCCGTGCGCATGTCCCGCGCACCCGTCTGCCTTATCATCCTGACTCCTTCCTATTCGTACTGCTTATCCCAGTACACGCACTCGTATGGCAGCAGGCTCCTGAGCGCGGCGTCGAGGTTGCGCTCGCGCTGCTCGACCAGCTCCGCGACCGTCGTCCCCGTCAGGTCAGCGAACCATCCGTCGCATCCCTCCATCAGCAGGCGCGAGTCGCCCTTCGCCGCCCGCGCCTTCTCGACCCATGCGCGGTACTTGCTCCCGCGCAGGTGGAACAGCTTCCTCGCTATGGTCATCAGGTACAGGAGCACGTCGATGCTCCTCACGGCCCTCTCCTGGAGCCGGTGCCTGATCGTGTAGTCGGCGGCGCATGAGACCTTGATGCCGTTCGCCTCCCACACGTCCTGCCCTATCGAGATGGCGCAATCGACCACGCGGTTGATGAACGCCTGGTACTTCGGGTCGAAGACGTTGGGGTTCGACGTTATGTGGACGGTATGGCTCACAAGCTCCTCGCATTTCACCTGCGCTTCCAGCTTGGATTCGCCTCTCATGCCGACTGGAACGGACATCTCATGCTCCTTTCATGTGCCCGCGCCGTGGGCGCGGGCGATTGGCGGATTACCCGATGGCACAAGCCGGGGCCGCGCGATAGCCGCTGACGGCGCTGCCGTAGCCGCAGTAGCCCGACGAGTTCACGACGGCGACGAGGTGGCCGTTGCCGCGGCCCGCCGAGCGCATCCAAACGTGGCGCGGTGTCGTCGGAGAGGCCAGGTCGTACTGGATGAACTCGGGGTACGTCCCGTACCACGCCTTGGCGGTCGATACGTTCGCGATGTTCTTCCATCCAGCCCACTCGTCGCCCTCGCGGCCCGCGCCTCCCCCGAACGTAGAGTTGTCGGCGAGGAAGTGCTCGCGCCCGCTGGGGAGGACGAAGCGGTCGTAGGTCACGTCGTACTCGGGCGCTCCCG
>JAFWMI010000040.1 GCA_017513965.1 Atopobiaceae bacterium
AGCCAGGTACGGGTAAGGACCGCATCCTGTGGGGCGACGTGGGCATTGGCGGCTTCTTCATCAACGAGGAGAACCTGAAACGCGGCGACTTCTCGCGCGTCCTGTTTAACTGGGACTGCTACTAAACTGCGTACCGTGGCCAATGGGGTCGCGACGTCATGAAACCTGTCTGCAGGCACCTGTTGACCCGCGCGCCTGATGGCGCGCGGGCTATGATTAGGTTGTGCAAAGAAGCTCCCACCACGTTTGACGGAGGCGTCGTATGAGCGAGTTCATGGACATCATTACCGCAAGCAACCTGACGTACGGACAGAAGCTCATCCATTTGGCCCAGGCCGCGGAAAACGCAGAGCATCCCATTCCCACAACGCCGGAATTCGATTGGTTCTTCGAACGCGATGCCATCTGTGACATGCATGAGGGCCACGCCCCGTATCGTGCCCGCTACATCTGCTGCGATATGGAGCGCTTTGCTCGCCAGGGGAGCGACTTCCTGCGGCTTGACGCTCCAGACAACCTTGATGACCTGCTCATGAACCTGCAGATTCTCTATCAAAACGTTCCTTCGGTCACGGGCCGTCCCGTATATGTCGGACAGCTTGACCGCCTGTTCGATCCATTCTTGGGAGGGCTTTCTGACGAGGAGATCCTGCCCCGCTTCAAGCGCTTCCTCAACTACATCGACCGCACGGTGGCTTCCGGCTATTGCCATGCCAACCTTGGTCCCACCGACACGCGCGCCGGCAGGCTTCTTCTGCAGGCGGATGCCGAGGTTCAAAATGCCGTCCCCAACTTTACGCTGAAGTACGATCCCGAGATTACGCCGGATGACTTTGCTCGACTTGCGCTTCAGACGTCCATGGCTTGCGCAAATCCGGCCTACGCAAACCATCGCATGCTCAAGGATGTCTATCCCGTGCCTGACGAGACGCTTCCTGATGGCTATACGGTAGTATCCTGCTATAACGTGCTGCCCATCCGTGGCGGCGCCTACTGCCTGGACCGCGTGAAGCTCAGTCAGCTTGCCGACCTTGCCACCTCTCCGGATCACTTCCTGAACGAGCTGCTTCCCTCTGCGGTTGGCGCGCTCCTCGAGTACATGGATGCCCGCATCAAGTTCCTGGTGGAGGAGTCAAACTTCTTCCAGACGTCGGTCCTCGTGCGCGAGGGCCTCATCGATCGTGAGCGCTTCGTGGGCATGTTCGGCATGATTGGCATGCACGAGTGCGTGGAGAAGCTGCTGGGCGCCGAGCACGTCTACGGCACCGACCCCGAGGCAAACGACCTCGCTGACCTCATCATGACGAAGATGACCGAGCAGGTTCTCTCGTGGGACGCCCCATACTCCGAGGTGGGGGGCGGCAAGTATCAGATGCATGCGCAGGCTGGCTTCGGTGACCAGACCTCTTCTACCCCCGGCGTGCGCATCCGTGTGGGGTCCGAGCCCGAGGTCTTCTTCGACCACATCCGCCATTGCGCTCGCATGCACCGCTTCTTTACGGCGGGCGTGTCGGACATCTTCCCGGTGGAACCGACTGCCGCGCAGATCGTGGACGCCCTGCTCGACGTGGTCAAGGGCGCCTTCGCGGTGGACGACAAGTACCTTTCCTTCTACCCGAGCGATTCTGACCTCGTGCGCATCACGGGCTTCCTCGTCAAGCGTTCCGAGATGGAGAAGTTCGCGAGGGGAGAGGCTGTTTTGGCGGATACGAGCCACGACGGCGAGGGCAACTGGCGTGCAAACGCGTTGGCTGACCGCAAGGTACGTCTCGGGTAGCGTAAGTATTTGCTGTGTGGGACGCTCGCGGTCTTTCGGGCAGGGCGTCCCATTCCTGTGAGGGAACCATGCCATGACGCTCCATGCCCCTGTCAACAAGATCATCCCGTTCTCGCTGGTAGACGGTCCGGGCTCTCGTTGCTCCGTCTTCCTCCAGGGGTGCAACATCGCGTGTGCCTACTGCCATAATCCCGAGACGCAGCAACTATGCGTGAGCTGCGGTACCTGCGTGGAGCAGTGCCCGGCAGGTGCGCTGACGCTCCAACACGGGCACGTGCGCTGGAACAAGGCTGTCTGCGTGCAGTGTGATACCTGTATCCACGTGTGCATGCATCGAGCAAGTCCCAAGGTTGAGTGTCTGACGCCGAATGAGGTGGCAGAGGTCGTATGCTCGTACCAGCCTTTCATTCGCGGTGTTACGGTGTCAGGTGGGGAGTGCATGCTTCACCCCGAGTGGCTGCGCGAGTTCTTTTCGCTCTGCCGAGCAGCTGGTCTGGGTACGCTCATCGACAGCAACGGTTGCGTGGACTTCTCGACACATGAGGACTTGCTTGCCGTGACCGATGGTGTGATGCTCGACGTCAAGGCTTGGGATTCTGAGGTGTTTCGAAAGCTCACCTCCGGGGACGTGAATGTCGTCAAGCATAACCTTGCCTTTCTCGCTGAACGCGAGAAGATTCAAGAGCTTCGAATCGTCGTGGTTCCGGGGTGGAACGACCCCGAGGCCACCATCGCAGGAATCGCGAAGGCGCTGGGGGAGCGCACGGCTAACACTACGCTCAAGCTCATCAAGTTCCGCTGCTTTGGAGTGGTTGGGGAGCTTGCGAATGCATCCTCACCTACGGATCAGCGTATGGCTGAGCTTAGTGAGATGGCTCATGATTTCGGGTTTACGGATGTGCAGCTGAGGTAGTCTTAGCGTGTCGTCTTGCTGGATGCGAAGACTCCTGCAAGGCCCTCGGTACCAAGGAGCATCATGGGAATTCAATTTGCCGCCAGAGTGGGTTTTGACGCGCTCAGGGAATCCTATGGGGAAATGCCGGTCAACATAGCCATCGTCGTGATTACCATCGCGGCTGCCATGGCGG
>JAFWMI010000041.1 GCA_017513965.1 Atopobiaceae bacterium
AAGCAAGTCATCGACGAGCTTCTCATCGCGCACAAGCAGTATCTCCCACAGTTTGCGGAGAAGATAGCTGAGCTTGAGGCCGCAGGCGTAACGATCAAGGACGATGTTGTTCGCGACCTTTGCGAGCAGGGGCTGTAAGACAAGCGAACGCAACTGGATGGCGGATACAAGGGGGCTGCCAACCCTTTGTATCCGCTTTTTTTACAAAACCGCAGGTCGCAACCGCTTGGCAACCAAATGCAACCAAAAAGCAACCGCTGGTTGGTGGTGTGCCACCAAGCGCTACCCTATGGTATGCGGTGTGGGAAGCGTCACACGCCGCAAGAGAAGGGGGTAATCATGAGCTTTCGCGACAATCTGCAGCACCTGCGCGCCACACGTAATATGACTCAAGAACAGCTTGCCATGATGGTGGGTGTGAGCCGTCAGTCTGTGACCAAGTGGGAGTCTGGACGCTCATACCCCGAGATGGACAAGCTCATGAAGCTGTGTCAAATCTTTGATTGCACGCTCGACGAACTCGTACAAGGGGACCTTACTACACGTGAGGTGGAGCTCGAGCTTGCGATGCCGGCAACTGCATTGGCGGAGGACGTGGTGGGCTACGAAGATCACCAGCGCTCTTTTGCCCGTCGTATTGCGATAGGCGTTACGGCCATTATCGTGGGAATGGCGTGCGCCTCTGCGTCGGACCTCTTTTTGGGTGACGGTCCAACAGCGTTGTTGTTCTTTGGTGGTGTGGCCGTGGGCCTTGCATTCATCATTCCAGCAGGCTTGGATCACAGCGCCTTCCAACGCGCGCATCCCTATGTGGCCGACTTCTATACCAGCGAGCAGCGCATGGCCGAGCAGCACGCCTTTGGCATCCAGCTCTGTGTTGGTATCGTGCTCGTCTTGGTTGGCTTGGTGTGGGGCGCATTCGCCGACGGACGCCCTGCGCTCCAGCCATTCGCTGGTACCGTGTTCCTTCTCCTTGTGGCCGCAGGTGTTGGCATACTTGTGTATGCGGGACTCATGAGCAGTCGCATGAATGTGGAGGAGTACAACATCTCTGCTTTGGAGGAGCTTTCGGAAGAAGAGATTTCGGGTATCGTGGGCAGCGAGCGCGCTCCTCTGGTGCTGGAGAAGGTGCGCCGTAACAGACGAGTTAGTGCGGCGTGCGGCATCATAATGCTGTTGGCCACCGCGATTGCCTTGCCGCTCATGTTTTGGGCAACCAGCTTTGGCGAGCCGTTTTGGAGCCGCTTCTTCTGGATTCCGTGGATGGTCGGCGGGCTTCTGTGCGGAATCGCCTCAATCGCAATCACCCGAAAGGGATAAGGACGCAAAGGGACACCCGTTGGTGGAACAGGCTACCCCCGAATTCGCAAAATCTAAGTGCCAAAAGTGAGATTTTTCTAAGTCTCGTTGTATAAAGGCGCAAAGGTGGGTACTATACACAACGTTGGCTATGCAAGGGCGCGTTGTTGCGCCACAAAGGAGGTATGCATCATGACTTTGAAGCCACTGGGCGATCGCGTACTCGTTAAGCCTGCTCCCAAAGAGGAGAAGACCGCAACCGGCCTGTACATCTCTTCTGGTGCGCAGGAAAAGCCGCAGCGCGGTGAGGTTATCGCCGTTGGCGCTGGCAAGGTCGACGACAAGGGCGAGCGTATCCCCATGGACGTAAAGGTTGGCGACCAGGTCTTCTATGGCAAGTTTGGTGGCAACGAGGTTAAGGTTGACGGCGAGGACCTGCTTCTGCTTCGTGCCGACGACATCTATGCCGTCATTGAGGACTAGTAACGAGATTCAAAGGTAATAGCTCATAAAGGAGATATGTATTATGGCTAAGGATATCGTTTTCGGCACCGACGCGCGTGCCAAGCTTGCCAAGGGTGTCAACACCCTCGCAGATGCCGTGACCACCACCATGGGCCCTAAGGGCCGCTATGTTGCGCTGCAGCGCTCGTATGGTGCTCCCACCATCACCAACGACGGCGTCTCCGTTGCCAAGGAGATTGAGCTCAAGGACCCCATCGAGAATATGGGCGCCCAGCTCGTGAAGGAAGTCGCCACCAAGACCAACGACCTCGTGGGCGACGGCACCACCACCGCAACCCTGCTTGCCCAGGTAATCGTGAACGAGGGCCTGCGCAACGTTGCCGCTGGCGCCAACCCCATCGCCATCCGTCGTGGCGTTGACAAGGCCGTGGCCGTGGTTGTCGATTCCATGCGTGGTGCCGCCAAGGCCGTCTCCACCAAGGACCAGATCGCTTCCGTTGGCACCATCTCCGCTTCCGACCCCAAGGTTGGCGAGAAGATCAGCGACGCCATGGAGGTCGTGGGCAAGGACGGCGTTATTACCGTCGACGAGGACAAGACCAACTTTGGCATCTCCATCGACACCGTGGAGGGCATGCAGTTTGACAAGGGCTACATCTCGCCCTACTTCGCTACTGACACCGAGAACATGACGGCCGAGCTCGAGGACCCCTACATCCTCATGACCGACCAGAAGATCAGCGACCCCCACGAGATTGAGCCGCTGCTCAACGCCGTGCTGCAGAGCCGCAAGCCGCTCCTCATCATTGCCGAGGACGTGGACGGCGAGGCGCTTGCCACCCTCATCCTCAACCGCCTGCGTGGCGTGCTGCAGGTTGCCGCCGTCAAGGCTCCCGGCTATGGTGACCGCCGCAAGCGCATGCTCGAGGACATCGCCATTCTCACCGGTGGTCAGGTTGCCATGAAGGAGCTCGGCATTGAGCTTCAGAACATCACTGCCGAGATGCTCGGTACCGCCAAGTCCGTCAAGATTACCAAGGACGAGACCACCATCATTGGTGGCGCAGGCTCCAAGCAGGCCATCGATGACCGCGTGGCACAGATTAAGGCCGAGATTGAGCACACCGACTCCGACTTCGACCGCGAGAAGCTCCAGGAGCGTTTGGCCAAGCTGTCTGGTGGCGTGGCCGTGATCAAGGTTGGCGCTGCCACCGAGCCCGAGCTCAAGGAGATCAAGCACCGCATCGAGGACGCGCTGCAGGCCACCCGTGCCGCAGTTGAGGAGGGCATCGTCGCTGGTGGCGGCGTGGCATTCCTCGAGGCTTCCTCTGCTCTCGACGGCGTTGAGACCTCTGACAACGACGAGAAGATCGGCGTGGAGATCGTGCGCAAGGCCCTCGAGGCTCCCGTGCGCACCATCGCCAACAACGCTGGCTATGAGGGCTCCGTTGTGGTTGAGAAGATCAAGAACCTGCCTGCTGGCCAGGGCCTTGACTCCGCAACCGGTACCTACGGCGACATGATCGAGATGGGCGTGCTCGACCCCGTTAAGGTCACCCGTACCACGCTCCAGAATGCTGCGTCCGTGGCAAGCCTCATCCTCATCACCGAGGCCACCGTCACCGACGAGCCCAAGGACACCACCATCGAAGAGGCCATCTCTGCGGCAGCTGCTGCAGGTGGCCAGGGTGGCGGCATGTACTAAGGCGTGAATCCGTAGTTAGGGGATGGCCTCTCCGTCTGTGCTCAGACACCGGCTTCGCCGGAACTCGCACAGGCGGAGAGGCCATCCCCCTATCTCGATAAAGCTCACGCCTAGGCAAAAGGAGGCCGACCCATCCGTCCGTGCTCAGACACCGGCTACGCCGGAACTCGCACGGACGGAGGGGCCGGCCTCCCTTCCTATGCTCGAACAGCCGGCTTCTCTTCTTGAGCTCGAACACCGTGAACTCGAACCGGTCGTATGGGGAGTCCGCCATCGAGATTGGTCTACGACCGCGTGAGCGTTCATCCGCATTTGCGTACTGAACACATGGTATCGGTGTACCGCAGGGGTGTGGTACCTTTATACCAGCATATCGCTTATGTGGGATAGATTCTGGAGGAAGGGGATGTTCATGACAGCTACGCAGCGGACGCATGGGGAAGAGTCGTCTCGTAGGCTCGCACTGAGTGTGGTCGCGGCCCTCGTGATGACGCTGGGGCTGTGCCCGGTGGTCGCCTTTGCCGAGGATGTCGAGGTCGAGCCTGAGGGTGGCGTGGACACGGAGCTCGTCGTGCAGAGCGAGGATTCCATGGCCGAGCCCGAGGGGCAGGCTGTTGACGAGGGTGAGTCCGTGGTGTCAGTGCAGGATACGGAGACCGCAAGCAACGTCAGTTACCTGTTCTACGCAAACGAAGGGGACGCGCTGAACGGAAAGACCACGTCCGGGACACATGATTGCACCCAAGTGGAGAGCAGCGCCACCGCCGTCACTTGGGACACAACCAGTAACGAAGGCTGGTACGTCGTCGAGGGTGAAAAGACCATCGAAGGTCAAATCAGAGTCAGCGGCGACGTGCACCTGATTCTCGCCGACGGTGCGAAGTTGGCCGGCCATGAGGGCATCTTGCTCAACCTGGGCAAAAGTCTGACTATTTATGCCCAGAGCACGGATAAGGACCGCATGGGCGCACTGGAGATTACCCATCCAACGGAGCATGGTGTATATTCAGCGATCTCAGGCCAGAACCTGACAATCAACGGCGGCATGGTAACGTTTACAGGCTGTAATACGTACGGTATCTATCTGTATGCCAATGGAAGTAATCCAATAAGGGATGCTCGCCTGACGATCAACGGTGGGGAGGTTACAGCCAATGGAGGTATCCAAGTCCTTTCAAGCCTCGGAGATGCGAATAACATAAACGCCAGCCTGACGATCAATGGCGGCACGGTAATCGCCGATGGCGGCAAAAGATACGGCCTTTTGGCTTGGGACGATGGGGGTAACGGCTGCGCCAATGCAACCATAAACGGCGGCAACGTGACCGCCTTCGGCGAAAACGGCACCATAGGAACGAGTGGTGGGACGTTGACGATTGGCGACGGTGTTTCTGTCAAGGCGGGCGATGACGAGGGAAGCGCCGTTGACATCCCCGCCCAAGACTTCCAGACCAACCACACTCAAAAGTGGGCGCAAACCACCGTCCTCGTCACGGATGTGACGGTCACCCCGTCGTCGGCGACCCTCACCGTGGGCGACACGTCGACCCTGACGGTGACCATCGAGCCCGAGCATGCCATCGACAAGAGCGTCACGTGGACGAGCAGCAACACGGGTGTTGCCACGGTCGACGAGAAGACCGGCGAGGTCACGGCTGGTGCCGCCGGGACGGCGACCATCACCGCTACGGCAAACGACGGCAGTGGCAAGTCCGCGAGCTGTGCTGTGACCGTCAAGGCCAAGCCCGGGCCCTCGCCCATACCTACGCCCAAGCCAGCCAAGGCGTCCAAGCCCGCCACGACGCCTCGCCCCTCGAAGAAGAGAATCGTTGCCAAGTGGAAAGCCGTCTCCGGCGCCACGTCCTACGAGCTCGCCTGGCGCGTCGCCGGCGGAAAGACGTGGAAGACCAAGACTACCACCGGCACCAAGCTGACCGTCAAGGGCCTCAGGAAGGGCAGGCTCTATCAGATCCGCGTGCGCGCCGTCAACGGCCCGGCCAAGGGCAAGTGGTCCAAGGTCTCCAGGTGCTGGCTCAGGGGTGTGTCCAAGGTGAAGGCCGAGTCCGGCACGTCCAAGGGACGCATCAAGGTCTCTTGGAAAAAGGACAAGAAGGCCAACAAGGGCTACAAGGTGTACGTATACGCCAAGAAGGGCGGCAAGGCCGTCAAGGCCAAGAAGGTCTCCAAGTCCAAGACCTCCGTCACGATTAAGTGCCTCAAGAGCGGCAAGCGCTACTATGTGCGCGTGGTCCCGCTGCGAGCCAAGTCCGGCAAGACCTACACCGGGGCCTTTTCCGGCTACCGCAGCGTCAAAGCGAAGTAAAGTAACGCGAGCGACCCAAGACGGGGGTCGGTTCTCCTTATGGCAGGCTGCCGGGGAGCGTGAGTAAAAAACGCTCCCCGGCAGCCTGCCCCGCTTGGAAGCTGGAGGTTGCCAATCACATGGAGGACCAGACGATTCGCGACATCTTGGCGTAGATTGAACACCTATCTGGCGGGTGTTCAATCTTTTGTTTGTTGTGCGCTACAATGGACAGCCGAACAGGGGAGGAACCATGGCGAAAAAACGCGACTTCTTGGACGAGCTTATCGACATGCAACAGGACTGGCAGGCGCTCTCGAGTGCGGGCAATGAGCTTGTTGATCAGTTTACCGATCCCGATGAGCGTCCGGTGTACGATCCGGCTGATTACAAGGAGCGTCCGCGTGCCAACTCTACGTATTGCGTCTCGGCGGTGTCGAAGAACCTCGAGGCCTGCCACTCATGTATGGACGTGTGTCCGGTAGATGCCATTTCCATTCACGGTGCGACAGTGCGTATTGACGACAACTGTCGTTCGTGCGGCCTTTGTTCTGCGGCGTGTCCAACCGAGGTGTTCCAAGTGAGGAAGTATGCGCCCCTTGTGCTGTATGACAAGATTGCGCAAGCGGCCGCTGCTTACGAACAGTGCTACATTACCTGCACGCGTGCCCTTGGCCGTCTACCCAAGCCAAACGAGATTCTGCTCCCGTGCGTAGGTGCGGTAGCGCGTGAGGTATGGTTTGACCTTTTGTGCGACTATCCCAACCTCAGCGTGTACCTGCCGCTGGGGATATGTGATCGCTGCAGGACCTCCACGGGTGAAGAGGCCTATTCCAACGCCATCGCGGACGCCGAAGAGTGGAGTGGCGAGACCGTGGGCTACGAAGTGGACGAGGACGACCTGTTGAGCGAGCAAAAGCGTGCGTACAAGCGAAGCCAGTTTGTGAGCGGCGTTACGCAGGCTGGTACACGATTGGTGTCGCGTGGCGTTCCCGCGCTGGCGGGTGCGCAGGCAGTCGCGAGGAGATTGCAGGAGCACTCAAAGCGCATTACCGAGGTGCAAAAGACGCTTGAGCATGCCGTGGGGTCTACGGGCACGCAAACACGTAGGCGGATGCTTACCCGTCGACGTCGACTGCTCATGGCTGGTCTCCAAAAGTATCCGGACCTTGCAGAAGATCTGCTGCTCGAGTTTCCCCAGTTGGACTACGAACGTTGCACCATGTGTGGAGAATGCATAAAGGCATGCACGGTCCGCGCATTGGAGATGGACAGGTCGGGACGGGTGTTATTTGAGCCCACGTACTGCATCAATTGCGGTGCCTGTGCAGTTATCTGTCAAGACGACGCTATTCGCATGCAGCGTAATAACGCCTCGGAACTCGTGCTGCCTGATCCCAAGGCGGAAGCTCGGGCGCGTCAGCGCAAGAAGGTGGCGAAGCTCAAGGAGCAAGGCAAACAAACACTTGATAAGGGACTCGATTTTATTGAAGGCCTGGCCGACGAATAGGGGTTGGCACGGGCGAACGCGTGCGGAAGAAGGAATGCATCATGGCTCTATCCATAGGTATTGTCGGTCTGCCCAATGTGGGCAAGTCCACGCTCTTTACAGCGCTCACGAAGAAGGGTGGTCTGGCAGCGAACTACCCCTTTGCCACCATCGACCCTAACGTGGGTATTGTGGACGTGCCCGACGAGCGTTTGCAAAAGCTGGCGGACATCGTGCATCCAGGCCGCATCGTTCCAGCGACGGTCGAATTCGTGGACATTGCCGGCCTGGTAAAGGGTGCCAGCGAGGGAGAGGGCCTGGGAAACCAGTTCCTGGCAAACATCCGCAACACGGATGCCATATGCGAGGTGGTGCGATTCTTCTCTGATCCCGACGTGATTCGCCACGAGAGCAGCGTGGACCCGCAAAGTGACATGGACACGATTCAAACCGAGCTCGTGCTGGCAGACTTGGGTACGCTTGAGCGCGCCATCCCCAAGCTGGAGAAGGAGGCGCGACGCGACAAGGCGAATGCACCGCGTTTGGCGATTGCCAAGCGTTTGCAGGAATGGCTCAACGAAGGCCATCGCGCTGCAGAATTGGATATGACCGAGGAAGAGCGCGACGCGGCACACGACCTGTTCCTGCTCACCATGAAGCCCATGCTCTACGTGGCGAACGTGGACGAGGACGCGCTGGGTGAGGAGCTTCCCGCAATCAACGGGGCTAAGGTGGTGCCCATTAGCGCCAAGGTCGAGGCAGAGCTCGCTGAGCTTGCCGAGGAGGATCCGGACGAGGCAGCGGAGTACCTTGCCGACCTCGGTCTTGAGCGGTCGGGCTTGGAGACGCTTGCGCAGGCGGCTTACGAGCTACTGGGCTTGCAGAGCTACTTTACGGCCGGTGAGATGGAGGTAAAGGCTTGGACCATCCCGGTGGGAGCCAAGGCTCCGCAGGCCGCTGGCGTTATTCACTCGGACTTCGAGCGTGGCTTTATTAAGGCGGAGGTTGCCGCGTACGACGATTACGTTTCGCTAGGGGGCGAGGCGGGCTGCAAGGCCGCCGGAAAGCTTCGCATGGAGGGCAAGGAATACGTCGTACAAGACGGAGACGTGATGCACTTCCGCTTTGCGCCAACATCTAAATAGAAGTTAGACCTCGGGGTGAGATGCAATGATGTATCGATATCTAACGTTGAATGACGGGACGGAGGTCGTACATTCCGATGTTCTGCCCGACGGTCGAGTCAAGGTTTTTTTGAACGACCTGATGCCAAAGACGGTTTTCATGATGCGACGTGTTACCTTCCAGACTACACATGGGAGGATGTCTCGGGGTTTTCCGAAGAAGACATGATACGAAACGAGCGTTTGCTTAAGGAAGTTGCCCACATTATCATCGAGCTGGCTCATGAGGGAGGCTTCGACTGCGCCTCAAGTTTTTAGGATTGGTTCCTATCTTGTATATTTTTGGCTTGAGCCGTTTATTGTGCCATATTTCTAAAACTCCACGGCATGCCGCTCGTCCGCGTAGTCGACGACCACGTCGATGCGGGGTGCGTTCGGGCGTCGCGGCCTCGGAGATGCCGTCTCCCCTTTGACATTACCAAAGCGCTGCGTTCACAGATGCTCGTCTCTCAAAAGAGCACCGTCCGACCATCCGCCCACGGCCAGCGCCTGGTTACTCCGAAAGAATCGCAACCATCCGCTCCGTGAGTTGAGCGCTCCTCGTGGCAGCGTATTCTTCGAAATCCTCGTACTCTGAGGAGTCGCCGTTGTCGGATATCGTGCGAATGACAACGAAGGGGATGGCATTGGTCGTGGCAACCTGCGC
Source organism: Atopobiaceae bacterium (assembly GCA_017513965.1). Classification (GTDB taxonomy): domain Bacteria; phylum Actinomycetota; class Coriobacteriia; order Coriobacteriales; family Atopobiaceae; genus RUG440. Next base: position 9,091 of record JAFWMI010000041.1, read on the forward strand.
AATCGCCGCGCCTTCCATCTCACAGCAAAGCCCGGAGAAGTTCGAGACGAGCCGTTGCTTCGCATCCTCGCTCGCGATGAACTGGTCCCCGCTGACGATGCGACCGCTCGTCGCCGTGAACCCGAGCTCGCGTGCGACGTCAAGTGCGGCCGACACACAACGCTCATCCGCTGGGAAATCCAAGCTGTCGCATCCCGGAATCTCGCCCAGCTTGTACCCGAGTGCCGTCACGTCCATGTCGTGTTGCACGAGATTGGACGAGACCACGATGTCGCCTATTGAAATACCCGAGTCCAGTGAGCCGCCAATGCCGGTATTGACTATGAAAGCGGGGGTAAAGAGGTCTATGAGGGCTTGGGTGCAAAGAGCGGCATTGACCTTGCCGACTCCCGACCGCACGACGACCACCTCGACACCGGCGAGCTTGCCCGCATGAAACTCCAAGCCTGCTTTCTGCGACACCTCCGCATCCGTCAACTGCTCGCAAAGTTGCTTGACCTCGATGTCCATAGCGCCGATGATTCCTATACGCATTGCAGCTCCCGCGTCCTTGGGGGTGTTCGCCCCTCCTGAACTGTCATTTGAATTTGGGGTGTGTGATGAGTCGCACCCAACGAGCGGAAGCGCACTCGATATTGCCAGGCTTCCCAGAGCCAGTGACAGCGCATTCCTTCTCGTTATAGTGGGGAGTGTAGCTTGGTTGCAGTGCTCAGGTTTCATCATTTTGTTCCCAATCCCATTGAGTTGTCACGCGTTTTTATCGCGGGGCATGTCCTCCAGCATTCACGGCACAGAGACGCACCGCATCGCCTTCAAGCATAGGGGAGCCGCTATAGCCCCGTTATTGAATGGCATTATGGTAGAGAAAGCAGTAGTTTAGTGCAAGCTTGCCGAAGTCGTATGCGGCCCCGTAGGAGTTATGCGGCATAGGAATGTGGCCGCGATTACGAATACTCGTCTCGTAAGAGCGCGC
>JAFWMI010000042.1 GCA_017513965.1 Atopobiaceae bacterium
GCGGACGGATCACGGGCCTCTCGAAGCTCGCGCGCTGCGTGGTGGGGTACGCACGTCGCCCCCAGGTTCAGGAGCGGCTCACCCAGCAGATCGCCGACGCGATCGAGCGACGGCTTGACCCGCGTGGCGTGCTCGTGGTGCTTGAGGCATCACACACCTGCATGACCATGCGTGGCATCAAGGCCACGGGCAGTCAGACGGTAACAAGTGCCGTTCGCGGGTTTCTCAAAACTGACCTCAAGGCTCGTGAGGAAGCACTGTGCTCTTGGGCATGAGGGAGTGGTAGGCGTGGCTTATACGGTCCCGTTTGCCGTGCCGCACATGGGGTACGGAGAAAGCTTGGAACGGCTGCACGCATCACTCCGACTGGGCATATGCCCGTTGCTCGAGACGGTTGAGGAAATGCTCGAGGAGCTGGGCAATCCCGATTTGTGCTACGAATGCGTGCAGGTGGCGGGTACAAACGGGAAGACGTCCACCTCGCGTTACGCCGCCGCGATTCTGGCCGGTGAGGGCAGGCTCGTGGCGCTCTATACCAGCCCGGAGCTCGTGAGCTATACCGAGCGTATGGAGGTTGGCGGCGTACCCGTGGGCGAGGACGAGTTTGCCTGGGGGATCTCTGCCGCCATGGAAGCCGGCCGTAGAGTCAACGAACGGCGCGCTGAATGCGGCGAGCGGCCATACGACATCACCGAGTTCGACACGCTCACGGTGGCGGCGCTGGCCATTTTTGCCAAGCGCGATGTGGACGTGGCGGTGCTCGAGGTGGGCATGGGCGGCAGGTGGGATGCTACCTCTGCGGCCAAGTCCATACGTGCGGTAGCGGTAACGGGCATTGGCTTGGACCATATGCGCATATTGGGCAACACGCTCGAGGAGATAGCAAGCGAGAAGGCCGCAGTTATAAAGCGCGGTCGGGCGTGCGTTCTTGGGGTGGGAACCGCGACGCCCTATTCGGTGGAGGATGTGTTCCTCGAGCAGGCAGAGCGTGAGGATGTGGCAGCCGTCGTCTTGCGGCCGCAGACTCCGGCCGATGCGGAAGAGATCATTGGCACGCAGGCATTGCGCGAGCTCGAGGGGTGTCCTCGTGCCACGTTTGCCGTACAGAGGCGTCCGTCGCACATAGGGGATGCCCTGCAGTTGAGCGTACGTACGCCACGGGCCAACTATGAGGGAATACGGGCGCTCAAGCCGGCGTATCAGGCCGCGAACATATCGTGTGCCGTGGCGCTTGCCGAGGCGTACCTGGGCAGGGTGCTCAATGCAAATGCGCTCGTGGATGCGGTGGCGGGCTGTCCCACGCCTGGCCGATTCGATGTCGTGCACACGGAGCCGCTGGCTCTGGTGGACGCATGCCATAACCCCCAATCCGTCGAGGTGTTTCTCTCGGCGGTGCGGGCCATCGAGCCCTGCGTGGATCGCAGGCCAACGTTGCTGTGCGCCGTGCTCGCCGACAAGGACGTGCAGGGCATCGTGCGGCTCTTGGCACATGAGTTCCCGCGTGTGGTGGTAACGTGCACGAGCTCGGCGCGGGCCTTGGGCCCCCAGGATTTGGCGGAATGCTTTGAGGCCGAAGGTGTGGAGCCGACTGCGGTCTGTGCCAGCGTACGCGAGGCTGTCGACGCACTTGTTGATGAGCCGTTCGTAGCCTGTGGGTCCATCACGACGGCCGGTGAGGTTGCTGGTCTCTTGCGAGGGAGGGCATAGCCATGTATGGCTTGCGAACAGAGGCGTGCTTCGACAGCGCGCATTTTCTTACGGACTACTACGGCAAATGCGAGAACCTCCACGGACACCGTTGGCGCATGGTCGTTACGCTCGGGCAGGACGAGCTGCAGCGCGAGGGAACCATGAAGGACATGGTGCTCGACTTTGGCGTTTTTAAGCAAGAGGTACGTGCGTTGGCCAATGAGCTCGACCACACCTTTTTGGTGGAGGAGGGCTCGCTCAAGCCTCAAACGATCGAGGCGTTGGCGGGGGAGGGGTTCTCGCTTACGGTCTTGCCGTTTCGCACGACTGCCGAGAACCTCGCACGCTATGCCTGCGAGCGACTCTGCCAGGCGGGACTACCGGTTGTTGAGGTTGCCATGTATGAAACGCCCAACAACTGCGCCATCTACCGGCGTCCGTAAACCCCTAACCAAAGAGGGACTGTCCCTCAGTGGTTAGAGGCGGACTCTGAACACAAGCTTGCCATAATTCTGTTACGTTCAAGACAAGACCTGTTATACTGCTGCTAGCGACAACAGCAGCTTAATCGTACGACTAAGGAGCACGCGCTTATGAACGAACTGTTCAGGCAGCTCATTACCCCTGAGGTCACCATGGTGCTGATTCTCATGGTGGTTTGTGTGGTCTCGGTTTATCTTCTCTCAATCATATATGTGATTCGCGATGCCGCACGGCGTGGAGCTGAACCTCGCTGGCTTTGGGCAATAGTTGCGGTAGTGCCAATTGTGGGCATATTGGCCTATGTTATCCTGCGCCCCAGCTCGTACCTCATCGACCGCGAGGAGCAGGACTTGGACATTGCCCTGCGCGAGCACCAGCTTTCTCACTACGGGCTTTGTCCCAAGTGCGGTGCCTCGATTGACCGCGACTTCGTTGTTTGCCCCATGTGCAACACGCAGGTGCGCAACGTGTGCCCCACCTGCCATCGCCCGCTCAATGCCGACTGGAAGGTGTGCCCGTACTGCCGCACCCGCATCCAATAGCAATCGAGGGGACAGCCCCCACGCATGCAAGGGGACTCACCCCATGTTGCAAAGTTATGTTAGGGTCGAGCGCATGTGAGTTGCCATGCGCTCGAATTCGTTTTGTGTGCGGGGATCTTTGAAGGTGCGGGAGAGCATCTGCTCCAAATGGCCTTGCTCCCACATGAGCCTCCTGCTCATGGGATACACGAGTTCCCAGGCAAAGCAAATGTGGCTCACCAGGATGTCTGCCGGATACACGCGAATGTCGCGCGGAACCGTACGATGCGCATAGAACGTCTCGACCACCACAGGACTCAGCGCACTCGCTTCCATCTGCTCCTGCGTCACGCCATATATGTCCTCGATGGGACAAATGCAATTGACTTTGAGAATGTCGATCTTGTCGGCATCGCGTAGCACGTGGCAAAACGCCGTGGTTCGCTCGTCCAGATTTGCGGGCAGCCGATAATCGCTATGGGTGGCCACGACGGTACGTATGAGGTCGTCCTCATCGCGCGTGCTCAGGAATCGTCTAATGCAGGGGCTGATGGGGCTTGCATCGCCAAAGAGGATGTTTGCCCCCAGCGCTGCGTGACTCAACGACTTGGCATCGTTGAAGGTGTCGTACTGACGCACTTGCTCAAAGCGTCCTATGTCGTGGAGTAGTCCGCAAAGCCAAGCAAGGTCCACATCTTGTGCGCGAAACCCGTCAACGCTTGTGGCTATGCGTTCGCAGAGGCTGGCAACGCGATACGTGTGCGCGATCTTGAGCGCGATGCGTGGGTTGGACGGGTCGTATGCGCGCACATACTCATCGAATGCGTGCAAGGCCTCCTTGCGATTGAGCGACATGCTCAGCCCGCGCCTAGTACCGGTTATGGATGTGCTCGGACGAGCCGCGCAGGCCGCAGATGTCTAGCTTGGCTCCGTCGTCGAGCACCACGAACCCGTCCAGCGTGCCAAACACCTGATGCTGGGTGCTCTGCACGACGCCTGCAACGTCTATGTTGTCCGTTCGGTCAATCTGTGGGGTAAACACGAGGTCAAGACGGCCCTCGTTGTCGAGCATGTGCCACGGCTCCAAATAGGAGAACGTCCCATCCTCGTTTTGGGGGATCCCAAAGTCCACGCGGCTGAGCTTGTGCGCAATGCCGTCCACAAAGACCATGTTCTCGCTGGCTGCAGACGTGTCGCCAAAGCCATAGCCCAAGTTAATCGCCACGAGATGATCGCCTTGGTAGCCTTGTGCGGCGGCCCAGTACCACACGTTGTCGTAGGTCCAAACGCCACGGCCCCAATCCAGCAATCCCAGCGAGTCCTCGGGACAGAACACGTGCACCTGAGCCCCACGCCTAAAGCCACCCTGCGCGCGCATGCCCAGCACCTTGCGGTTGTAGTAGAACGCCTTGGGATCCTCGATCCATGGCGTGCAGATGACCATCGAGTCCCGTGGCTCGCGGTCGAGCAAGAACTCAACCTCAAGGTCCTCGTCCTTGTCAAAGCCAGTCATGGAAAACGAGAGGCGACGTCCACCCGGCA
>JAFWMI010000043.1 GCA_017513965.1 Atopobiaceae bacterium
GACATCGTAATCGCCCGCGCGCTCAGCAAGCGCATCCCCATCGCCATTGCAAGTGCGTTGGTCGCGGCAGCCCTCCTCGCGGCGTGGTTGCTCGGAGCTTGGGGAGATCCCAGTGCGCGAAAGGGCCACTACGAGGGCAAGACGCCCGAGGAGATACAGGCGGATCTGGACCAGGATGTCGCCTGGTACTCCATGGAGATATCCGTCGCGAGCCGTGTCGCTGTGCTCGAGGGCCAGACGCGCATCGAGGTGCGCATAGAGAACATTGAGGCCAACCACTGCGACCAGAAGGTCCGCATCTGGGAGACGGGCCACGAGGACGACGTGCTCTATGAGTCCGGTGCCATAGCTCCCGACGAGTACCTGCAGTTCGTCGAGCTCGCCCACGCGCTGCCAGTCGGCATCCACATGCTCACCGTGCAGTTCCAGGGCTACGGGCAGTCACCCACTCTCGTCTCCGACGAAGGACAGCTCCTCGGTCACGACACTTTCGGTGCAAGCTGCGCTGCCGAGGTGACCCTTGAGGTCGTCCCCGCATCCGAGTAGGGAACCAGGCCGGGCGATTCGACTCGGCGTCCGGCCCTTCCATATCCATAGGCGCGGGAACAGGTCTCGCAACCGTCCGGGGCACGTCGCCCCAGAAAGAAGGGAAATACCCATGAAACGATACGGAATCGCGCAAAAGGCGGTCGCGGCGGGCCTCGGCCTCGCGATGGCACTCGGCACCATTGCCCCGGCCGTGGCTCTGGCCGATTCGGGAGGTGACACCAACCTCTACATCGAGAGCCAGTCCAGCGACATCACCACCCCCGAGGGATCGGCAGACGAGAACATCAAGGTCGTCCTGCCCGTCGCCATCAACTACGTGGCGGACAGCGAAGGCAACCTCACCGGTCCCTCGGACAACACGGTCAAGATCAAGAACAACACCAAGCTGGGGTCTGTCCACGTGAGCAAGATCAAGACGACGTCTACCTCACCGGCAACGGTCGTTGCCAGCGCGGCACAGGCCAATACCAACGACAAGGTCTTCCTCCAGGTAAAACCCGGGAGCGGAACCGACGACAACTTCGGTGCCTACCTCACCGAGAAGGCGCCTAAGGCCGGAGACTGGGACGTCCAGCAGGGAGGCGAGCTTGCGTTGAATTCCCTCACGGGCAAGGTCGGCGGGTTCGGCTCGCTTGACTCGGCGACGAAGACGCGGGTCGCCACCGTCCACTGGACCGTTGCCCTCGGCATCGCCGCACAGGCGGCCGCCAACGCAGACCGCTTCGTGATTCACCTGGTCAACAGCGACAACTCCATCCCTGACCTCGTGACGAGCAAGAGCACGACCACCGGCAGCCTGCCTACCGGATACACCTGGAAGACCTCCAGCGGCACGGCCATCGCGAACGTCGCAGCGGCCGTCTCGGTAGCGGGTGCGGGAGCGAGCGAGATTACGCTCTACGGCACTCCGAGCGCGTAGGAAGGACTTCCCGCCGGCCGCCCATGACAAAGGGTGGCCGGCACATGACTGAGACAGAGCCACGGGTAGGAGGACCAACAGATGACACGCACGTTGAGAGGGATAGCGGCCGCCCTGCTCGTGGCCTTTCTGCTCGCGCAGCAGCTGCCCCTGCCCTCCGTCGCGCTCGCGGCGGAGGACACCCCGGCAGAAGAAGAGCCATCATCACCAAACGATCCCAACCAAGCGCCCGCGAAGCCCACTGAGGACAAGAGCGTACGAGACAAGGACCAGTCTCCCGTGGAGTCCGAGGGCACAAATCCGGAAGAGCCCGTCTCGAACGAGGAGGATGAGACGGCTCCCCCGATTGAAGAACCACCTCCCGTATCGCTCTCGGCAGCACCCCCGAACAGAGGACCCAGCAGCACCGCCTACGCGGTGTTCGACTCCTCGACAAAGGCGCTCACCCTGATCAGATCGTACGAGAGCGTTGCTGACGGTCCCAACCAGACGATCACGGACGTCATGGGAAACACCCACACGGGCTACGTGTGGGGAGGCATAGAGTCGATCGAGGCAACGTGCGCAGAGGACGTCCCTTGGCACGAGTACGCCGACCCCTACTACGGCTACCAGTCGGTGGCCGTCGCCGACGGGTGCACGGTGTCCCCGGCCAGCTGCGCCTGGTGGTTCTACGGCGCATGGCACCTCACATCCGTCAACCTGACTGGGCTCGACACCTCCGGCACGACCTCGTTCGCGCACATGTTCGACGGATGCTCCAACCTGCAACACCTCGACGTAACACCGTTTAACACCTCGGCGGCCACATCGATGGCGTACATGTTCAACTACTGCCGCTACCTGGGGGAGATCAACCCCTCCGGCTTCGACACCTCGAACGTCACCGATGTGTCCCACATGTTCTGCCAGTGCGAGCACGTCACATCGCTCGACCTGTCCGGATGGGACACTTCCGGCGTCACCGACATGTCGTACCTGTTCTCCCTCTGCAAGGCCATGGCGAGCCTGGACGTCACGGGCTGGGACACCTCGGCCGTTACCGACATGAGCCATATGTTATGCGGCTGCAACGCGCTCGTCCACGTGCCCACGGAGGTGCTGGACACCTCCTCGTGCACGAACATGTCCGGCATGTTCGGTGGCTGCTGGGTCGCGCAGTCGCTCGACCTCTCCGGCTTCGACACCTCCAACGTCATGGACATGAGCAACATGTTCACCTCCTGCCAGGCGCTGGAGAGCCTGGACCTCAGCTCGTTCGACACCACCTCCGTCACGAACCTCACGCTCATGTTCCAGACCTGCACGTCGCTGCGGACGCTCGACCTCTCGTCGTTCGAAACGAGCGGCGCGACCACGGCCGACACGATGTTTAAAGTGGCAGGTTTCTTTGGACAGAACAATCGGTTTTCATAGAGAGACCACATTGACCCATTAGAACGTTCTCCTGCCTGACGTTGCCCCTCATGCCGCCCACTTCATCATCTTGTCCGCAGGCGCGTTCGACTCGTTGATTCCGCTGAAGTACCACTCGGCCGGCGTCTCGTAGTCAAGCGACGAGTGCAGCCTCCTGAAGTTGTACCTTTCCACGTAATCGGATATGACCCTCCTCAGCTCGCGCATGTTCTTGTACTCCGTCTGGTATATGCAGTTGTGCTTCAGGTCGCGGAACCAGCGCTCGCTGATTAATGCAGATTTCAGCATTAATCAGCGAGTCCTTTTTCGGATCACTGAAAAACGAGTGGTGCCACAGGCTCACGTTCGAGACGAGGGCCAAGGCCCGCACGGCCGTGATCTGGTACATAGAGTCGTTCTATTATCCCGACCGCACGGGTATCCCGACCTCCGAGGAAGCCGCGGCGTAGGCACGTCGGGTCCTTCGGAAGGTCGGGGTAATCAATAGCCTGAATTGCGTCCGTGTTCATCGATGGAAGAGGAGGTTGTTGCATGGACGCAATGAAGGTTCGTACGGCGGAGCCCGAGCTCGTCGAGCGAATGGTCGCTCTCGGGTACTCCGAGCTCTACGTACGTGAGCTGGAACGATTCTGCGAATGGCTCGCCAGCGAGGCCGAGGGGTTCGAGACGTGGGCCGACGCCGAGAAGGAAGTGCGAGCGAGGTGGACGTCCGTCAATGCGGGCAGACGGATGCTGCGGCATCTGCGTCGCGTCGTTCGCCTGGTAGAGCATGGCGAGCTTCCCGTCGCCGGCAGCACGAGGATCGTCGCGGACACCGCGCGCTCGCGGATCGGCGAAGGCTTTGGCACGGTGCTCGAGACCTACGAGAAGAGCCGTGTGGCATCGCGGAAAAGCCCGTCAACCGTCCGCGGGGAGCTGTCCTGCGCCGCATGCTTCTTCGAGAGGCTCGAGGATCGTGGGTGCAGCAGCCCGTCAGACGCCACCGAGGACGTCGTCCTCTCGATTCTGGCGGGGCCGGACGGGAGGCCCGCATACAGCTCCGCGTATGCGCAGCGGATCAGGGCCGTGCTCAATGGCGCCAACGGCATCCCCGGATGCGCAGAGCTCGCGTCCGTCATCCCGGTGCCCAGAAGGTGGCGGAAGCTCTGCGACGCGCTCGACGGCGAGGAGCGCGAGGCGGTGCAGGGGGTCCTGGAAGAAGGCGCGCTCACGCAGCGCGACAGGGCGATCCGGATGCGTGCTGTACTACACCGGCATGCGCGCGTGCGACGTGGCCGCGCTGCGGCTCGACTCGATAGACTGGGAACTCGACCTGGTGGAGATCGTGCAGGCGAAGACCGGCGTCCCGCTCACCCTGCCTTTGACTGCCCACGTCGGGAACGCGGTCTGGGACTACGTGAATGGGGACAGGGGCGCGAGCACGGTTCCCAACGTGTTCGTCTCGAGGAGGTGGCCGTACGGCGCCATCAGCGCCGACGCCGTCAGGTCCGTGTCCGCCAAGATCTTCGATGCCGCCGGCGTGCGATGCACGCCCGGCTGCCGAAGGGGGACACACCTGTTCAGGCGCACTGCCGCCACCGCGATGCTCGGCTCCGGGGCCGAAAGGTCGGTTATCGCGGCGGCCTTGGGCCACTCGTCCCCCGTGACAACGGAGCGGTACATCGCGGCGGACGTGGACGGGCTGAGGAGGCGGGCGATCGACGTGTCCGGTTTCCCAGTTGCGGAGGGGGTGCTGTCATGACCGGGACACCTTACGCATCTGGCGCATCTTGGCAGATCGAGGAGTTCGTGAGGTCGCGCAAGGCGGCGGACGCCATCTGCGACGTCTACCAGTCAAACCTCCGCAGGTTCGACAGGATGTGCGCCGAGCTGTTTCCCGGGTGCGACTGCCTGACGCAGGGAATGGTCGACGCGTGGTGCGGGAGGCGGGAGAGCGAGTCTGCGAACACCTGCATCTCCAGGTGCAACCCGGTGGTGGCCCTGGTCAAGTTCCTGCGCGCAAGGGGCGAGACCGACGTCGTCGCGCCGCAGCTTCCGCGACGGACGCCGGCCAAGCTCGTGCCGCATGCGTTCACCGAGGACGAGCTCGCCCGCCTGTTCTCCGAGTGCGACGCATACAGGGGCAAGGGATGTGCCCGCGACGTGGCGCGGCGCAACGAGCTCGTGATGCCGGTCGTGTTCCGCCTTCTGTACAGCAGCGGCATCCGGACCTGCGAGGCGTGAGCCCTGCCAAGATAATGGACAAGGTTTTTGCAGATTTTTTAGGCTGCCATCATCATGTCCGAGTCATATGCCAACCCCGCCTCGAAGCGTCCGAAGAACTCGTCCATGACCTCGGCCGGCACGCGATCGCCAATGGCCTCGTGCGGGCGGTAGCGGTTATAGTACTTATTCCGCTGTAGGAATAAGTACTACAACAGGGCGCGTTCTCACGCGAGCGTGGGCTGGCGCAGGCCGGCCGAGCTGATGGACCAGTTCTTCGAGAGGTTCGAGTCAAGTCTGGAGGAGGTGCAGCTGGCGGCGTGATTTCCTGAGGTTTTCGTGTCCGAAATCTTGACACCGCTCAACCATTCTTTCCCCCTACAAGAGAGTCGGGGGCGTCCTCTTCGCCCCTCGGGGAAACATCCTCCCGTCTCATCGGTGCAGTATCGCCGCGACAGGACGTTTTGTGCACGGGGATACTTTGTCCGTGCCATGAGCCTTAACGAGGTGACCGGAAGGAAGTACGTAAGGAACCAGGAGGATGCGGGCAGGATGACCCAATAGGGTATCGATGCACGCGGCC
>JAFWMI010000001.1 GCA_017513965.1 Atopobiaceae bacterium
CAAGGGGACAGGTCATTTGACTCACAGGAATGAGTCAAATGACCTGTCCCCTTGACTCCAAGCAGGCAAACGAGAGGTGGCCGGAGGTTGCAAGGGTGGTCCGCCATCTGATGATGACCGATGCGCATTTTCGCAGCTCGACCTGACGCATCAATCACCCGTCTCCTAGACTGTTAGATTCGGATAAAAGGTCGAGCGTGCGCAATTCTAGCCCGAAGCAAAGCTATGACTTTGACTCATCCTTCGTTTCGCCATGACGCATGCCTTTACCAATGCGATCGTGCAGCGCAAGCACATAGCGCTCAGGCTCGTCCTTGAACGCCACGCATCCGCGGCCCGTCGTCAGGCGCTTGTGGGGACACCCACCCACGCACATGGGCAGCCAAACGCATTCGCGACATTCCTCGTCGGGCAAGGGACATGCCAGGTTGAGGTACATGGTGAGGTTGTCCGGATTGCTTGCCGTTGCCAGCGGATCGTTGGGGTCCCAGTCATGCGCCGTGCCAAACGAGAACTGCGGCTTGTCAACAGACTCCCAGCACTTCTGCAGGTTGCCGCAATCGTCAACGCCAACGCTCCACAGCATGTTCGCGCCACAGTAGTAACCATGGCCAGCCTCAAATCGGTTGGCCTCCTGCCTGACTCCCACGCTACTGGCATCCGAGCCGCACAGCAGTCCCACTTGGCCTCCACGCTCGTCCGCAACCTCGCTGCCATACAAGACGGCGGTGTAGTACTCGAGGTCGTTGCCCGAAAGCCTTGCCAATTCCTCAACGAACGCTTCCAAGTCGTCAATCTGGGATAAGTTGCTTTCGTGTACGTTGTGGCGAACGCTCACCTTGAAGGGTATCTTCACGTCGCGCAGGTTGGCTGTTATGCGCTCGAAGGTTGGTCCACCGCCTCGCAGGTAACGCGTGGCATCATGTGTCGCACCCAAACCGTCTATGGTGATCTGCGCCGAATCGACCTTGCAGCGGGCGAGCATATCCGCTATCTCCTGTGTCAGGAGGTACCCGTTGGTAATGATGCCGGCCGAGTATTCACCGCCCCGCCGCTCCACGAGCGCCATCAGCCGTTGCGAAAGCGACTCAATGACATCGGGGGCTAGGAGCGGTTCGCCCCCAAACCAGCTTACGGAGAGATTCTTGGATGAGGAGGCGTCCATCATACGCTCGGCGAGCGCCACGACATCGTCCTGCACCTCTTGCGACATCTTCCCCCGCCTGTGGTTCTCGAAACAGTACGGACAGTCAAAGTTGCAGCCCATGGTCGGGCAAATGGTGAGCGCCACGGACCCACCGTACGCACAGGCGGCTCGGCCCATTGACTCGAGCGCGGCCCGCTCGTCAAATTTGCAGATAACGCCCCGACGCGCGAAGCGCTCAATTATGGGATGGCCCTCATCGAGCTCCTCTATCACCGACAGCAGGAACATCTCGATCGGTGTGTACTCCGCACAATTGCCCTTGAACAGGTTGGCGATGGCAACGTTCTTGGTACCCGGAACCCTTGCCATCAGGTTATAGCGCGAGGCATGCCAGCCTGCATCGCCCGCGGTTCGCCGTTCTTCCACGTCTTCCTCCTTATGGGAGCAGGGGCCATGCCCCTGCTCGAACAACTCATTTACGTCTCGTGCTACCTGCGCTCGTGACGCCGAGTCCGTAACGGCTACGTCCGCAAGGCCCAGCCTCAAATAGCGCGCCCTAGTAGCACTTGCAGCCCTTGTAGCCACGGCACACCTTGCATGCCACGCCCACGCAGACATCGCCCCACATCATGCCGCCGTTGACGCTCTCCAGCTCCTCGTCGGAAAGCTCGTAGCCCTCATCCTTGGCGAGCGCCAAGATTTCCTCTGGCGTCTTGCACGCCATCGCCTTCTCCTGCTGCTCTTTGCTCAAATCGTTGAACTCCATGGTATTTCCTTTCCCTTAACGGTTGCCATGTTGCTTATAATACGCGCGAATCTATTAGAGATCCCACAGGAGTCAAGGGGACAGGTCGTTTGACTCACAGGAATGAGTCAAATGACCTGTCCCCTTGACTCAGGGCGGGAGGGTACTTGCGCTCTTCACGTACCTCGCGCTGACGGGCTAACAAATTCAAATTCAGTTTTGCCTTGGCGTCGTTGTCCGTGTTTTGCGATGAGGCCGGTAAGCAGAACATGTCGGCTGGCTATTACCTGCTTACGCTCGTCCTGCACGACCAGTCCTCAACCCCCCTCGTCTTGTGGGACGAACGCGTCCCACAAGACGGTGCGAAGAACGAGTCGCTCAAACAAATGAGCAGGTAGAATCCTTGCGGGTCCTAACCTTCCCTTGTTTTGTGGGACGAATGTGTCCCACAACATGGAGGAGGAAGAGCTTCACAGGCCGAATCCGTGGAGACGCGACTGGGACTAGTTAGACACATGTTTTGTACTAACCCTTAAATGCCTATAATATGCATAGATAAAGCATAGTCTAGGAGGTAACTATGGCTGCAAGGAGCGCTGAGGTGAAATCCTACGTGCTGCCTGATGTGAAGTCCAAGGCTGCGGCAGTGTACGCTCGGTGGGGTATGAGCCTCAGTGACGCTGTGAACACCTTCCTCATTAAGTCAATTGAGGTGGGCGGGCTTCCGTTCGACATGCGTCCGGCGACGGGTCCGGTATACAATGAGGCGACGGTTTTGCCTATAGACCCACGGTTTGGTTCGAGCGTCCTTCCAGCAGAGATGGATGACGAGGAAGGCGACCTCTATGACAGTCTCGTCCGCTAGTTCGAGACCCGTGCCGTGGGAGATATGGCTTGCCTACGTGCGTTTCGCAGACCATCCCGACGTCGGCAAGATAGCTATGCCATAGTACAGGAGGTAACTATGGCCGGGAAGGGGGAGAGGGGTCTGGCAAACGCGCTCACGATTTGCAGGATTCTGCTCAGCCTCGCACTGCTGGTACTGGCCGCGCTCTCACCGGCGTTCTTCGTGCTCTACGCACTTGCTGGGGTCACGGACATGTTCGATGGCTACGTGGCGAGAAGGACGGGGACGGAAACCGAGCTTGGCGCAAGGCTCGACAGTGTCGCGGACCTCGTGCTGGTCATCGTTTGCATGGTAAAGATACTGCCCGCCATCGACGTGCCCACGTGGTTGTGGATATGGGTAGCGGCGATAGCCCTTGTGAAGGTGGTGAACGCAGCCAGCGGCCTTAAGGTCGAGAGGCACCTTGTTATGCCTCACACCACGACGAACAAGGTCGCAGGGCTCGTAGTCTTCCTCGTCCCCTTTGCCATACCGCTCGTCGGCGTTACCGTGCCTGCCATCATCGCTTGCGCCATCGCGACGTTTGCCGCAGTCCAGGAGGGCCATTTCATAAGGACGGGAAGAGCGTAGCCATCCGCGTAGCTCGTCATCCAGTATCGTACAACGTGTAGGTTGAATTACTTAATGCATGGATTTACAGTCAACGCTGCTCGAAGCCGTGAAGCAAAAGCTCATGGAAGCCGTGCGGGATGTGCAACCCATGCAAGGACGCGATGAACGAGGGAATGAGGTGGCGCATGCCGCTCTCGTCGCGCGTACGGTACCACGCATTGCGTCTGCGCTTCGGCGCCTAGCGAGAGTAAGCTCCTGAAAGCTGCAAGTCGCCGTTATACATAACACCTGTTCAGAGGCGATGTGACGGAGCGTGTCGTCAATGTGACGGCACGGCTCTTTTTTATATCCGCAGTCAGCGTCTACCTTCAAGGCACTCAAGCTGCCGAGGAAAGGAAGACGCGATGAAGGACACGGCAAAGACAAGACAACTATTCTTAGGTGTGGTGCTGATCGCCGCCTTTGCGCTTTGGACCGCGCTGGTCCAACTCGTGGACGTGCAGCCGATCGGACAGAACGGAACCAACATTGGCTTTGCGACGATCAATACCTGGTTCCACGGACTCACGGGCGTGCACACGGGTCTCTACACGGTCACCGACTGGCTTGGGCTTGTTCCCATCGCTATCTGCTTGGGGTTCGCAGCGTTTGGGGCCGTCCAACTCGTAGCGCGCAGGGGCATGCTCAGGGTCGACCCAGACATTCTGCTCTTGGGTGTCTACTACATAGCGGTCATCTTCTTCTACCTGATCTTCGAGATGGTGCCAATCAACTACAGGCCTATTCCCATAGAAGGGGTTATGGAAGCGTCCTACCCGTCCTCTACGACGCTGCTTGTCTTGAGCGTGATGCCGACGTTGAAGTTTCAGGTCGATAGGAGATCGAGCAACATGCTGCTCAGGAAAGCTACGGCCATGTTCGTTATTACATTCTCGGTATTCATGGTTGTGGGCAGGTTGATCTCAGGCGTGCATTGGGCGACGGACATCGTCGGCTCGGTTCTCCTTGCTTTCGGTCTCTTTGCGCTGTACCGGTTCGCCGTCGCATACATCGATGCTAAGCTTTCCATAACGAAATCGGAGGGAAGACGATGGAGTTCAATGAGAAGCTGCAGGAGTTGAGGAAGGGCAGGTCGCTCACGCAGGAGGAGCTCGCCGAGGCTATCTTCGTATCACGTACCGCTGTGTCCAAGTGGGAGTCGGGCAGGGGCTACCCGAGCATCGACTCGCTCAAAGAGCTGTCGCGATTCTTCTCCGTGTCCATTGACGAGCTGATTACTTCGGACGAAGTCGTCATTGCGGCAGAGAGGGATAAGGAGGAGTTCGTCGGCAAGTACTCGTCGCTGATATGCGGCACGCTCGACATTTTGCTGGGCCTGCTTCTGTTTATCCCGGCGTTTGGGAACGGGTCGGGCGATCCGTCTGCGGTCTCGCTTCTCGCCTTGTCCGGAACAAGCCCATGGGTTAAGGGCGCTTTCGTGGCTATTGTTGCCATGACAGTAATCTGCGGGTTTTTCGAGATGGTCGCATCCAACCTCGACAAGCCAAATTGGAGCAGGGCCTTTCTAGCCACAGGGGTTGCGCTATCGGTCGTCTGTGTTGCGATCTTCATTGCGGCAAGGCAACCATATGCCGGCATCTTCTCCTTTGCCATGCTGGTGGCAAAATCGCTCTTGGTCTTCGAACGCACAGGCAAGGCATGAAGAGGGCGCCGCCCATAATCATATCTGACCTCCGTACAGCAAAGCCAGGCCTCCAAGTGTTGTAGCGTGCGTCCGGTTGCTTTGACAACGTATATACTGTCGACGAGGCGCTGCTTGCGGCGTGCGGGTGGCGGGCTTGACCGTGCACGCCGTCGCCGCAAGTTGCGGCCATAGGATTCAGCGGCCCCTAGGCTCATGGACCTGGGGCCTTCTTCAGGGGGAGGTGACGCTGCGGCACTAAAATGGCGTACATCAGAATCACCGAAGACAACATTGATAAAGAGCACATCTGCTGCGCGATGTCCAACAAGAAGAGCGACAAGAAGAAGGAGTGGCTCAAGGACCGTTTTCAGGACGGATTGGTGTTCTATCGCAGCGAAGAGCGTGGAAAGTGCTTTATCGAGTACATGCCAGCAGAGGTCGCATGGCATCCCCTTGATGCGGATGGCTACATGCACATCAACTGCCTGTGGGTGTCTGGTGCGCTCAAGGGGCATGGCTACTCAAATGACCTTCTAAACAAATGCATCGCCGACGCCAAGGCCCAAGGCCGAAAGGGCCTCTGCGTGCTGTCCTCTGCAAGAAAGAAGGGCTTTCTTGCAGACCCAAAATACTTAAGGCACAAGGGGTTCATGGTGGCAGACGAGTCCGACGTTGGCATTCAGCTCTGGTACCTTCCCTTCGATGACGCTGCAGAGCCTCCTCAGTTTAAAGAATGTGCACGGCATCCGCACGTCTCGGAGACCGGCCCTCTGCTTTACTACTCGGACCAATGCCCCTTTACCTACTATTGGGTCCCGCGCCTTGCCAAGGCAGCGGAGGAGCATGGCATAGCGATGAACATCATCAAAATCGATAGCTGCGAGGCTGCCCAGAGTGCGCCTACACCAGTTACAAACTTCACGCTCTTCATGAATGGCGAGTTCAAGACGCATGAGATTCTGTCCGAGAAGAAGCTCCTGGCGCTTTGCCAGAAGGAGTCTGCCGGTGGCTCGCTTTGAGTGAGAACGCCAAACGGCCACGCTTTCGATGGCGAAAGTATCCAGCCGCGTCACAAGCCCACCGCGTTCGCACATCGCCGGGGGCAGAACCCGCTTGGCTCGCGTAGAATTGACAGCAGCAGAAAAACTCGACCAAGGAGGCGCCCTGAACTTCGAGGACCTGAATAACCCCGAGTTCCAGGAGAAGCTGAAATCTGCAAAGAACATCAACGAGCTGGTCGCACTCGCCAAGGAGGAAGGCGTCGATCTTAGCGATAAGCAGCTTGAAGCCCTGTCTGGCGGCAATGGGTGGGTGTAGTGCGACAACAACGATTTCCAGGATGATTGGGCGTTTGACGTCCTATAGCCTTCAAGCGGCAAGGAAAGAAGCAACCATGGGCTACGTGTCGTTCACATCTGACTACCAACAGGGGTGCCACCCCGCAATTCTGAGACGCATGGTGGAAGGCAACATGGAGTGCCATGCGGGCTACGGTGCAGACGACGTGTGCGAGTCTGCGCGCGGGCGCATCCGCGAGGCGTGCGCATGTCCCAGTGCCGCCGTGCACTTCCTGGCGGGTGGCACCCAGGCCAATATGGTCGTGCTCGACGCGCTGCTTGCCCCTTGGGAGGGCGTCGTGGCCGCCACGAGCGGGCACGTGAGCGTGCACGAGGCCGGCGCTATCGAGCATGGCGGCCACAAGGTAATCGAGCTGTCCGGCGAGCTGGGCAAGCTCACAGCCAAGAAGGTGGAGGCATGCGCCGCCTCATGGGAGACCGACGACAACCGTGACCACATGGTGCAACCGGGAGTCGTTTATATTTCGCAGCCCAGCGAGTACGGCACGCTTTACTCGCGCATGGAGCTTGAGGCAATCTCGCACGTCTGCCACGAGCACGGCATGCGCCTCTACGTGGACGGCGCGCGCCTAGCCTACGCGCTTGGCTGCCCGGCGAACGACGTCACGCTGCCCGATCTTGCGCGCTTAGCGGATGCCTTTTACATAGGCGGCACCAAGTGCGGGGCGCTACTCGGTGAGGCGGTCGTCTTTCCCAATCCTGCTATCTGCCCGCGATTCTTCACGCAGATGAAGCAGCACGGGGCGCTGCTAGCCAAGAGCTGGCTTGTGGGGATGCAGTTTGACGTGCTTTTTGAGGGAGAGCTTTACGAGCGGGTCGGTCGTGCCGCCATCGTGGCAGCCGACCGTATGCGGGAGCTGCTCGCCGCACAGGGCTACCGGCTCGTTTTTGGCTCGCCCACCAATCAGGTCTTCGTTGAGTTGTCGGACGACGGTGTCTCACGGCTCGCGGAACGCGTGGGCTACAGCTTTTGGGAGAAGTCTGACACCGATCACGCCATCGTGCGTCTCGCTACTAGCTGGGCCACGACGGAGGCGGACCTGGACGCCCTCGCGGCGGCTCTCGATGAGATCGGACACTAGAATTCGAGCTCGCCCAATCCAAGGAGCAAGGGGCAGGGGGCTGGATGACAGGAGAACCGTCCCCCTGTCACATGGGCTCAAGCCGCAGATGACAGGGGGACGGTTCTCCTGTCACCTACCCACGATCGGGGTGACAATAGAACCGTCCCCCTGTGACATGTCACATGAAAAAGGAGCGTGTTATAAAGGA
>JAFWMI010000044.1 GCA_017513965.1 Atopobiaceae bacterium
CCTTCGATGGCATAGAACAGTCCATGGCAGGGAAGGGCACCACAGACGACTTGCTGAGCATATACCACTCGGCAGGCATTACCCATGCCATCGTGCACTCCGTGGCCACGACCGCACGCTCTGTGCCCACCATCAACAAATTCATTGCGGATGAGTGCGCGAAGCACCCCGAATTCATTGGGTTTGGCACCATGCATCCCGAGTGCGAGGACATGGAAGCCGAGGTGGACTACGCGCTTTCGCTCGGCCTGCACGGCTTCAAACTGCATCCAGACACGCAGCAGGTCAACATGGACGACCCTCGCCTCATGAAGTTCTATGAGATTATCGCCGGCAGAGTGCCGCTGGTAGTGCATACCGGAGACTATCGCTATGGCTACTCGCATCCGAGTCGGCTCGTGCACATTCTCAAGGCCTTTCCCGATCTTGTGGTCAATGCGGCGCACATGGGCGGATGGTCCATCTATGACATTGGCTACGACGTGCTGCACGAGGAGCTGCTGGGATTTGAGCGCCTGTACGTGGACGCGTCGAGTACCTTGAGCTGGGTGGGCAAAAGACATCTTACCGAACTCATCCGCATGTGGGGTGCCGATCGCGTGCTCTTTGGCAGCGACTACCCCATGTGGAATCCCGCCCATGAGCTCAGCGAGATTCGTCAATGCGACCTTACCCAAGACGAGCTTGAGCGCGTGCTCTGGCGCAATGCAGAAGCGTTTTGTGGCGTGCGGGTGTCGTAGTCGCCTGCTTGGTGACTATCTTCTCTGCGCGCCGCTTTGCTCGTAGTAATGCGCCTTGTCCTCGTACATCTTGGCGTCTGCCAGAAGATGCAAGGCGTCAAAGTCAAGGTGGTGCACATCCGAATGTGCCATGCCCATGGATGAGCTTACGTCGCGATCGCGTAGGTACTCGCGTACCAGCTTCATTCCTTGCTCGGCCTCGGCTATCGTGAAGTCCTGCAGCACTACGAGGAACTCGTCACCGCCTGTGCGGAACACCTGCGTACGCCCAAATTGGTTGGCGAGCGCCTCGGCCGTCGCAATGATCAGATAATCGCCAGCCACATGTCCCATTGAGTCGTTTACCTGCTTGAGGCCGTTAACGTCTGCGACGATGAGGCAAAGGGAATGCCCCTTGCCAAAGAGCTCGCCCTTGGCGCGCTCGAGTGCGTTGCGGTTCATCACGCCCGTGAGCTCGTCGCCATACGACATGCGCGTGAGGTATATTGCCTCCTCCTTTTCGAAGTAAACGCAGTTGTAGCGACTGTTGAACCCGTTGTGAATGGCCACGACCATTTCCCAGCAGCTGTCGTATCCACAAGCCGAGCAGTTTACCTGCCGTGCCTCCGCCTCCTGCTTGTGGAGTGACTCAAAGATGGCGTCCGCTTCGGCCTGGTTGGGTATTTGGACAGTGCACGTCGCGCTCTGGTCAACAAACGTCGCGCGATACGAATCCAAATCGAGCGTCGCGAATTGCTGGTTAAAGCGCTCGAGACGCTCGGCCGGCGTGAGGAGGGGGTTCCAGGGGGAGTCCTCGCGCGGACTCTTGCTGTTGGCGCGTATGGAATGAATCTGCGCCAAGCCATCATCCTCGCGATTCTCGGATGCCTTGGCGGTGCCTTCCACGCAGCCTTCTTGGCAGTTGAGTGCGTCTATGAGCGCATACGATTCCCCAAACGAGAAGATCTTGCGCTTGCTCTTCTCAAAGCGTTCATACAGGTACTGCTTGCCGGAGATTATGCGCACGGGTGTGTCGTCCCCTAGGAACCAGCGTACGTTGTCTGCCAGTCCTCCTGGCGCGGGATAGTATGAGCCGAGTCCATACTCGATGCTGTCGAAGTCCGATTCCTCGGCATGCTCGTGCGGACGAATGTGATCGAAGAGCTTGGGGAACGTCACGTTGTACGACAACAGGTCTGGGTAGCGTTCCACTTCGAGGCGCTTGGCAATGCATGGCCCCACAAAGGCGAGCTTGTCCGTAATGCCCAGTTCTTCGCGGCAATAGGTGGCTGCGCAGAGCAGCGGACTCTTTACGGGCATGAGCTGTGGGATGAGGTCGGGGAGCCAATGCTCAACGTACGAGACGACGACGGGGCACGATGTGGAAATCATGCCCCGAAGGCCTTCTTCCTCTATGCACTTGAGGTAGGCCCACGTGCAGACGTCCGCTCCAAACGAGACGGGAATGATGCGGTTGACGCCCAGTTCTCGGAGTGCGCCAAAAACCTTGCGATACTCTGCGGGATACTTGGCCTCGAACGAAGGGGCTACCAACACAGAGATCTGCTCGCCGGCGGCAAGCGCCTCAAAGAACGCCTCGGTATCGTCCACGTACTCGCGAGCCTTGTGCGCGCACACGTCGATGCATGCGCCGCACACGATGCAGCGCTCGGCATTGATGCGAATGGACGAATGCTCTGGCCCTGCAATGGAGACGCTTGCTCCAAACGAACTGCAGATGCGCACGCATCGATTGCACCCAACGCAGTTACTGTTGGTAAAGATGAGTCCCTCATCCATGCGATTCCCTTTTTTGGTATTGCCCCCTTTTTTAGGCAGTATAGTGCACCGTACGTTTCGTGCTGTGGTCCATTTGGGGGACGGGTCGCCATTCTCGCTATACTGACTCCACAACCGAGCGATAGGAGCAGTATATGAGCACAATCGCACAGGTCGCCGCACAAATGAAACTCGAGAGTCCGGTGATGGCGGCGACTTCCGTGGAAATGCGCAACGACGCACTCGCGCGCATTCGCGAAGCCTTGCTTGACCAGCAGGAGAAGATCTTTGCCGCCAATGCCCAAGACCTAGAGGCTGCGGAGAAGGACGGCGTGCCTGCCGCCGTGGTAAAGCGCTTGCGGTTTGACGAGCACAAGCTGGCAGACGTGTGCGCAGGCATTACCGATCTGGTGAGCTTGCCCGATCCCGTGGGTCGCGAACTGCTGCGCCGTGAGTTGGACGACGGGCTCGTTCTTGTACGCGAGTCGTGTCCCATTGGGGTAATCGGGGTGATCTTCGAGGCGCGTCCAGACGCGCTCGTGCAAATCTCTACGCTCTGCCTCAAAAGCGGCAACTGCGCGTTGCTTAAGGGAGGCAGCGAGACCCTTCGTACCAACAAAGCGCTCTTTGAGGTTATTCATGCGGCCGCAGTCGATGCTGGATTGCCGAGCACTTGCTTGCACCAAGTGGAGGCGCGAGAGGAGATTGGCCAGCTGTTGGAATGCGACGAGTCGGTCGACCTGCTCATTCCTCGTGGCTCCAACGCGTTTGTGCGCTACATCATGGACCATACGCGCATACCGGTGATGGGCCATGCCGACGGCATTTGCCACATCTACGTAGACGAGGACGCGAACATCGAAAAGGCCGTGCGCATTGTGGTGGATGCCAAGGTGCAATACACAGCGGCTTGCAACGCTGTGGAGACGCTGCTCGTTCACAGGAGCATTGCCCAGCGTGCCCTTCCCGCAATCGTGGCGGGACTCGAGGCCGAAGGCGTTGAGGTGCGTGGAACCGAAGAGGTACGGGCCATCGTGGAGTGCGCCCCTGCGACCGATGAGGACTGGGACACGGAATACCTGGCGCTCACGATTTCGATCAAGCTTGTGGACAATGTGGACGAGGCGATCGAACACATCAATCGGCATGGCTCGCATCATACCGACGCCATCGTTACCGAGAACCCGGCCACTGCCGAGCGCTTTATGCAGCTCGTGGACTCCGCTGGCGTGTACCAGAACGCCTCGACGCGCTTTGCGGACGGCTTCCGATACGGGTTTGGCGCCGAGGTGGGCATCTCCACCAGCAAGCTGCACGCACGCGGACCCGTGGGCCTGGAGGGGCTCGTTACGTACAAGTACAAGATCTATGGCACCGACCACATAGTGGGAGACTACGCTTCCGGCGTGAGAAGCTTCCACTTCAAGGATCTTGCCTAGCCGCGGGGAACAGCGACGAAGAGGCACGTTCAGGGGCGGCTCCTTGGGGGCCGCCCTTTCTCTGCTACACGCTGGCTTGTTGGATGAGGGTGAAGAGCGCTTGTACGTGCTCGGGCGCATCGTTGCGCATGCAGAGCCAAAACGTTACGTGCGCCTCTGGGTTGGTGATGGGTATGGCCTTGCGCGACTCGTGGCCGCTTGTGTTCTCTGGCGCGTTGGTGGTAAAGGTGAGCAGGTCCGAGGTGCGTACCTGCTGCAAAAAGATGGTGCGGTCTGGCTGCGTAACAAACTGCGCAAAGGGAAGCATGCGTTCGTGCACCTCGCGCCAAAAGCCAATGCCTCCATACACCAGGAAGGAGTGTCCATCAAGCTCGGCAAAGGTGAGCTCGTCCCGGTCGTATAGCACGTGACCGATGGGCACGTTGGCGTAAAGTTCCTCGGTGAGGAGTGGTAGCGAACGGAGCGTGGGAAGTCGTGGCTGCCGAGGCAAAACCGCAAAGTCGCACGTGCCATTGAGCAGGCGGGACTCGACCGTTCGTTCGTCTATTACGTCTGGCTCTATGATGGTGGTTGGATGCTGCTCGAGGATGATGGTGCTCAACCGCCACGTTGGCGCAGGGGCGACGCTGGCAACGCGTACCGTTCTGGTTCGTTTTGACAATGCGTCAAAGTCATCGCGCAGACGCTGCTCCTCGGCCAGTATGAGCTGGGCATGCTCGAGCGCGAGTCGTCCGGCGTCGTTGATCTGCATGGAGTTTCGCGTACGGTCGAAGAGCGGACGCCCAAGGTCGTCCTCGAGGCGACGCAGCGAGCGTGACAGGGCGGACTGCGAGAGGTGCAGTTGGTCCGCTGCCGCTTGCAAGGTCCCGGTTTGGGCAATGACTGCAAGCTGTTTTAGCTGCTCAAGTTCCATGGGGCTCCTCTCAGATTGCGTGAGTCGCAAACTGACATGCTCATTGTGCAGTGTACACCAACCCGGTGGCCATGCATAATGGAGCCAAGGAAACAGCGCATCGGAACGATGCGGAGAGAAAGAGGCTCATCATGGCAAAGACTTGGCTCATCACTGGTTGTTCCGAAGGCGGCATTGGCGAGGGCATTGCGCGTGCCGTACTGGAAGCCGGCTACAACGCGGTGGTAACCGCACGCACCACCGCAAAGGTCGAGAGCATCGTTGCGGACTATCCCGAGAAGGCGCTTGCCGTCGCACTTGACCTCACCAAACAGGAGTCAATCGATGCCGCCTATGACGCTGCGGTAGAGCGCTTTGGCAAGGTGGACGTGCTCGTGAACAACGCGGGCTACTGCTACCGCAGCTCCGTGGAGGAGGCGGATCCTGCAGGCGTGCAGGCGATGTTCGACGCGAACTTCTTTGGCATGATCGCCATGATCAAGAAGGTCCTGCCTGGCATGCGCGAGCGCCGAGATGGCGCCATTGTGAACGTGAGCTCCATCGGAGCCGTGCGTACTGGCGCAGCTTCCGGCTACTATGCGGCAACGAAGGCCGCCGTTGAGCTCATGACCGAGGGCCTGCGTGCAGAGGTTGCGCCGCTGGGTATAAAGGCCATGATTGTGGAGCCGGGCGCCTTCCGCACGCACTTCTACGACACCTCGCTCAAGGGGTCCAGCAACACGGTGGGCGACTACGCCGAAACGGCGCACAAGCGTTCCGTGGCGCAAAACGTCAACACGCGTCAGCAGCCGGGCGACCCGCTCAAGGCGGGCTACCCCATCGTTAAGGCCATTGAGGCTGACGACACGCCACTGCGCCTCTATCTGGGTTCGGATGCGCTGGTCGCTGTGCGCGGTGCGCTCAACGCCCGACTCGAGGAGCTCGAGAAGTGGGCTGACCTCTCAAAGACCACTGACTTTGAGGCGTAGGCGCTACGCCAGCTGCTCGGCCGCCTCTGCAAGACGCTGGATAATGGGCAAGTGCTGGGGACACGTTGCCTCGCACTTGCCACAGGCAATGCAGTCGGCCGCGTTGCCGGCATCGGATGCACCCACCGCTGTCGCATACGCCCTTCGTGCCTCGTCGATCTGGCCGTTTGCCAACTTGAGGTTAAGGGCATAGAACACCTCGGGGATGGGGATGTGCATGGGGCAGCCCTTGCAGCAATACCGGCAAGCCGTGCATTCGATGGCTGATGATTTGCCCAAAAGCACCTGTGCCTTACGGATTACCTCGCGCTCGTTCTCGTCAAGTGGCTTGAAGTCGCGCATGTAGCTCACGTTGTCGTCGAGCTGATTCAGGTTGGACATTCCGCTGAGCACCGTAATAATGCCGTCGAGGGACGCGGCAAAGCGAATGGCCCAGCTCGCTGCCGAGGCCTGGGGATTGGCATTGCGCAACAGTTCCGCCACGTCCCTTGGCGGATTGGCCAGCCTGCCGCCCTTTACCGGCTCCATTACCACTATTGAGCGGTTGTGCGAACGGGCAACCTCGTAGTTGGCACGCGAGGTAATGGACTTGTCCTCCCAGTCGGCATAGTTGAGCTGGAGCTGCACGAACTCCGCCTCGGGATGTTTGGTGAGCAGCTCGTCCAGAAGCTCCGGTCCGCCATGAAACGAGAAGCCCAGATGGCGCACCAATCCTTGGTCCTTGAGGTCGCGCACGTAGCCCCACAGATTCATGCGCTCGTACTTCTTCCAGTTGCTCTCCATGAGCGAGTGCAGCAGGTAGTAGTCGATGTAGCCGGCACCCGTACGATTGAGGGAGGTTTGGAACTGCTTGCGTGCTATGCCCTCGGTGGGGGCCATGGGCGCATAGAGCTTGGTGGCAAGCGTGTACTTCTCGCGCGGATGACGGTCAACCAACGCCTTTTTTATCGCTGACTCCGAGCCTGCATATACGCGGGCCGTGTCAAAGTAGGTAAAGCCGGCATCGAGGAACTTGTCCACCATCTGGCTCGTTTGCTCCACGTCGATGCCTATGCCCTTCTTGGGCAGGCGCGTAAGCCCAAAGCCCAGCTTTGGCGTTTCCTTACCAAACCAGCTTGTCATGGTGTCGTCTCCTGTCTGCGATGTGTTCACTATGCGCCATAGTTTATGCAGAGGCTCGCGGGACTGGTCCTCGCGGACAATGCCTGCCGGCGCATCGATGTGCTCGGGATAGTACCAATGTAATACTCTTCGTGACTGGCGGACGAATCAAACCTTCTGGGCGATGCGATGGAGGCGGCGTAGCAGATTTTGGCGTTTGGCGCGCGTCCTTTTGGCGTCTCCGGCGTAAAGAACTGCCATCGCGCCTCACGGTGAAGAGATTGCGCGAAACAAGAGTGTACGCGCGAGCAGGTTTGAGAAAACCTCAACTGGGGTTTTACCACTTTTTATGTCTCGCGCGTACACTCTATAAAATAGCGAGTGTACGCGCGAGACATAATAAAGGAAAAAATCCCAGTTGGCATTCAGCCGTTGGACCGCGCGCGTACACTTTTGCCCATTCGCCCTCTTTTTCTCAATCCATGCGGGACAGGTAAGCGGCTGGCACGGAGTCGGCAAGCCAGGTGCTGTCGTTGCCATAATAGAATTCAACGCCATCGTGGGATGCCCTGCCCGCATCCACCTGCAAAACGACGACCTTGCCGCCATGGCGTGCGCCAACCTGCTTGGCCGTGGCTACGTCTGCAGAAAGGTGAACCTTCTGCCTGCCCATGGGAAGGAGCCCGTCCGTCTCGATAGACGTGGCGGCATGCTGGGATGTTCCGTGGTACAGGACCGTTGGTGGCGTCGCGCGTTCGTAGGCGATTGCCACCGGAATGGAGTGGCCATAGCAGGCACGTATGCGTCCCTCGTGAACAGCAAAGCGTTGCTTCGACCCATGCGTTACGACATGCATGACGTCGGACTCATCTAACACGCGTGGCCAGCCCCCGTGTGTATTGAGTGCGTTCACGAGCGTGCGCAGCTCTACGCTGCCGTCTGGGGCAAGTTGGAGCCCAATGCGTTCGGGGCGATGTCGCAGTGCCTTGGACATCGCCTTGCTGAGGCTTACATAGTTGATGTTGGCCATGGGTATTCCCCGCTACAGTCACTAGGTTATGGTAGAAGGGTACCATATGGCTTGGGCGAGGAGATTTGCGAGGCTGTGATGAGGAACATAGGAATCGTGAGCCTCTCCAGCGGGATTGTTGGGGAGCCATTTGTCCACTTTGAGGTTGAGATTGGCCTTCGAAGGCTGCAGGAGTATGGCCTGCGGGTAACGTTCCTGCCTCATGCGCTCAAGGGCGTGGATTATCTTCGGGCGCATCCAGAAAAACGGGCGCAAGACCTGCTTCAGGCGTTTCGCGATCCCGAAATAGACCTGATCCTATGCGCCATTGGCGGGGACGACACCTATCGTCTTCTACCATACCTGTTCGAGCACGACGAGCTTGCCAACGCCGTGGTCAACAAGCCGTTCCTCGGTTTCTCGGACACGACGATTAACCACCTCATGCTCCACAAGGTTGGCCTTCGCACGTACTACGGCCAGGCGTTTCTCCCTGACGTTTGCGAGCTCGGGCCAGAGATGCACCCGTATACGAGAAAGTACCTCGAGGAGCTTTTGTTCTCGGGGACCATTCGCCAGATCGAACCAAGCGATGTTTGGTACGAGGAGAGAAGGCGATTTGCCCCGGATGAGGTTGGTGTGCCTTTGGTGGCCCGGCCAAACAATGGATTCGAGCTACTGCAGGGACCTCCCAAGTTCAGGGGAAAGATACTGGGAGGGTGCATCGACTCGCTCTATGACCTCTTCAATGGGGAGCGCTATCCAGATATGCCAATCCTGTGCGAGAAGTATCACCTGCTCCCCAATACGGACGACTGGAAGGGCCGCATCTTGCTCTTGGAGTCGAGTGAGGAGAAGCCGTCCCCAGCGAAATACCGCCAGGCGCTTGAGTACCTCAAGCAAGCCGGTGTGTTTGGTGCGGTGACTGGCGTGCTTGTGGGAAAGCCCATGGATGAGGTGTATGCGCGGGAATACAGGCAGTTGCTCGTTGAGGTCGTGGGAAGGGAAGACCTTCCTATCGTATTCAATGTGAACGTTGGGCACGCGATGCCACGATGCATCATTCCGTTTGGCGTCGAGGCGGTCGTGGACGTGCGGAATCAAATCATCAGGTTCGAGGCGTGAGAGGCAGTATATGAAGCGGCTGCTTGTTGGCGTTTTCGTGCTGCTGGTGACGGTCGCGGTGTGCGCCATCGTCTGGTGGCGCACACCGTCACAAAGGAACGAGGCACGTGAGTTTGGTATCGTGCCGTACGTGAGCGATTGCGACGCGGATGGCGATGGCATTGACGACCAAACCGACATCCTTGCATCCGCACGCGCCTACGTTGCGTCAGCCCCTGCTTATGGCAGTAGCTACTACGACGGTGGTCGGCCCGACGACGGGCGTGGCGTATGCACCGATGTGGTTGACCAAGCGCTCTTGGGAGCTGGCTACGATCTTCGCACGCTCGTGGATAAGGACATTCGCGAGCGGCCCGGTGCCTATGGCATGAAGGACGCCAACGAGGCGGATGCCAACATAGACTTTAGGCGCGTGCGCAACCTGCGCGTGTGGTTCTCTCGGCATGCCCAATCGCTCACGACCGACCCCGCAGAGATGGGGGAGTGGCAGGGCGGCGACATCGTGAGCTGGGAAGACCACATTGGCATTGTGTCGGACGTCAGGAATGCCCAGGGAGTCGCGCTGGTCATTCATCATTACAGTCCTTGGCAGGCTTCCTTTGAGGAGGATGCGCTGCCGGCACGTACGTGGGGACCTATCGTGGGCCATTGGCGCATGACATGAGTCCGAGTGTGCGAGATTGAGCCCCCTTTTTGCCCACAGTGTTAGTATTGACAAACACCTGCAAACGACTGCCACCCCGAGCCGAGGACAAGGATGCCGCTATGCGAACCGTTGTGTTTTTGGATTTGGACAATACCTTTTGGACCGAGAATGGCGTGCCCGATTCCGCTATAGAGGCCATCCGTCGCGCCCAGGCAAACGGGCATAGGGTCTTTTCCAACACGGGCCGTTCAAGGGGAGAAACGCGTGAGCTTTTGCCCTACGGCCTGGATGGTCGTTGCTATGCGGCGGGCGCCGAGGTGTTCCTTGGAGAGCAAAAGCTCGTGGACGAGCCGCTTGGCGTGGAGATGTCGCATGCCATGATGGCGGCGCTGGATGTGGGCGAAGGCATTCTCATTGCCGAGGGCGGGGACCGCTGCTTTGTGCGTGCGTACGACCAGGCCTACTTTGAAGAGCTGCGAGACTTCATGGCCCGTGCGCACGACCCCTTTATTGACCATCCCGACATTTCGGTTATGAACGAGACCGATCACGCACAAATATACAAGTATTCGTTGTTTGTGGCCGGGGGCGTGCCGGATGAGGTGAAGGCCGCGGTGCCTGCCGGATATGTGCCCACCAGCATGGGGGATGCCACCGAGTTCACCAACCAGCACATCTCGAAGGCAACCGCGCTCAATACCGTGCGCGCTGCGCTTGAGGAGTGCGATGGAGAGCCGTATACCACGATGGCGTTGGGGGATTCCGGCAACGACATCCCCATGCTGCGCACGGCAGACGTGTCGGTGTGCATGGGCAATGGCACGCCAGAGGCAAAGGCAGTGGCAGACTATGTTACTAAGAGCATAAACGAGGACGGGTTATATTGCGCCTTTGCGCATTTTGGTCTCTTCTAGGCTTGGTGCGCGTATTATAGCCACGTTGGATTTGCGTCACGCGAGCGCTTGGGGGAGTTGCTCGCGCGAAGGGAGGTATTGTGGGCAAACAGCTTTTGAGTGGTAACGAGGCCATCGCGCAGGGTGCGTGGGAAGCCGGCGTTGCCGTGGGTGCGGCCTATCCGGGCACGCCCTCCACAGAGACACTCGAAAACCTCGTAAAGAAGCCGAACGTATATTGTGAGTGGGCGCCCAACGAGAAGGTGGCGCTCGAGGTTGGGCTTGGTGCCTCGCTTGGTGGCGTGCGTACGCTGGTAACCATGAAGCACGTGGGCGTCAACGTTGCGGCAGACCCGTTTATGAGCGCTGCGAACACGGGCGTGAATGCGGGTTTGGTGCTGCTCGCGGCAGACGACCCTTCGTGCTACAGCTCCCAGAACGAGCAGGACAGTCGGCATTATGCGGCGTTTGGGCGCGTGCCTTGTCTCGATCCGTCCGACTCTCAGGAAGCCTACGAGTTCACCCAACGAGCCTTCGACGTTTCTGAGCAGTTCGACACGCTCGTGATGCTGCACGAAACCATGCGCATTGCGCACACGCGCACCATGGTGGACGTGATGGGGGAGCGCGCCGAGAGGGAGCCGCTGTCTTACGAATCCCACCCCGAGAAGTACGTGATGATGCCCGCCAATGCCGTGCGTCGCACGCTCGTTGCAAACGATCGTGAGGATGCGCTCGTGGCTTGGGCAGAGACGTGCGACCTCAACCGCATGGAGCTCCGTGACCGCGCGGTGGGCGTCATTTGCGCCGGCGCGCTGTACACGCACGTACGTGAGGCGCTGCCCGACACGTCTGTGCTCAAGCTGGGCGTTACCTGGCCGCTTCCGCCGCAGAAGATTCGCGACTTTGCCGCTCAGGTGGACCGTCTCTATGTGGTTGAGGAGGCCTGCCCATACCTGGAGACACGTGTTCGCGCGCTCGGCGTTGAGGTGAGCGAGCCGCCTGCGGGACGCCTGCCCCGTTCCGGCGAGGTGACGCCCGCACACATTCGCGCTGCGTTTGGCGTGGCCGAACCGCAGCACCTCTCTGCGGCAGAGGGCCTGCCCCCACGTCCTCCCGCATTTTGCGCAGGGTGTCCTCACCGCTTGGTGTACTGCGAGCTCCGCCGTATCAAGGCCATCGTTACGGGTGACATTGGCTGCTACACGCTCGGCGCCGTGGCACCGTATCGCTCGGTGGACTCCGTCATCGACATGGGTGCGTCTCTTTCCATGGCGCATGGCATGGAGCTCGCCGGCGCGGCCGAGCGCACGGGTCGTCCCGTGGTGGGCGTTATCGGTGACTCGACGTTTGCGCACTCCGGCATTACGAGCCTGCTGGGCACCGTGTACAACGGCGGTAAGGGCACGCTCTGCATCCTCGACAACCGCACCACGGCCATGACGGGCACGCAAGGCAATCCCGTAAACGGCGTAACGCTCACCGAACAGGCTGCGCGCGTCAACCCGCTGGACGTGCCTGCGGGCAAGCAGCTTGACCTGGTGGCGCTCTGCGAGGCCATAGGCGTGGATGAGGTCGAGCAGGTAGACGCTCAGGACCTCAAGGCGATTCGCGCGGCGCTCAAGCGTGCGACCAAGGCCACCGACAAGCTCTCGGTAATCATCTTCAAGGCGCCTTGTCGCCTCATCGACCGCACTCGTCGCGCCATGCCCGTCATTCGCGATTGCCGTCGCTGTGGCACCTGCGTCCGCATTGGTTGCCCGGCGCTGGGCAAGGACGAGACCGGCCATCCCGTTATTGACCCCACGCAATGCATTGGATGCGACCAGTGTGTTCAATCCTGTCCGTTTGGCTGCATCACGAGGGAGGACTAGCATGCCGCACGACACCTCTGCCATAGCAGACGTTACGACGTCTGGCACCACCGTCGAGCTGGACGGGACCAAGACCATCCTGCTGGTGGGTGTGGGTGGTCAAGGCACCATCCTCGCAGGCAACATCCTTGCCATGACCGCCGCCGAGGCCGGACTTGACGTAAAGGTCTCGGAGATTCACGGCATGAGCCAGCGCGGCGGTTCGGTCTCTACCGTCATTCGCGTGGGAGCGCATGTGGACTCCATGATCGCCGACCCCGGTTGCGCTGACGTCGTGGTGGCCTTTGAGGCCGTCGAGGCGCTTAGGGCGCAGCAGTTCCTGCGCGCCGGGGGCACCATGTTCGTTAACGACGAGCAGATCGTGCCCGTGTCGGTGCATGTGGGGAACTTCTCCATGCCTGCCGACGTGCATGAACGCCTTGAGCAAATCGGCGCCGTTACTATTCCTGCCGGAGAGATTGCCCGTGCGGCGGGTAGTCCTCGCTCAACCAATGTGGTACTCGTGGGTGCGCTTTCCACGGCGCTGCCGTTCTCGGAGGAGGCGTGGCGCGATGCCATTGCCAAGCGCGTGCCTGCCCATACGGTGGAGGCCAACCTCGAGGCATTCGAGCGCGGACGCGAAGCCGCGCAACAGTAGGTAACGCCGGTATCAAGAACGGTGTGTCACGTAATCGCGTGGCACACCGATTGTGTTTGGAGGGATTCTCGATGCGTTTGGTCGACGTCCACGTGCACGCGCTGCCGTCCGCATACGTTACGGGCTTGTTGGAGCTGGGACTCAATAC
>JAFWMI010000045.1 GCA_017513965.1 Atopobiaceae bacterium
AGGAGCAACCATGATTAAGGAAGCCATCGAGAAGATCGTAATGAAGGAAGACCTCACCTACGACGAGGCCTACACCGTAATGCGCGAGATTATGAGCGGCGAGACAAGCGCCACGCAGAACGCCGCATTCCTAGCCGCGCTCTCCACCAAGAGCGCCAAGGCCGAGACCATCGACGAGATTAGCGGTTGCGCCGAGGCCATGCGCGAACTCGCCACACCGGTTGAGCACCCCGGCATGGACGTGCTAGAGATCGTGGGCACGGGCGGCGACCGAGCCAATACGTTTAACATCTCCACCACCTCGGCCCTTATCTGCGCGAGCGCAGGCGCCAAGGTGGCCAAGCACGGCAACCGCGCCGCCAGCTCCCAATGCGGAACCGCCGACTGTCTTGAGGCGCTTGGCGTCAACCTCGATCAGGACCCGGCAACGTGCGTGCGCCTCCTCGAGGAGGTGGGCATGTGCTTCCTCTTTGCGCAGAAGTATCACCCCGCCATGCGTTTTGTGGGCGCCATTCGTCGCGAGCTGGGCTTCCGCACGGTGTTCAACATCCTAGGACCGCTCACCAATCCGGCACGTCCCGCGGCCTACTTGCTGGGCGTATACGACGAGTACCTCGTGGAGCCCATCGCCAAGGTCCTCTGCTCGCTGGGCGTTCGTCGCGCGTTTGTGGTATACGGACAGGACAAGATGGATGAGGTGTCGCTCTCCGCACCCACCACGGTGTGCGAACTGCGCGAGGGGTACTACCGCTCGAGCGTAGTGACGCCCGAGGAGTTTGGCTTTACGCGCTGTGCCAAGGCCGATCTGCTGGGCGGCACGCCTCAGGAGAACGCGCAGACCGTGCACGACATACTGGAGGGACGCGCACACGGACCAAAGCGCGATGCCGCCATTCTCAACGCCGCGTTTGCCCTCGTAGCCGCAGGCTTCGTGGACGACGTCGCCGAAGGCGTGGACATGGCAACCGACCTGGTGGATGCGGGTGCGGCAGCTCGCGTGCTCAACGCGTTCATTGAGGAGTCCAACAAATGAGTTCGGAACGCCAAAACATCCTCCAGCGCATAGCCGCACGCACGCGCGAGAGCTGCGCCGCAACGCGTGGCACGCGTGCTGCGGCCCAAATCGCACAGCGTGCGCGCCTCGTGGCTGCCGAGGAGGGACCGTATTACTTTCCCTTTGAGCGCGCGCTCGAGGCGCCGGGGATGTCGTTCATTTGCGAATGCAAGAAGGCGTCACCATCCAAGGGGCTCATCTGTCCAGACTTTGACCCCGTTGCCATTGCGCGCGATTACGAGGACGCCGGCGCCGCGGCCGTGAGCGTGCTCACCGAGCCGTTCTTCTTTGAGGGAGACGAGACCTATTTGCGCGACGTCTCTGCGGCGGTGAGCATTCCCACCCTACGCAAGGACTTTGTGGTGGACGAGCTCATGATCTATGAGGCAAAGCTCCTCGGCGCCGCGGCCGTGCTGCTTATCTGCGCGATTTTGGACGACGATGACCTCAAACGCTATGTGGCGCTCTGTCACGAGCTGGGTCTCTCGGCACTCGTAGAGGCCTACGAGCCTGAGGAGGTTCCGCGCGCCCTTGCGACCGGTGCGCGTGTGGTGGGTGTGAACAATCGCGACCTCCGCACCTTTGAGGTGGACTTTGGCCGCAGCATAGACCTGCGGCCGCTCGTGGGTCCCGACCGTCTGTTCGTGAGCGAAAGCGGCGTGGAGACCGCCGACGACGTGGCACGCCTGCGCGAGGCCGGCGTGGATGCCGTGCTCATTGGCGAGACCCTCATGCGAGCCGAGGACAAGCGCACCAAGCTGGCCGAGCTGCGAGGGGACCAGCCATGAGCACCCTCGTAAAGCTCTGTGGGCTCATGCGGCCGCAGGACGTCGAGGCTGCCAATCGTGCGCGGCCAGACATGGTTGGGTTTATCCTCTCGAAGGGCTTTCGTCGTTCGATCAAGCCGCGTCGGGCAATCGAGCTTATCGAAAGGCTGGACGAGAACATCGCCGTGGTGGGAGTCTTCGTTAACGAGCCAATATACAACGTCACGCGCTTTACGCACACCTTCGACTTTGACGGATACGATGCCGCACGCACGATACTTGTTCAGCTGCATGGCGACGAAGATAATGCCTACATCGACGAGCTGCGTCACGCGATGGCCTACCCAGGCTGGTGGGGCATATCCATCATCAAGGCCTTTACCGTGCGTACCGCCGAGGACGTGGCGCGCGCTTGTGCGAGTACTGCCGACTACGTGCTGCTCGACAACGGCCAGGGAACCGGCGAGACCTTTGACTGGTCGCTGGTGCGCAACGTGGACCGTCCGTTTGTGTTGGCCGGCGGGCTTGGACCCCACAACGTGGCGGCAGCCATTGAGGCGGTGCATCCCTGGGCCGTGGACATGAGCAGCGGCATAGAGACAAACGGGGTAAAGGACCCCAACAAGATGCTGGCAGCAGTCGCTGCCGTGAGAGGAGCAAGATGAGCAACTCGAGCGCGTCGCGCG
>JAFWMI010000046.1 GCA_017513965.1 Atopobiaceae bacterium
CGGCCTTCGCTAGCCAGGACTCGTCCACGACGTTGACGGAGAGCTTCTTGTTCTCCCGAATGCCCTGGTTGATGTAGTGCGCCTGCACCAAGGAGCCCATCAGATGGCTGTGTGCCACGGTCCCGGCGTGGGCCACCAGCGTCCAGGTGGGCTTGTCATGTCTAGCTCGTGGGCGAGGTCCGCGCGCGTGAGGACGTTGCGAGATACGCTTGGCGGCGCCATTAGGAGGGGTGTTGCCGTGGAGGTCGTGCTCAGGGAGCCACGATAGACCTCATCGGAGTGGCGGCAGGTGCTCGCGGCGCTGCGCGACCTCGGCTGCGAGGTGCGGCTCGCGAACGGGGGGGAGCCGCTCGACGTCTTCGTGATAGACGGATCCCTCATATGGTGCGGGGACGTCGCGCCTCTGGCGCACCCGCGAAGGGATGACTGCGTGCTGCGTTTCGCGAACAGGGAGGTTGCCGCGGAGCTTGCGGAGGCACTTACGGGAGCATCGAATGGGGATATGCATCTCGATACGTGAAAGAGCGTCATGCGGGACTGCCGACACCGCTTGCAGCAAATGGCGCGCACTAGGAGGTATCGCGTGTCCCACCGGATGAGCCGTGGCGTTCCTCACGTAATCCAGATGTGGCAGAACAGGCCTTCTACCTGTGAATACGCCGTCGATTTGAGCGTGCGGCTCACGTAAACGGTCCGTAATCACACGTAAACTGGACATTGCTTACGTGAGACCCCGTACGTCCTCCGCTTGGCATGTGGGGTTCAGCTGCACCGCTCCTCCGCAGCGCGGGTACGCTCCCCATGGACTACTATAGGGAGCTCATAGGCTCCTACCTCGGATCGCGGGCGAGCTCGAAATGCACGAGGTGGAGGACTGTTTGGTGCTGTACCGAAGCTCCGACTCGCTCTTCGACATGATGCAGAGGGAGGTGCTGTAGGCGGCCTGAATGTGAATTCGCATTCACAAAGAAAGCCCTTTCCGGTCACGAAACGTCACGGATTCTGGAAGGGAGCTTGCCGCAACTACCCGCGCAAAAGCTTTCCTCTCACGGCAATCTCCCCGCATCCTCACGGAATCTCACGGAATCGGAAAGGATGCTACATCGCATCTACCTGCGCAAACGATGACACTCTCACGGAAGACCGTCCCGTATCCTCACGGAATCTGACGCATTTACGCGATGGACCACATGCGCTTTCCGTCTACCCTTACCGACTTGATTCTTCCGTCCCATCTCATTTTCTTGAGCAGGTAGTCAACCCGGTTGGTCTTTTGCCTGTCATCGAGACCTGCGGGAAGGTGCGGGAAGACAAGGTTGTCGATGTCGCCGCGTGGGGATGGTCCACTTGTAACAAGCAGGTCGTTGATGAGGGCGAAGCAGTACTCAGCGCTCTGTCCGCGCTCGTCGAGGTAGTCGACCTTGGTGCCTGTCGCCTCTGCGACCGATGCGGAGACCCTGAGGTGGGGCCTCCTCCCCTCTACGAGCCTCTTCTTCCTGAGCCTTCTCAGCACCTCGTCTGAGACGGGGCGGCCCTTCTGGACTCGGTCGAGCGCCATGACCTCATCGAAGGGGAGGTCGGACCTACTCATGAGGAGACTAGTGTAGGCCTCGTCAACGACACTGCCCCAAATCGTGAGCTTCACCTCGCTGGGGTCCGAGAGATCGTACTCGGGCAGAGTCGTCTAATGATACTCGGTTGGGAACACGCAAATGCGAGGGATGTATCGACAATCTCCATCGCCAACCAGTCGCTAACCAACGCGTCAGACTTTCCGTAACACTCTTTACGTGCTTCGGGATGCAAGATGCCTTGCCGCGACGCGTTGTCGCCGCACGGCATGAGGCCGGCGTGTAGAGTAGCTACGAAAGCGAGCGATGCTACGTGAGTATTTGGCCTGGACTGGGCGAAAAAAGCGGTAGCTCCCCGCTCCTGTCATAACCGCTTTTGGGTAATCGGGCCTAAATGGTGTACGACACAGTGCACGAGCCGACACGAACCAGGGGCATCGTCGCGAACAAATCGGACACTGGGAAAGGTTGGTTTCCGTACTCTACGAACAAACGAACGGGTTCGACCGCGGGCCATTTACCTGCGATTTTGCAGTCTCAGGAGGCTCTGCTATAATGGACACACACGGGGAGCTGGGGATTTGGCCCGGCTGAGAGGAATGACCCAATCATTCGACCCAAGAACCTGATCTGGGTAATGCCAGCGTAGGGACCGGACGGCGTGTGGTCCCACATTGTGCGGGGCCGGCGCGGCTCCGTAGAGAGGAGCCTCACATGAACTGTGCCGTCGCGATTCAATATCTGCCCATGGATGCGACCTCCGACGAGGAGACGTGCCGCGTGGTGGACGCCGTTATCGCATACATTGATTCCACGGGGTTGGACTACTATGTGGGTCCCTTCGAGACGACCATTGAGGGGTCGTACGACGAGTGCATGGACGTGCTCAAGAACTGCCAGCTTGTGGGAGCGCAGGCAGGATGCGGACACGTGATGACCTATGCAAAGATTGACTACCGTCCCGAGGGGGACGTGATGTCTACCGAGCATAAGATTGGCAAGTATCACGAGGGTGACCCCGAGTTTGCGACGCGCGAAGGGGTGAGCGCGGCATGAGGGGGCTCCCGTACGAGAAGCGCCGGATCGTGGTGCCACTGTTGACGCTGGTGGTGTTCATCGCTGCGTGGGAGCTCTTGGTGCGTATGGGCGTCGTTCCCTCCTTTTTGTTGCCGGCGCCAAGCGCGGTGGCAACCGCGTTTGTTGCCGACGCGCCCCTGCTGGTTGAGCATACGCTCACTACGGTTCTTGAAGCGGCGCTGGGCTTGGCCATTGGTGTGGTGGTGGGCTTTGTGTTTGCCGTGCTCATGGACCGGTTCGAGACGTTCTATCTCGCATTTAACCCACTCATCACCGTGAGTCAAACCATACCCACGGTGGCCATTGCACCGCTGTTGGTGCTGTGGTTTGGCTACGGGTTGGCCCCCAAGATCCTGCTTATCGTGCTCACCACGTTCTTTCCCGTCACGGTCTCGTTGGTGAGCGGATTTCGCTCGGTGGACCCCGACGTGATTGACCTCATGCGCACCATGAACGCGACGGACCGGCAGATATTCATGCGTGCAAAGCTGCCTATGGCGCTCGACCAGTTCTTTAGTGGTCTGCGCATAAGCGCCACGTATGCCATCGTGGGCGCCGTCATTGCCGAGTGGCTGGGTGGCTTCTCGGGACTGGGCGTGTATATGACGCGCGTGCGCAAGTCGTTTAGCTACGACAGCATGTTTGCGGTCATCATCCTTATCAGCGCGCTTTCGCTGGGATTGATGAAGGGCATCGATCTGCTCGCGAAGGTGTGCATGCCGTGGAAGCAGGGTGCGCGGGACAAATAGCGGTCCCGCATGACTACTACAGCGAGCTCACGAACCGTTGCACGGCGGCGCACGCCTCGTCGAGGTGTCGATGATAGCCGTGGTCGTCACCTTCGAGCAGCGCGATCTGTGCGTTGGCATAGCGCTTCGCGGCGTCGATGGAGTTTTGGGCTGGGACGCCCACGTCTGCCGTGCCGTGTACGAGCAGTACGGGGCCGGCGTATCCGTCGATGATCTCGTCGATGTGAAGGTGCTGGGCAATACGGAAGTAGTCGCCGCAGAAGTAGGACGGTTTGGTACCTTCTTC
>JAFWMI010000047.1 GCA_017513965.1 Atopobiaceae bacterium
CACTTCACAGCACATTGACAACCAGAACGCCGCCATACAACCGCGAGGGCGGGGCGGCGAATGAAATGCAAGCAAACGAAATTGCCGCTCCGAGAAATGGCTCCGTGCGTGGCTCCCTCCTTTCCGCGCTTCGGCGTGCTTAAAACGAGCGTAACGGGCGACCCATAGCCTGGTCATCTTCAGCCAGAGAAGCCTGTGCGTATTGGAGCCTTTCCCCGGGGCGGCAGGGAAGAGAGGTGCGAATGCATCAAAAAACGAGGAGCACCAGCACGCGGCTGATGCCCCAAGACCCACGGGAGATTATACATTGCATGGTCGTCGCGTGTCTAGTTACCGCAGCGATCATCGGCATCCCGCAGCTAATCTCCATGGCCATGCGGGCGTGGTTGTGATGAAGGAGTGCAGGCGCTGCCACAAGATGAAGCCGCTGGAGGACTTCCACAGGCGGTACGGCAGCAAGGACGGCCGCAACTCCTACTGCAAGGAATGCGCCAACGAGGCCGTGAGGGAGTGGCGCAGGAACAACCCGGAAAAGGCGAAGAAGCACGCCCAGACCTCCTACCTCAACAACATCGATAGGCGCA
Source organism: Atopobiaceae bacterium (assembly GCA_017513965.1). GTDB lineage: Bacteria > Actinomycetota > Coriobacteriia > Coriobacteriales > Atopobiaceae > RUG440. The sequence goes on from JAFWMI010000047.1 coordinate 585, forward strand.
GGGAGTACGGCAGGGCGTACTACGCGAGCCACAGGGAGTACTACGCGGCCTACTACAAGAAGTGGTCGGAGGAGCACCGCGAGGAGATAAGCGAGCGGCGCAAGCGCTACTACCGCATCAGGAAGGAGAGCGCATGAACATCAGGACGACCGTAACGGGCTCAAAGGCCGACTTCGACCGCTGCGCCGGGCGCCTGCTGCAAGCAGCCCAAGCCACGGAGGACGTGCAGTTGGCGCAGTTCCTCATAGGGGGCGCGACCGCCATCTACACGCTCACGGACATGGAGTACGGCGACAACGAGGAGGCCTTCGTGAGCAAGGTGACCATCAACTACAACCGATTGGAGGAATCGGATGGATAAGAGAACGCAGTACGAGCGCGTCCTCGCGCTCCTGGACGCGGGCGAGATCGTCACGTCCCTCGACGCGGCGAGGCTCCCCAAGCCCATCATGGACCTGCCCAAGCGCGTGAGCGAGCTGCGGCGCGACGGCTACCAGGTGGAGAGCGTCAAGAGGGGCAGGGCGACGGGCTACTATCTGCCCGACAAGGTCGACAACGGCGAGCTGGCGGCATGGGCCGCCAAGCCGATGTTCGAGGTGGTCGCATGACCGACATCAACGGCAAGTTCGCGCTGGCGTGGTCGCGTGTGGAGAACCCGCCCCTCGACAGCGTCAATCCGCACTTCAAGAGCAAGTTCGCGTCGCTCGGCGCGGTGCTCAAAGCGATAAGGAAGGCGTGCGACGGCATCGCCTACATCCAGGCGTTCGACGTGGCGGACATGGGCGGCGAGTCCATCCTCCATATCAAGTCGTGGGTGCAGGACGGCGAGGGGCGCTTGGAGCTGTCGAGGCTCCGCATGCCCATCACCGACAACCCGCAGCAGCAGGGCTCCATCATCACCTATTACCGCCGCTACGTGGCGGTCACGGACTGGGGCATCGTTGGCGAGGAGGACGACGACGCGGAGAGCGCGATGAAGCCCAAGCCCAAGAGACCCGACCTTACCGCGAAGCTGCGCGAGCTGACGCAGGCATGCAAGGAGGCGGGCGTGACCTCCGAGGGCGTGAAGGGATGGTACGAGGCGGAGTTCGGCAACACACCCGTCAGCGACCTGACGGAAGCCGAGAAGCGCAAGGCCGTCGAGCACTACAAGGAACTGCTCCGAGACGCGAAGGAGAGGCTATGAAGTACGGACTGCCTTATCAAGGCTCAAAGTCGCGCATAGCCGACTGGGTGCTATCGGTGCTCCCAGCCTCGCATACCCTCGTTGACCTGTTCGCGGGGGGGGGTGCGATAGTGCATGCCGCATTGCTTAATGGCAAGTATGAGCACATCATCGCCAACGATAAGACGGACAGCATGATGGTGTTCATGGAGGCTGCGACCGGAGGCTTCGAGGGGTTCTCGACTGTTGTGACCCGTGAGGAGTTCAACGCGAGCGACGACACAGCCATAAAGATACTTTACAGCTTCGGCAACGGCGGCAGCTCATACCTATGGAGCGACGATCTGGCTGCGTTCAAGGTTCCAGCAGCCAAGATGATCTCGGCACCATCGCTCCATGAGAGGCGCATCGCGTACAGGACGTTCTGCCGAGAGCTTGTCAAGTTCCTGCACATCGGCGACGACAGCATGAGGCTGCAACCCATAGAGTGTCTGGCGAACATGCAGAACCTAGAGGCTCTTGAACGCCTAGAGGCTCTTGAACGCCTAGAGGCTCTTGAAGGGGATTACCGCCTCGTCAAGATACCAGAGGGCGCGACGGTGTACGCAGACCCTCCATACAGGGGTACGGAGTGCGGCTTGTATGCCGACTTCGACGTCGACGCTTTCGACGCATGGCTCGGCGGCGTGGACTTCCCAGTCTACGTCTCCGAGTACACCTGCCCGCCAGGTTGCGTCGAGATAGCGCACACGGAGCACTACAGCAGCCTGCCATCTGACAGGAACAGCAGAACGGTCGAGCGCATCTTCGTGCAGGAGCGGTTCGCCGACCAATACCAACCAGACCAACCAAGTCTTTTTTAGGAGGCATACATGAACAAGGCAACCCTTGAGGGATACATCAACATCGGGCAGTACGGCGGGGTCAAGACGACCTCGACCGGGAAGGAGTGCACGACCTTCCAACTGGCGAGCGGCAAGGGCGAGAAGCGCATGTACTTCAACTGCACGGTGTGGCACGACGAGTACGGCACCGAGCGGGGCGTGGTGGACAGCAAGTTCGCCATGATCGAGTGCTACCCGCGGGCGTGGAAGAAGGACGGGAAGTCGGGCGTCGACTTCACCGTGACGCGCATCTGGTGGTCTCCCGACCGCGATTCGGGCGGTGGAAAACCTGTTGAGAGTTCGCTCTACGATTCGGACTTGCCCTTCTAAAGTCGCAAAAAATGC
>JAFWMI010000048.1 GCA_017513965.1 Atopobiaceae bacterium
GCTCATCTCCGGCGCTGTATGCGGTCTTGCGGGTGCCCTTAACATAACCGGCATCGCACCGCATACCATCACGTTGCTTGCCGCGCAAGAGGGCTATGGATTCAATGGCTTGTCCGTGGCATTTATTGCAGGCTGCTCAGCCATCGGCTGCATACCCTCATCGCTGCTGTTCGCGGGCCTCATCTATGGTGGCTCCTCGGTACAGCAGGTAATGGGTGCCCCGTCCGAAATCATCAACATCATGATAGGCACCATCGTGTTCTTTATCGCGTTGCCTGGCATCACGCCAAAGATCGCCGCGTTCATTGAGCGTAAGAAGGTTGCACGGGCGGATGCCGGCAAGAATGCTCCCGCAACAGGAAAGGAGGCATAGCATGGATTCCGTGATTCTGCTTTTGGGCATTACCCTTATGTACTCAACGCCTCTTATCTTCGGTGCATTGGGAGGCGTCGTGTCGGAACGCTCGGGCGTAACGAACATTGGCATTGAGGGCATGATGGTCGTAGGCGCCATGGCTGCCGCTGCCGTGAGCTACTTTACGGGCAATCCGTGGCTTGGGTTTTTGGCGGCAGGCGTATGCAGTGGCGTTGTGGCACTCCTACACGCCATAGCCTCGGTGTCGTTTGCGGCCGACCAAACCGTCTCGGGCGTGGCCATCAACTTGCTTGCGCCAGGCCTGGCGCTCTTTGCCTGCCGCTTCCTGTTCGATGGCGCTCTCATGAGTCCAGTGGTCCCCAAGATTCCCAAGATCTTCGGCGAGAGCTGGATGACCGGCCACGCGATCTCCAACCTCAATGTTAACTGGAGCACCGTTATTGCCCTGCTCCTGACCGTAGTCGTGTGGTTCGTGCTGTATCGAACCAAGTGGGGCCTGCGCGTGCGTGCGGTAGGCGAGCATCCTGCAGCAGCCGACATGCTGGGCATCAATGTGTATCGCGTACGGTATGCCTGCGTAATCATCTCTGGAATCTTTGCTGGGTTTGGTGGCGCATCCATGACCACAGGCATCATTTCTCAGTTTACGCAGACGGCGATTTCTGGCCACGGCTTCATTGCCATGGCGGCAGTCATATTTGGCAAGTGGACACCGTTTGGTGCGTATGGCGCATGCATCCTGTTTGGTGCGACGCAGGCGCTCACGGTCCTTTTGGGTGGCGGCGTAACGCCGATTCCGAGCCAGATCCTTGCCATGTTGCCGTATGCCATGACAATCGTGGTGCTGGTACTGTTCGTGGGCAAGTCGGTTGCGCCTAAGGCAGATGGCGTGCCGTACATCAAGGGCAGTCGATAAAACGTATGCGAGCGTGGGGGACTGGCTGTCGTACGACGAACCAGCCCCCCGCGCTGTTCGTACAAAACGGACAAGTCCAGAGGGACGGATTCGCTATTCGTTGAGCAATTGGAGCGCGCGGGTGTACTTCTGCACTCGGCGCTCGTCTTTTTGGGTGACCTGTTCCAGCCGCGTGAGATCTGAGTTGTGACGGAGGTCTGCGATTTTTACCGCTCGGGCAATAGGATTGCCGCTGAGGTTCTGCACGTATTCGAGGTAAGGCACATGGGGGTCGTGCGTCAAGAGTGCGAGTGCCTCCATAACCGGCTCGCTTATGCCCTCCGCCCGAAGATCGTCCGCCGTGATTGGCGTGTCTTCCATCACGTCATGGAGCAGTGCGGCGCAAACAGTCTCCTCCGTTTCCATCTGCTCTGCCAGGTGATAGGGATGGAACACGTAGGGCAGCCCGGTCTTGTCGACTTGGCCCGCATGTGCGTCGTAGCAGATGCGCATGGCAGCCTTAGTCATGGGCGTATAAATCATGATGCTCCTCGCTTCAAGAAGGCCGTTAGCTTATAAAACCACGTGGGTAAGCGGAGAGCCACTCAAATAGCGTTTGAGGTTTTCGCAACACACCTCACAAATGCGGTCTTCCGTGCCATCGCACTTGTTAAAGGCGCCGCCTGATTGATGAGGTGTAATGACGCAGCGTGACTCGCCCCAGAGCGGGTGGTCTGTGGGGAGCGGTTCTGGATCGGTGACGTCGAGCGCGGCTCCACGCAAGTGGCCGTCTGCGAGAACGCGTGCAAGTGCCTCGCAATCAATAAAGTTACCACGGCCTACGTTGACTAGGATGGCCGTAGGCTTGATCATGCGAAGTCGTCGCTCATCGAGGTATCCTGCCGTCTGCGGTGTGTTTGGCAGGCAATTAACGACGACGTCTGCGTCTTGCAGCTGTGACTCTGCCTCCTCGAGCGTGACCAACTCTTCGAAGAAGGGACGTGTTTTCGTCGTGTCTCTGCATACGCCGATGCAATGTGTCTCAAACCCCTGGAATCGCTGCGCGGTTTTGGTGCCAATGTCACCGGAACCAAAGATAAGTACCCGCGCCCCTTCCAGCGACATGACTGGCCCAATACCCTGCCACAGTCGTTTGTCTTGCTGTCGCAAGTAGGCTGGCAGGTTTTGAGCGATTGAAAGCACTTGGGCAAGAATGTACTGGGAGATGATGTGACCATATGCGGTGCCCGCCACATTGGTGAGCCGTGTGTTCCTCGGGAAGGGAATGTCTCCCCTGGTGTACAGGTCGGTGCCGGCCCAAGTCATCTGAACCCAGCGGACCGGGGTGCCTTCTGCGAGCAGCGAAGGCGCTGGTTCGCCAAAAACAACCTCGGCCTGTGCGAGCTGTTGACGCATCTCGTCGCTATCGGCCGCAACGTCGACTTGAACAAACTCCGCCGCGTCTCCCGCTACTTCGCGAAAGCGCGCCAGGTGACGCTCTTTGAACGGGACGGTTATGAGGACGCGAACTCGTTGAGTCATACTGGATCCTTTGGGGACGACGCCTAACGTTCAAGGATATTGTAGCGTGCAACCAATATCGACATTTTCAAAAAACTCCTTGTGCTTTTGCTTTGCGTCTGCTAAAGTACCTTCTGCAAGGGCGATTGGCTCAGGGGTAGAGCACATCCTTCACACGGATGGGGTCGCTGGTTCGAATCCAGCATCGCCCACCAGCATTTCCGAGGTCGAGCTTCAATGCTTGGCCTTTTTTGTTACTCATCGGCTCAGCGATGGGGACGTGCCTTGATGCGCTACACATGTGCGCACAAAACTGACCTGAGAGACCCTCACGTGCACACTCTTTGGCAGTTTGTGGGCATGTATGCTCTTCTCTGGACAGTTTTGTGTGCACTTGCGTTGGCGGGAGGGCGAAAAGCGCACGAGCGTTGGTGCAGCCCCAAAAGTGTGTGCATAGAAAAAGCCCTCCGTCCACATGTACGAAGGGCTAAAACGACGTTGTTCGGACTACAGCCTACTTCTCAATCGTAAAGATGTCAGTAAGGCCAGTCATATCGAAGACCTCAAGCACCTCGTCGTTGGGGTGGAGCAGAACCATGCTGCCACTGCGCTGATTAGCGAGCTTCTCGGTGCTCACAAGCACGCGTAGACCGGCCGAGGAAATGTACTCGAGCTGGGAAAGGTCTATAACGAACTCGTTCGTCGACTCGGGAAGTCCAGAAATCGCAGCTTCCAAATCGGGGCTCGTGGCAACCGAAAGCTTGCCGTTGAGTGCGATAATGGCCTTGGCTCCCTCTTGGGTGATCGTAATCTCCATTGATGGCTCCATCCTGTAGCATGCTAGACACCAGTGATGCTTGTATGGGTATTGTAGCATGTGACAGGCCATTGCACATGCTGTTTTCTGCAAGACTGAGTCTTTGGTTCTGCTATGCTCATACCTGCATATGGGGGGTATACGAAGCGAATGGGCATATGGGCGCCATGCTCGGCGCCAAGGCTCTTTGATAGAGGTCTTCGTGCCTGAAATAACAAGGGTTGATGTTGTGGCAAACGCGAGACGAGAAGACGAACGGGACGTCCGTGACGAAGGCGTACGCATGCAAACGCGTGGCTTCTTGATGATTGTGGCATTCCTGTTGGTTGGCCTCGTCTCGTTGGGCGCGTATGCGCTATGGCGCGATGTGGGACGTGGGCCCGCAACGAAGGCGGCAGCCACTCAGAGCAACGAGGAGCGACGGGATTCCGACGCTGCTGCTCGTACGGGAGAAGAAGATCGCGTAGAACAGCTACTTGAGGGCATGACGCTCGAGCAAAAGATCGCACAGCTTTTCGTAGTGACTCCCGAGGCGGTCACAGGCGCGGAATGTGCGGTGAAGGCAGGCGATGCCACTAGGGAGGCGCTCACCGCGTACCCCGTTGGTGGCGTATGCTACTTCGCGCAGAATATGGTGAATAAGACGCAGGCGGCAGAGATGCTGCGAGGCACGAAGTACTACATCAAGGATGCCTGTGGGGTCGTTCCGTTCCTTTGTGTGGAAGAGGAAGGCGGCACGGTCGTGCGCGTAGCCGACAATACCGCATTTGGCCTCGACAACGTGGGTGATATGCGCGCTATCGGCAATCGAGGCGACGTGGAGGAGGCGCGTCTTGCGGCGCGAACCGTTGGCGCGTATCTCAACGACCTTGGGTTCAACCTCAACCTAGCCCCGGTTGCAGATGTGGACGTGTCGGTGGACGGCACCATGAGCGAGCGGTCATTTGGTTCGGACCCGCATTTGGTCGCCGACATGGTGTGTGCCCAGATCGATGGCTTTACGCGAGAGGGCGTGTTGTGTGCCGCGAAACACTTTCCCGGCATCGGTGGCGCCGAGGGAGACCCTCACAACGGGCGTATCTACTCCTACAAGACGGCCGAGGAAATGGAGCAGTTTGAGCTCATACCATTCAAGGCAGCCATAGAGCATGATGTCCCAGTAATTATGGTTGGCCACCTTTCCTGTTTGGAACTGGGCAGGGGAGAGGGGGATCTACCTGCTTCGTTAAGCCCGGCGGCAATAGACGGGCTGCTGCGCAAGACCCTTGGATACAACGGCGTGGTTATTACCGATTCCCTGCAAGTGGATGCCGTTCGTGACATTTGTGACGCGAGCCAACAGGCGGTGCTTGCCATTAAGGCCGGTGCGGACCTCGTGCTCATGCCCAAAGACTTTCACAGTGCGTATTCAGGGCTTTTGGAAGCAGTGAGAGAGGGGTCAATTCCAGAGTCGCGCATTGACGAATCGATGCGTCGTATCATTCGCACCAAGCTCCTTTTGCCGTCGTAGCGTCGAACGGTGGTTATTTGCATGGAGTTTTGCCCGTGTACGTCATGCGCACTTTAGACTATGGAACCAACTCACTTGCGAAGATTGCGAAGTACACATGATTGCACTTGCAGACAAGATAACGAAGTCGTTCGGCGGCCGCGTGCTCTACGCCAACGCCACGCTGCAGCTTAACGCTGGGGAGCGGTGGGCATTGGTGGGACCCAATGGCGCGGGCAAGACGACGTTGCTCAAGATAATCATGGGACTCGAGTCTGCCGACGACGGCACCGTGTCGTTTGCCAAAGACACGTCACTCGGCTACTTGGAACAAGAGACCAAGATTTCCTCAAACAAGACCGCGCTCCAGGAGGTCGTTGACTCAGCTGTTGAGATTCGCACGTTGGAACGGCGCATCGCCAGTATGGAGCATGAGATTGCGGCGTCACCCGAGGGCGAGGAACTCAACAGGCTCTTGGAGCGTTACGGTGCTGCCCAGGATCGGTTCGAGCGGTTGGGCGGATACGAGCTCAACGCGCGTGCCAGGGCAATCTTGGGTGGGTTGGGTTTTCCGGTGGCGGACTTCGACAAGCGTGCGGCGGACTTCTCGGGTGGATGGCAAATGCGCATTGCCTTGTCAAAGCTCCTGCTTCGTCACCCCGACCTTTTGCTGCTCGACGAGCCAACCAACCATCTGGATCTGGAGAGCGTCCAGTGGCTCGAGCAGTTCTTGGCTGGTTACGATGGGGCGGTTCTGTTGGTGAGCCACGACCGTACGTTTATGGATGCGTGCGTGAGCCACGTTGCGTCGCTCGAGAACAAGCGTCTCTACACGTACACAGGCAACTACAGCTCATACCTCAAGCAGCGCGAGGACAACCTCGAGCAACTGAGGGCCAAGCGTGCGGCACAAGAGCGTGACATTGCACACATGGAGACGTTCATAGAGCGCTTTCGCTATAAGCCCACCAAGGCCAAGCAGGTGCAGGAACGCGTGCGTAGGGTGGAGAAGATTCGCGAGGAGCTCGTGGTACTGCCCGAGTCGCACCAAACCGTGCACTTTAGTTTTCCGGAGCCGCCACGTACTGGCGACAAGGTCGTTGAGCTCGCGGGCGTTTCAAAGCACTTTGGCAATAACAAGGTGTACGACGGGCTGGACCTCGTCTTGTATCGAGGCGATCACGTTACGTTGGTTGGACCCAACGGAGCGGGAAAGTCTACCCTCATGAAGCTCATCGCCGGCGTGCTCAAGCCGGATGGGGGACAGATCGAGCTTGGCAAGAATGTATCTTCCGCATACTACGCACAGCATCAGCTCGAGACGCTCAACCCTGCGAATACGGTGTTGGGGGAGATGGACGAGGTGGCATCCGGATGGACATCCTCCGAGGAACGTCGGCTGCTTGGTGCGTTCCTCTTCCATGGGGATGATGTGCTCAAGCGCGTTTCGGTCCTATCGGGCGGGGAGCGAGCGCGGCTCGCGCTCGCAAAGATGCTGGTTGCACCAGACCCGCTTCTGCTGCTCGACGAGCCTACCAATCACCTCGACATCGATTCGGTAGACGTTCTCGAACGCGCTTTGCGTGAGTTTCCTGCGACCATCGTGCTCATTAGCCACGACGAGCACCTGGTGCGCGCCATCTCGAACAAGGTCGTTGACATACGCGATCATCAAGCCACCGTGTACACGGGTGACTACGATTATTATCAGTTCAAACGGGCGGAGCTGGAGGCTAACCGAGAGCAGCCTCAAGACTCCTCCGCCATGCGCAAGCAGCAATCGGTGCATGCTGAGGAACCGCGTCGCCCGGTGGGAAGAAACGTAAAGACCAAGGAGCAGCGGCGCGCCGAGGCGGAGGCACGTCAGGCGCAGAGCCGAGCGTTGCGCGACACGAAGCGAAGGCTGCAGGAAGTGGAAGCCGCGCTCGTTCCTGCGCAGGCACGCTATGCCGAGCTCATGGTGCTCATGGCATCCGAGGATTTTTTAATATATGAATATGGTTTTGTTGTGTATTTGTTTTTTTA
>JAFWMI010000049.1 GCA_017513965.1 Atopobiaceae bacterium
CTGCCCGGATTGATCGTGGAGCGCACGGCCTCGGGCGCCTAGGCGGCATCTGCGGCCGTGCCGAAGTTGGCAAGGATGGTGCGCATCGACTTGGTGATGACCGTGAGGGTGCGCAGGCCCAGAAAGTCCATCTTGAGCAGGCCCATGTCGGCCACCGAGTGGCCCTCGTACTGGGTGATCTCCACGCCGCCCTTGGTATCCAGCTTGGTGGGCACGTGGTCGTTTACGGGCGTGGGGGCAATGAGCACGGCGCATGCGTGCACGCCCTCGCCTCGCGTAAGCCCCTCTATGGAGAGCGCCGAGTCTATGATGCGCCTGGCATCCGAGTCGTTGCGGTAGGCGTCCACGAAGTCCTGGCTGTACAGGTCCTCCTTGCCATCGGTCTTGTTGAGGGTGAACTTGAGCTTTGCCGACGGGCTGGAGCTCACCATCTTGGAAAGCTGCTGCGCCTTGTACACGGGGAAGTCCAGCACGCGCGCCGAGTCGTTGATGGCCTGCTTGGCCTTGATGGTTGAGTAGGTGATGACGTGGCTCACGCGGTCGGCACCATAGAGCTCGCGAACGTGCTGGATTACCTCCAGCCTTCGCTCGTCGTCGAAGTCCATGTCGATATCGGGCATCTCCGAGCGCTCCACCGAGAGGAATCGCTCGAACATGAGGCCGTTCTCAAGCGGGTCGAAGGTGGTGATGTCCATGGCATAGGCCACGATGGCGCCGGCCGCAGATCCGCGGCCAGGACCCACGCCAATGCCGTTTTGCTTGGCCCAGCGCACGTACTCCTGCACAATGAGGAAGTAGTCGGCAAAGCCCTTGGTGCATATGACGTCGTACTCGTACTCAAAGCGCTCGCGTATGTTGATGCCGTTGATCTCCTTGCCGTCCCAGTCGTCACCGTACCGAAGGGCGAGGCCTGCCTCGCACTCGGCCCGGAAGCGCTCCTCGGACGTCTCGCCCTCCTTAAGCCCAGGAAACTTGGGCAGGAACATGCTCGACCAGTCCAGCTCGTGATTGCACTTGGCGGCGATCTCCAAGGTGTTGTCGCAAGCCTCTGGCACCCACGAGAAGATCTGGCGCATCTCCTCCTCGGACTTCATGTAGAACTCGGAGCCCTGCATGCGCTTGCGGTCCACCTGATCGAGCTTGGCGTTGGTGCCAATGCACGAGAGCGTGTCCTGCACGGGCGCGTCGTCGCGTACCAAATAGTGGATGTCGTTGGTGGCGACCACCTTGATACCCAGCTTGTTGGCGAGCAGGACGAGCTGCTCAGAGAGCTTGCGATCGTCATAGCCATTGCGGAACGTTAGCCCGTGATCCTGGATCTCAATATAAAAATCCTCACCAAAGATATCTTTGAAGGTTCGTGCCCAGCGTTCGGCCTCGGCAAAGTTGTTGTCCAGGATGTTTTGGGGGATGATGCCCTGCACGCAGGCACTCTGGCAAATGATGCCCTCATGGTACTCGCGCAACATGCCAAGCGTCGTACGTGGCTTGTAGTAATACATCTCGTTGGCTGCCTTGGACATCATCTTCATGAGGTTCACGTAGCCGCGCTCGTCCTTGGCGAGCAGAATGAGGTGGTAACGATGCTGCCTGCTGCCACGCTCGATCTGGTCGTCGGTGATGAAGTATGCCTCGCATCCAAAGATGGGCTTAATGAGCGGAGCGGGCTTGTTGGCGCGCACGGCCTCCAAATCGTGACTCTGCTCCCAAATCGCCACATCGGACGCCCACTGGGCGTGTACACGATCGTGTGGTCCGGCATCTGGCGCATCCTGCTCGGGCTCCTTGAGGTCCCATCCCTTTTGGAAGCACTCCACATCGTGCGACCACTGTTTGAAGTCCGCCTGTGCCGTGTTGTACCCGCGACACGCCAAATCGAAGTTGGGCACGCCAAACATATAGCCATGGTCGGTAAGCGCCACGGCAGGCATGCCCAGATCGACGGCGCGCTTTACCAGGTCGTCCACGCGCGTGGCGGCATCCAGAATAGAGAAGTCGGTATGGTTATGCAGGTGTACGAACGCCATGCGTCGCATCCTCTCTACGCCTTGATTTTTGGCCCTCTATTTTACCCTTTTTACCCATTCGAGCTTGTCCCCGTTGCGCTTGGGTTGCCAATTGAGGGACGACACTCGTCAGAAAACTCGTAGCGCACCACCACGGGCCCACCACTCCCATCGTCAACCTCAACGCAGCAAAACGCGCAGGCAACCGCATGGTATCCCTGGTTCATGAGCACCCAAGCATAGAAGTTCGCCTGCATACGATGCCAATCCTCAATCTCCTCAACCGAAAGGCCCACGTCACCAGTCTTGTAGTCCACCACCAGTGCCTCACCTGCGTCGGCGTTGGCAGCAAGCAAATCGATGGCACCTTCCACGTACGACCCAAAGGCGGAGTCAACACGTACGAAGAAGGGCACCTCTGCGCGAACCAGCGGCCATCGCCACGCTTCCTCTCTAAGCGCGCTCTGCTCCCAGCGCGCTACGGCCTCTCGCAAGCGCACAATCTGCCTTGCCGAGAGGTGCCATGTTTGTGCCAAGGCCTGGAGTCGAGCGGGGTCGTGGTCACGCCTTGTTTCAACCATGGTCTGCGCAAGCTCATGGAAGGCCGAACCCAAGCTCGTGGCCTTGTCGGAATCCAAGGTGTAGGGAGCTCCCTCCACCTGAGCGTCCTGCTGAGCCCGCGGAGGAGCTGGCGCATGGTTCTTTGAGACGTCCGTATCGCCGCTCGCTGCGTTTGCTTCCATCTGTGCATGGGCAGATGAGTAGCTGAACACGTGAGCCCGCGGTCGCCATGCGCGCTGTTTTGGTGGTGCAGTCACCAAATCGTAGATGGCGAACCGCTGCGGGCGTCGCGCCTCTCTACCACGTTGCGTGCCCTTGGTAACAACGGCATACGCGGAATCCGGTAGCAGGCCGTCAAAGCCCGGCAACGTCTTCTTGGAGTCTGCCGTCCAAGGATCACCCTTCTGTTCGCCCGGCTCCAGGCGAACCACCCGCATAACACCCTCTTCCAAGGGTGCGGCGTCTCGAACCAGGCGCACACCCCGTGCGCCGTCCTGCTCGCGCCGTTCCACCTCTACTGGCAGGTGCGGATCCAGATGAACGGTACACTCCCCAGGCTCCAAGGCGTCCGGGTCAACGAATGCCTCGATGGTTTGCAGCGCGAGCCGCGATTTGTTGTTTGCCTGTTTTGCCACGGGAAGACCAACCACAAGCGCCTCTTCGGCGCGGGTGAGCGCCACGTACAGCAAACGCACCTTCTCTCCCGCATCGGCCTGAAGCTCCATCTCGTCCAAAAACTTGGCCTTCTCTGCCACCGTGTGGCAGCCGCCCCATTCGGAAGGCGTCTCGAGCTCTTTGCGCGTCTTGGAGAACGAGTTTCCGACAGCCTTGGGCTTTACACACAGTACGCACGAACCGTCCATACGCCCAACCGAGATATTGCTACCCAGCTTTGGGTTCCCCCAGCATTCGGCGACGGCGCACACGCTAAACTGCAGCCCCTTGGATCCATGCACCGTCATAACGCTTACGGCATCCATCGTATCGCCCGAGAGGTTCTTTGGCGTGAGCTTGGCTGCGGTAAGCCATTGGTCAAATTCAAAAGCAGCGCGTGCAGCACCCAACCCCAGGTCGATCGTGAGTTCGCGTACATAACGAACGGCTGCAAGCACATTTGCCGCTGTGGCGAGTCCATTGGGACCAGCTGCCTCTAGGCGTTGAAGCCAGCCGCTCTCGTCTATTACGGCCATGCATACGTCTGCCAACTGCCACGTACCCATTCGGCCGAACGCACGATGGAGCACCTCATGTGCCGCAACCAAACGCGACGAGGGCACCGCATCCCCATACAGCGCTAGCTCACCGTCCACAAAGCATTGTTCGATGGGACGCTTCGTAGGGGCGTCGATCTTCTCTTGCGAACGCGAGCCCAGGAGACAAAAATCGTTGGCGTCAAGGCGGAACATGTCACTCGACAACAGACGAAAAAGCCCGCTCTCGGTGTCATGTGGATTCGCGAGCGTATGGAGCAACGCCTGCATAACACCCACCTCAGGCGTGGACGAGAACGACGAGCCACCTGTTACCACGGCATTGAGTCCACGCGCCCGCAGCGCATCTAGGTACAGGCCCACTCTGCCGGTAGCGCCCAGCAATAACGCCATGCTCCCTTGCGGTTGACCCATCGCGCGATATTGCGCAAGACGATCCGCCAGTTGTGCGGCCAGGGTAGCACTCGTAAGCTCGGCTGCCGCACCCGTAGCGACTTCCAAATACACGCGCGGCGGTATGTTTTGCTGTGCATCGCGTGCCTTCATACGACTCTTTCTTGCACCGTCGCCAGCCAGTTTGAGGAAGTCAGGCAACATGCCCGTATCTCCGCACACACGCTCCACGCAGGCAAGCACGTGCGCGTCACTGCGATAGTTCACGTCCATACGAACGTGCGCATTTGGCGCAAGAGCCCTGCCATACGCACGGAACACCTCAACGTCGCCGCCTCGGAAGCGGTAGATGGACTGCTGGGCGTCACCCACGGTCGTAAGATGGCACCCACCCTCTCCGGAGAGCTTGCGAATGAGCCTCAGCTGCTTTTCGTCCGTGTCTTGGAACTCATCGATCATTACCAACCTAAACCTATTGACGTAGTCACGCGCAACCTCAGGGCATCCCTCAACCGCCTTCAAAGCCAACGAAATGAGGTCGTCGTTATCCAAGTACGACCGCTCAAGCTTGAGCTGCAGATAACGCTCGTCCACACGACGCGCGATCTCCACGAGCTGCGGCGCAAAGGCTTGCACCCGCTCGTATTGCGCACAAACCGTAGCCTCGGCGAGCGCACGCTTCGCGTCCTCTGCCAAAGGCTTTTGGTCTGCCTTCTTTAGCGGGGGCACCCGAGCACCAGCAAGCGCATCACAGGCAGCCAGTGGAGTTTGACTGCTTGGATCAAGGGAGAAGAATGTCTCCACCGCGTTGAGCGCAGCAGAGGCTGTTTCGTGCTGCTTCTGCGTGAGCTTGAGCGCACATACCGATTCCAACGCCACCTTCAGCCTTCGCATGCACGATAGCGTTTCATCGGAGTGCGGACACACCATATCAGCAAACCCATTCGGACACTTAACGGCTTCCTTCTGGATTTTGCACACCACGCCGGAGATGCCATAGTCGCCCCAAAGCGGTAACTCCGCACGCAGGCAGGCATATTGCTCGTCGTGTCGTACGCTTCCCAGGACCTCATCGAGCGCCTTGGCCATGAGAGCAGCAGCAACGCTGTCCTCGCACATGCAAAACTCGGGATCAATCCCAAGCTCAATGGCATGCCTATGCAAGATGCGCGAGCACATGCCATGGATGGTGCTTATCCACGCACCATCCACCTTAAAGGATTCCTCGCGCAAGTGCGGGTCGTCCTCGCCGGCTGCACGCAACGCACCGCGCACTCGCTCCGCTATCTCGAGCGCAGCGGCTTTGGTAAAGGTGATGATCAACGCCTGGTCTATTGAGTCCAAATAGCGTCCACCGTCTGAGGCAGATCCCAAAGAAAGTGCATGGACCAGCCGCGCCGTGAGCGTATAGGTCTTTCCCGATCCCGCGCCAGCTGCGACGAAGAGCGGCTCCTCCAGTCGCGTTGCAACCTCACGCTGGGAGGCGTTTAGTGTAGAGAGGTCTATGGATGCCATGGTTACACCATCCTCTTCTCGCACTGCATAACTGGGCAAAAATCGCACGAACACTTGTCGCGAGGACGCGCCTCAACGTTGCCTGCCAGCATTTGAGAGACTTGCTCGGCAACGAGCTCCTCGGTGCGGTCGAGCAAACCCTTCATACCAGAACCCCCATCGTCTGCGGGAGGAACGCTCACATGCGCGAGTCTCCTGCTCGAAACCTTGCCAAACACCATGTCCACCAGGTTGGCGTCTGTAGCCCCTGCAAGTGCGTGTGGGCTTTTGGTTGCAAGGTATACCGTGCCCACCAGTTTGAGGGTATCCCCAAAGGCCTTTTGCACCACCTGCGCGTACACGAGGGACTGCACCCTATTGGGCAGGCGTGCGCCCTCGAGCACACCATCCTGAAGTGCATCGTACTCTGCGGCAAACCCCACCGGACTCTTGTGCTTGTAGTCAATAATCACTGCCGTGCCATGCGGACTCACGTCTATGCGGTCAACCGTGCCCGTAATGTAGGCACCCGCATATTCCACCAAATCGTTGTCGCGCCCAAAGCTCCACTCAAAGAGACGAGGCTCAAATCCTTGCAAGATGCCTGTTTGATAGGCAAGGGACGAGAGCAGGTCCTCCTTAAGGCGATCTTCCTGAGCCTGCTCAAACGAATCGTGTGGGACGAGCAGTTGCTGCATGGAGCGCCGGCGCTTCACCATACGCATGTGCTGTGCATGCAAGTCGAACTCAGCCTGGAGCAGGGCGCGCGCCTCGTCGAGCGTCTGCGCATCCACACGCGAGCCAGGTATGTGCGTGGTGAGGTTAGCCTCT
Organism: Atopobiaceae bacterium; assembly: GCA_017513965.1. Lineage (GTDB taxonomy): Bacteria > Actinomycetota > Coriobacteriia > Coriobacteriales > Atopobiaceae > RUG440. The sequence continues at coordinate 6,497 of JAFWMI010000049.1, forward strand.
CCCAAGGTCCTGAGTGCCCCATCATCCAGCGGCGCAGCGGAAAGCCCGCATGCACGGGCCAGCAACTCGCCATGCGTTCGCTCAAGCACCCTGTGGGCGAACGTACCCATCTCCATGCCCGTATGTCCTGCGTCAACCATGCCCAAACGCAACCGACGAAGGCTAAACCACTTGAGCGGGCATTCCAAGTACGTCTCTATTTGCGATGCGGAGAGAACGGGCTTGCCACCGGAAAGATGATCCTTGCCATTTTGCGGCACGAACACGAGCTCGCGCGCCGTTCCCGTAAGCTCACCGGCAGATGCTGGATCGTCGCAAGCAAAAGGCTTGGGGGCACGACCTGTGGGCATGCGGTTCTTGGCAAGGTCTGTCTCAGCAAGCGTACATGTGGGCAGCGGCGACAAGCGACGGGTAGCTTCGTCTCCATAGGTCTCAAGCAGCTCCGTAAGCATGACTGAGGGATAGGCAGCTCCACCATCTGCGTCTGCGAGCGCACGCTCAAGCACAAGGCGTGCACGCGGCACACTCACAATCGCTCGCATCTGCTCGCGTAGTTCTGCCATGGGGTTCGCAGGTTCCTCAATGCCCAAAAGATCCAAGAGTGCCTGCCGCAAATCCTCTCCCGACGCCACTGGTTGCTCGGCTGCCGTGCAACCACACAGCACGAGCGCATATGCCGAACAGGGAGGCAAGAGCTTCGCCTCGCGTAAGCTCATTATGCGCACCTGCGAGCAAGCGCGCTCGTCGCCCTGTTCCAAACGCGCAAGCAAGGAGACGTCACCCGCAGCCCATTCGCACAATTGCACGAGCTGCGTTAAGGCAATGGCGTTCTTGTCTGCGGGATTTGCCGAGACCCCCAGCATGCGAAGCGTGCCTGCTATGCGCAGCACCGCCTGCAACGCACCACACGCCTCCTCGCATCCCGATATTGGAGCGCCATTTCGCACCAGCGGTGCCAAGAGCTTGGAGGCAGCCGACCCCACACGCCCACGCAACAGTTCCGCTGTGGCACGCGCAACCGGTGCCGACGTATCGCGCTCGGACTGCAGCATCTCCAGAACTCCCATGGGAGAGAGCAACCGGTTGCCACGCCAAAGCTCATCCAAATGCCAAGCACGGTCCGGCGGCACATGCGAAATGCTGCTGAGCAAGAAGTCTGTCAGCTCACGAGGTGGCCACCAATCCATGTTGCCCAATTCGAGTACGGCCCCATCCAGCCCTTGCGTAGGCTCAGGCCATGTTACGGATAGATCCGCCAAGCGTGCGACCGAGCGTGCGAAGGCAAAGAACGCCTGGGCTGGTGCCGTGTCCAAAAGCGGCTGCGATGCTTGCACGCGCACGGTAAGGCCGCGCGCCACGAGCTTGGGCACAAGCTCACGCTGAGCACGTAGGACGTCGGGCACAGCCACCACGACACACGAGTCGGCGTCCTCTTCGCCCTGCTCGTTCACGAGTCGGCATACACGCTCCGCCACAAGCTCCGCCTCGGCAAGGGGTCCCGTCGCATGCAACAGCTGTACTGCGTCCTGTCGTGTGGTAACGCGCCCCCCGCAAAACAACGCATCTCTCAGCTCCGCGAGTTCGACCGTGCGAAGAACATGCGTTTTCGCGTTGTTTTGGGATGCGCTCGCCTGTGGCATCTCGCCAAGCTGCGAGACAAGCTTACGCACCATATCAAAGGCCGGCCCCTCGCCTACCGTCACCACGAACGTAACCTGAGTCCTGGCGCTCAACGTACGCAATAGTTCCCGCTCGTGGCGTGGCATGGACGAGAAGCCACAGACCACCATGGGAGGAATCGGTACATTCGCCTTGGCCATCGACCGATCCACCAGTACGCTTGCCTCGGCAGTACCCACATACCCATGGGCACGCAATCGGTTGGCAAGCTGGCCTGCAAGACCAACGAGCTGTGCCTCCGCATCGGTGAGCCCCGCAGCGGCACATACCTCTTTCCTAACGCCGCCATCGTCGTCCAAGGGAAGCCACGGTAACGCTCGATCCGCCAGGGTGGCCATCACCCGAACAACACCCGGAGAAAGCCAATCGGCACCGTGCCGCCTCGCTGCCTCGTCTATGAGCACCTCACGTGCAAGAACCCAGTACACCACATTGTCCGCGAGCGTGCGGCCATCACCCCACACTTCCCAACGCTCGCGCAACCAGGCAGAGGGCGTCGTAGTGGTAACCCCCAACGCCAGCCCCGGTATCTGCGCCAGCGTGCGTTGCACGTCCAGCGCCTGAGTGAACGAGGGAACGAGCAGAACAGCCTGCCCATGCGTCCTCATAGCGTCTTGCAAGGCCAACAAAACCTCGGCGCTTGCCAAGCGTTCCTCATTTGTACGCACAATCGATACCGCCATGGCACCTCCTCAGCTCTTGGAAGGATGCCGTCAATGGTAACAAGCGTGTGGGACACAAAACAAGCGTGTACTCCCGCAAGAGCGTCCCGCGTAGCCGCTCGGAGACGATCCCCCCAACGACGCTCTCCATGAATTACCGACAACTGCGTCTCTCTATAGTTTGATATCGTATATCTGCTGGTAGAGTGGTCATGCTTTTTGAGAATAATTCAGTTGTCGGTAAAAATGCCACAGAGTCATAGGCATCGCAACGCTGTCCCGGCGCTTCTGCCCAAGCGAGTCGGCTCCCGTTTACCGCGCGAGCACATTTTGGTATACACTACTTGCACGTTATCGTGAAAGGAGTACGTATGAAGTTCTTCGCCTCATGGCTCGCGACCGCTGTTGCGGCAGCCGTGGCCGTAGCGCTTATCCCCGGCATGGTTCCCACGGGCGACCAGATTCCCAGCATTCTTCTCTTCTCGTTGTCCATCGCTCTGGTAAACGCAAGCATCCGACCAATCATGCAGGTCGTCTCACTTCCCATAACCGTTTTGACCTTGGGCATCTTCTACTTCGTCGTCAATGCGCTCGCCATAAACGTCGCCAGCTGGCTATCCATAAACATCTTCAATGTGGGCGTCTATGTGGTGGACTTTTGGGCTGCGCTCTGGGGGTCTATCGTTATCTCCATCGTCTCGTCCATCGTAAACGGCATCATGGGCGTCGAGCAATAAGCGAATTCCTTTGCAAGTAACTGGTGACCTCGGCTTTACGTGTGCGTGAGCTGAGGTCACTTTTTTCTCATACCAAAGTCAAGATGATAAGCAGCACCACTAACACTATGACCACCATAAGTGGTCTGGGTATTCGCCTTTGCTTTTTGGTTGACAAGTCGTGAGTTTCCAGCCATGCAATCGCTTGCCTTGATCCTTCTTTTGCCGCCTCGCGCATGAGCTCAAGCGCCTTTTCGGCACTTGATCGCACCCCTGCGCCATCCTGATACATGAGCGCGAGCTCATACCCGGCATCAGGATTGCCCTGGGCTGAGGAGCGCCCAAACAAATCAAGCGCTTCCGAGAACATCCTTGGCACTCCCAGCCCGTACCTATACGCTATGCCCAGATCGAACGTGCCGAGCGCGAGCGCGCGCTTGCAAAGCTGTCCGTCAACGCCACGCTTCAAGTAACTCACGGCGTTCCGAGGATCAGCCTCGACGCCATATAACCCGTGCATGCGTGCGTGTCCGTAGGCAACGCAGGAGGGGGCGTGACCACGGTCTGCGGCAATTCGCCTAAACTCAATCGAAACACGATTCTCCTTCTTTGGCGCGTTTCGAGCATAGAAGTCAGCTGCCCTAACTGCACGATCAGCTTCCTGCGATGCCAGTACCGCCTTATACTCGGCATACTGGTCGGCAGTAAAGAACGGGGGCACCTCGTCCTCGTCGCCATGCGGCGTGCTCGGCTCCCGCTCGCCCTCGTCGCCATGTGGCGTGCTCGGCTCCCGCTCGCCCTCGTCGCCTGAGAGCGGAAAAATCGTCTGGCCATGTCTTACCAACCAGTCAAACGCCTGCTGCGATCCGCCACGCGCAGCTTCGCGCATCAGCGCAAGCACCTTCTTGTCATCCTCCCTCACACCCGCGCCCTCGTAATACATGAGCGCCAGCTCGAAGGTCGCATCAGCTCGCCCCAAGTCGGTCGCCCGCGTAAACATTCGCAACGCGTCCGTGAATGAACGAGGCGTTCCAAGCCCATAACGATAAGCGCGACCAAGGTCCAAACATGCTCTTGCGCACACGTCACCAGTCACGCCGGCCTCCAGGCCGCGACGCAGGTAGACAAACGCATCCACAGGATTGGAGATAGTCCCATCGATGCCATAGAACAACGCATGGCCGTATGCCACACACGACGTAGGGTGACCGCGATCAGCGGCTATTTTTCTAAATGCCGCAGCAACCGCATGCGCGTTGGGAGATGACTCGAGCGCGTAGTACTCGGCCGCTCGTAATGCTCGTTCCACACCTTCGGCTGCAAGCGCCTCCCGGTACTCCATGCGCTGCGTATCATTCAGGAATGCGGGGATGTGGGGATCAGCAATCGGATCCTTCGCATTATCGCTTGCTTCGCTCCCAGGGCCATCACTCGCTGACGGAGGCGTCTTCTCTTCCGTTGGATGGGTCTTCACGCCTCCAGGTACAGGCGTCGGCGTAACCGTCTGGTCACTTGCCATCTCTTTTGGCGATGCATGCCCTGCCTCAGGAGTCGGCGTGTTGAAAACTTCCTCGCCTCGCGACTGTTCCGGTGCCGCACCCCCTATCGTCTCTTGCTTGCGTAATGCATCCAAAGCCTCACGCAGAATACGCCCCACAGCCTTAACGTTAGGCCTATACACCGGGACAGGTTGCGTACAGTTCCTTATAACACGCTCAAGCACCTCGTCGCCCGATTCGCAGCATGCGTCGCCCAGTGAGATGCCCGCCTGCTTAATTGCGGCAATCTGACGAGCATCCTTTGGCTCAAGGTATCCGAGTCGTGCATATCTGTCCAAGCTGGAATGTGGCATTTTGCCTGTCCGCAGATGATACAGAAGCGCTCCCAAGCTCCACACGTCAACGGAGGTGTCATTTCGGTCGTCGTAGAATGGCTCACCTGGCGTAAGGAACATCTCTGGAGCACCAAAATGAAGCTGGGCGAGTCGTTGCATCCCTCCGCTCGGGGTCACGATGTCTGCAGGTGATGCAGACTGACCCAAATCAATGAGGGTCATAAACTCAGCGTCACGTCGGCCAGCGGTCATGCGCACCTTTATGTTCGCAGCATACAAATCGCGATGAACGACGTTGCGTCGATGGAGCGACCAGAGCGCATCGCACAAGAGGATGCCCCACTCCATGGTCTGCTCAACGGAGAGTCTGCCTGAGCCGTCGCTCGAGGCGACACTTGCGGCTTCCTCCAGGCCAAGCCCCTCAACCCAGTCCATAAGAATGGCATAGTACGCAAGCTGCGCGTTGGTATCGAGCAAGACGCCAAACGCATGCGGGCGAGGAACATGTCCGTCTGCGCCAGCTGCCTGGCGATACTCGTTCCACTCAAGCAAAAACGCCCTGCGTAGCATTGCCCGTGCCGATCGACCATCTATATCGAACGGGTATTCCAAGCCCTCAGCAGAGAACCCAACGTTGCTACGCTTAAGGGCGAGTACCTGCGAGCCAAACGACCCACCCTCAAGACTGTTCACGCGATACACAGAGCCAAAGCCGCCAGAACCTATTGCGCCAACGAGGGTGAGCAAGTGCTGCACATCGCATTCGAGGATGCCCGTTCCCTCCCACGAGACCGCATCCTCGGCAATAAACAGTCCCTCCATGCGCATTCCCCACCTAGTATGCGAGCCCAAGATTGACGAAACGCTCTCATGCATTCGAGCATCGACGCGCTCTATCTTACTTCAAAAGCTCAAATCGATACGCCATATCTTCTCGCCCAGCCTCCAAGAAGCATCCCTCGTCCCCCTGGCTATGCGGCGCTAGGCAAACCAAGTCACCATGTCGAAGAACGGCTCGCGCGCCACGCACAAACTCCCTGCTCCCAGCCGCATGCACGATCAACGTCCCGTACGTCGATCCGCAGCCCTCAGATCCCACGTCTTCCACAAGCCATTCGCCCATCTCCGCATCCCAACGCACCAGCGCGTGGTGACGAGAAACGAGCTCGAACGAAGATGCAAGACCCACACAGTTCGCATTCCTCTGGGCCCAGCGTCGATCCCTGCCCATGTACAGCGTCTGGTCACAGCACACACGTACCGGAGGCGCTGCCTGTGTGTACACACGCCTCCCGAGTTCATCCAACGCGACAACCGGAACCAGTTGCACGTCGTTCTTATACGTCGTCACGGCCTGTTTCCTCGTCCGCATGGCAGGCGTCTTTGTCGTTTC
>JAFWMI010000050.1 GCA_017513965.1 Atopobiaceae bacterium
TAGTACTGCCCGACAACAAGGGAGGCGACGTTCATCACGGAGCCTGCGACGTTGGCTGCGGCAAGTTCCCGGCCGAGGTTCGGGTCAATCTGCTGCTGCTCGACGGGCACCAGGTTGGCATGTCCCTTGATGCCTCTCTCCGCATGGAAGATTCCTCTCTTTGCCCCTTCCATCGCCTGGGAGTCGGCGAGCTCCGCACCTTTCGGGATGATTGCTCGATAGAGCTGGCCAGCAGCCTCTGCAGCCTTGTTGTGCGCCTCAACAGCCTTGCCGACCTTTGCGGCGGCATCCACGTTGACAGCTGCCTGCGCGGCGACAGGGATTGCCCGATCGATCTCAGCGAGCAGTCTGCTGTCCTCAATCTTTACGATACGTCGCTCCTCCTCATCGCTGAGAGGGAGCGACTCCTCGAATTGGAGCAGGGCTTGTGACTGCTCCGCAGACGCAAGAGCGCCCCCACTGTTAGGGATCGAGTTGGCATCCTCTACCATTGCCGGAGTGCTCCGTCTTTTCAGAAAAAGTGCCGTTATCACGACGATTGCGAGAATCGCAATGCAGGAAATGATGATGCCCTGATGTTCCATCGGCTTTACCCATCGACCAATCCTATTGACGCCTCATATTCTACGGCCAATCGTGGTTATGGGAATCACCAGTCGGCTTACGACCCGTAGTGCCAGAACAGCAGGATGATCCTCGCCACGAATCTCATCCACATCAGGAAGAACTTGCCGATCGCACCCAGTACACGCTTGGCCACGCCCATCTCACACGCTCCTACTCGAAAGAATCGTCTGAGTAAACGCTAACAGACAGACCGGACATTATTTACAGCAGCTCCCTATGATGGCCTCACCACGGCTTCGGAAACCGGGAGCTGCCGTGGTGCAGGACGTCAACGGATTCGGCATGGCCGCGGCGGACTAACAACCATGTTTCATTATGTGTCGTGCCACCGAATCCGTTGGCCCCCGGATGGCTGATAGGTTGATGATTCGGGCTTCGAGCCCGTCCCATAATGTCCTGCCGAGAGGGCGCCAGCGACGTTCCCCGCCTCCCATTCGAGAAAGGGGGCAGCCATGGAAGCTGCTCACGGCGTCGTTGTGGGATTCGACGTCGGAAGGTACTCCCACCACATGACGGCCATCGACGCCCACACCGGGGAGGTGACCGTCAGCAAGCCCGTGGGACAGGACGAGTCCGAGATCCGGTCGGCACTCGAACCGTACGCCGGCACCGACGCGATCGCGGTCGTGGACCAGCCTGGCGACCTCTCGTCCCTGCTCTTCGCGGTGGCACGGGAGATGGGCCTGGACGTCGGGTTCATCACGCCCAAGGCGATGGCCAAAGGCATCGACCTCTACGGAGGCGAGGCGAAGACCGACAGGCGCGACTCGTTCGTGATAGCGGACCTCGCGCTCCGCATCCCCTCGCTCGTGCACGGGGTGTCGGCGCGGCGCGGGGACGCGGAGGAGCTCGCCGCGCTCATGTCCTACGACCGAGAGCTCACCGACGACGCGAGGCGCGCCGCCGCGAGGATACACGGGCTCCTGCTCGCGACGTGCCCCGCCCTGAACGGCGTGTTCGCGGGCCAGAGGGTCAAGCGCAGGCTCCCCTTGGCACTGCTCGCACGGTACGGGGGCGCGAACGGGCTCGCCTCGGCCGGCAAGGGCAGGGTCAGGAGATGGGTCGGTGCCCAGCGCGGGTTCGGGCATAGAGGCCTCCTGTTCGTGGAGGAGGTCTTCTCGGCCATCGCCTCGCAGAGCGTGGAGATCGTGTCCTCGGCCTTCTACGACGAGCTGATCAAGATCGAGGCCGCCTCGCTCAGGTCCGCCCTGGACGCGCGCGAGAGGGTCGGCCGGCGCGTCGACGAGCTGCTCGCGTCCATGCCCGACGCGCGGGTCCTCCTCTCCATGCCCGGGCTCGGGAGGGTCACGGCGGCCACGTTCATCGCCGAGGTCGGGGACATCTCGAGGTTCTCGAGCGCCGCCAAGCTCGCCGCCTACGCGGGGCTCGCGCCGCGCGTGAGACAGTCGGGTCGCTCCCTCAACTCCGTGACGAAGCCCAGGGCCGGCAACAAGAGGCTCAAGAGGGCCTGGGTGCTCTCCGCCGCGAGATCGATCGACTTCTGCGAGGAGTCGAGGGCGTACTACGACCGCAAGAGGGCCGAGGGGAGGTGCCACTACTCCGCAGTCATAGCGCTTGCCCGTCGCCGCATCAACGTGGCGTACGCGATGTTGCGCGACGGGCAACGCTTCGAAAGTCGGCTCGGCTAGCCTGATTCCACCCATGCCTAGCCGTCCGCTGCAGCTCCGATTATACAGGGGCTGCGCGTCAGCATGCGCATTCGTCGCCAGCGCCGAAACCACTCGCAAAACCCATCGAGAAATAGGTTGACAATAATTCCTACCGAGGCGGCTGCCACACGAAGAGACCCGCGGAGCCAGCGAGCTGGCGCACCAATCCGAGCAGCTCGTCGGACGCACCATACACGGTCATGCACGTGCTCTGCAAAGGGACCGAGACCAGCGCGCCTTCCCCCTCGACGAGGACGTTGACCATGCCGCGGTCGCGCAGGACCCACCTGACGAGCCTCTTGGGCGAGGGGTTGAGCGTGCCCTCGGTCTCGTCATCGCGAATAAACAGCAGGTCATAGTAGCAGTTGAGTCCCAGCAGGACATCGGCGAAGCGCTGCCTGAGCCCCTCGCCACGCGACCCATCCAGCAACCAGCGCTCGACGGCGAAGAACTGACCGGGGGCATCGGCCGGAACCTGCCTGGGCAGCAGGTCGACCACCCAGTACGGGCGCTCCAGCAGCTCCTCGACCCTCTCAGACGCATCCGCCATCCTGCACCGCCTTCCCTCGCCGCATTGCCAGCATTGTAGGACCAAGGAACGCCGGAGGCCAGATAGATGCGGAGTGTATCCGCGCACCGGACGGTCGGTGCGACGATACCCACGGGACGTATCCGCGCACCGGACGGTCGGTGCGTCAGTACCCACCCACCGGACGGTCGGTGCGACGA
>JAFWMI010000051.1 GCA_017513965.1 Atopobiaceae bacterium
ACGCCGATGGCGCGGACCTTGCCCTCGGCGTAGGCCTCCTCGAGAGCGCGCCAGGCGCCGTAGACGTCGTAGTAGCACTGGTGCAGCAGCATGAGGTCGAGGTACTCCAGCCCCAGGCGCTCGAGCGACTCGTCTATGGAGCGCTTGGCGTCCTCGTAGCGGTAGTTGGACACCCAGATCTTGGAGACGACGAAGAGCTCGTCGCGGGCCACGCCGCTCTTGGCGATGGCGGCGCCCACGCCCTCCTCGTTGCCGTAGGACTGGGCAGTGTCGATGAGGCGGTAGCCGGCCTTGATGGCCTCGCTCACACACGCCTCGGTCTCCGCGTTGCCGATCTGGAAGACGCCGTAGCCGAGCATGGGCATCTGGACGCCGTTGGCAAGGGTGGTGTACTCCATGGTGCGCTCCTTCTGTGCGAGGCTTTTCGTTGGCACCATCATCAGCCCACGAGAGTCGCACGTCCAATACCCACTCGTAAGGCTGCTATGCACCAGACGCATACTCAGGCACTTGGGCGAGAATGCGCCAGACCATACGAGTTCCAGCCCCTAGGCGGAGCATGCGGCGGCGTTTTGGATGCCATGCCATACACGGTGACATATCAACAAGCTATTATCACATGAAGCTCAGCAACACCATCCCGCCCTCCACGAAACAGTGTAGCTCGTCGTTACTATACGCGCTGTATTATCGAAACGGTATGTACACCATTATTCAGGTCCATACGCCAGAGGTGAGAGGTAGGCTGTTGCCATGTATACCAGCGGAATACTTCCGTATGACATCGGAATAGTCAATTACAACTGGAAGTTCGTCATACATCTGCGCGAGAACGTCGACTCAGCCATTCTGGACGATGCGGTCCAAGAGGCCTCGACGCGATACCCGTACTCACTCAAGCGTCTTGCGAAAGAGGAAGAGTCGTACGTAATTAGCGTGACTGGCCCAATCAACAAGCGCATTCCACCGCTCGAGATGCCAGAATAGGTCATCCACATAACATCTGGTGCTACCCCCTGCAACATTGCCACGAGTATAGGGCTGTATCTTCATAAGGAGCTTTGTCTGTGAACATCAAGCTGTCTTCACGTGGACTTGACCTGACCTCCGAGAAGGTGACGATTCGGACTGCCGAAGGTTCGATATCTGCGCTCGTCCTCAAGCCGCTCAACCCAAAGCCTCATGCCCCTGGCGTGTTGTGGATTCATGGCGGTGGGCTTCTCACGGGCATGAAGGAGATGGTCTTCATGTCGCGTGCGGTGGACATGGTGGAGAAGTACGGGGCCGTAGTCATCTCACCCGGGTATCGGCTTTCGTGGATGGCCCCCTATCCGGGAGGCCTATTGGACTGCTACGAAACACTGCTATGGCTACGTGACCACGTTAAGGAGCTAGGAGTCAATCCCTCCCAGATTATGGTGGGCGGCGAGAGTGCCGGTGGAGGCCTCACTATTGCCACGTGTCTTTTGGCACGGGACAAAAACGAGGTGAACATCGCCTACCAGATGCCGCTCTACCCCATGATCGACAATCTCGACACCGACAGCTCGCGTGACAACCACAATAAAGTATGGAACACGGCGACTAACCACTTTGCATGGCGAATCTATTTGCGAAAGGATGCAGAATCCGAGGACGTCTCGCCGTACGCCGCACCAGCTCGGGAGACGGACTACTCCGGGCTCCCTCCAGCGTACACCTTCGTCTGTACTGACGAGCCCTTCTATGATGAGACGGTATCCTACATCGAGGCCTTGCGCGCAGCAGGCGTGCATGCAGAAATCGATATCTACCAAGGGCTTTACCACGCCTTTGACATGCTCGATGCGGACGCTCCGGAGAGCAGGCTCGCCGCCGAGCGCTTCAACCAACACTTCGAGTGGGCCCTAGAGCATTGCTTCGCGAAGCAACCGGAGTCTAGGGAATAGCTATCCGTCTCCCACCCGCTTGTCATCGTTCGGCAGTTCGGCATAGGACCGCACGAAACCCCCGCGTTTCCGCAGACGGAGTCACTGTGGGCAGCCAGTGGGCGAAGTCGTCGTTGCCGTGGGGATTTCCCCCCGGCGTTCCACATCTCGAGGAACACGGTCGTAAGACTACGATTCCCAAAAGGTTCACTTTTCCTCTCTTCTGTGGGAGAATATAAAAGTTAGCTTAGTGTAACTTTTAGGAGCAGCATATGAATTCCAAAGCCTTCGATGGGGTTCCGGACACGCTCTACATCCCACTCACAGCGCGTATCTACGTCTCGAAGCGGTTCCCCGAGTTCTTCTTCGACCCCAAGTCACTCGAGCTCGAGGACGCCATTCCCGGCGACAGCATCCAGAAGGGGTCAAACGAGTACACCATGATTGCGTCGGCTGCCCGTTACCACAACCTCGACCAGATGGCCCGCGCCTACATCGCTGAGCACCCCGCCTGCAACATCGTGAACGTGGGATGCGGCCTAGAGACCATGTTTTGGCGCGTGGGGCCCGATGTCCTGGATGCGCGGTTCTACGAGATGGACCTGCCCGAGGTCATCGAGACGCGCCGGCGCATTCTCGGCGCACCCGAGCGCGACGCGCTCATAGCAGGCGACACGTTCGACCTCTCCTGGTCAGATGGAATCGATACCTCAATGCCCACGCTCATCATCGTCTCGGGCGTGTTCCAATACTTCCACAACGCCGACGTGCTCGGCTTCATTGCCAACGCCAAGAAGGCCTTTGCCGATGCGGAGCTCATCTTTGACGCCACCAACACCAAGGGGCTCGAATACGTCAACAAGTACGTGAGGAAAACGGGCAACGAGTCCGCCCTCATGTACTGTGCGATTGACGACCCGACGGCGTTCGCCCGCGAGGCAGGCTGCAGGCTGATAGAGGTACGCCCCTTCTACGCCGACGCCCGCCGCATCCTCAAGGGAAAGGTCGGACTGTACGCCAAGGCCGCCATGGCGATCACCGATCGCACCGGTCGAGCATTCTTGCTGCACATGAAGCTTTAGGTAAAACGAACGGAGAACACATGAGGAACGATGCCGAATACAAGGCGCTGTCAATCAAAGAATTCACAAAGGCCGCCGAGATATATGACAGCGACCACGCCGGAATCTACGAGATGTGTAAGGACGACTATCCGCCCATCCTCGAGGAGCTGAAGAAGGACGACTTCGAGGACCTGCTCGACGTGGGCTGCGGAACGGGCCCGATGGTCGAGCTGCTGGCATCCGAGTTCCCTGGCAGGCACTACACGGGACTTGACCTAACGCCCAAGATGATTGAGGTCGCAAACACGAAGAGCATTGAAAACGCGCGCTTCGTCGTGGGAGATGCCGAGGACCTACCGTTCGACGAAGCAAGCTTCGATGTCGTCATCTGCGCGAACAGCTTCCACCACTACCCCAATCCACAGGCGTTCTTCGACGGGGTCGCACGCGTGCTGCGCCCCGGCGGCAAGCTAGTCATGCGCGATTACACGGCCGCAACGCCCATCCTATGGCTCATGAACCGCACGGAGATACCACTGGCGAACCTAGTCGGCCATGGCGACGTGCGCGCCTACACGCTCGACGAGGTCCGCACGCTCTGCACGGCTTCTGGCCTACAGCCTCTCACACTAGAGGCTCGAAGGAGGTTCCGGCTGCACCTAGTCGCTCGCAAACCAACAGATTCCCAAAACGTGCAGCTCCAGTTCGGCGACATACAGGAGACCGCACTCGTCACGCTGGCCATCCGCGCGAGCGAGACGGCCCGGCCCAACCCCCGCATCCGCGAC
>JAFWMI010000002.1 GCA_017513965.1 Atopobiaceae bacterium
CGCCCATGATGAATGTCCTCAGGGCCTCCTTCGTCTGCTCGTCATCCGCGAGATCGTTGCGGAACATGGTGAGGAACGTGTTGAGAAGCGCGCGCTTGTTTGCCTTAACGTACGAGAGGAAGTTGTAGGGGAACTTCGACCCGTCCTCCTTGCCGGGAGCCACCGCAAGCAAACAGGGGCGAACGTGCGGTGGGACTATGGCATTGGCCACGCCCCGCTGCAGAATCCAGCTATCGAGGCAGAAGGCGACAAGCTGGCGCGCCAGGACGGCAGCCGCATGCAGGAACACGCGCGGCGGCTCAACGTTGCCCTCGAGCATCTCCTCTGGTGCGGCGTAGAAGTACATCCCCCGTGCATTGGCATCTGCCAACACGAGACAGAAGGCATTGCCATCGCGTCGTCCTGCACGTCCCACCCGCTGCAAAAACTGCGCTTGGCCCGGCGGCATGCCACAGAGCATGAGCGACGAGAGGTCTCCGATGTCGATGCCCATCTCGAGCGTCGGCGTACACGAGAGTACGTTGGGATACCACGGCCTTGCGTCGCCTGCGGTCGCCTTGAACTGCCGCTCGAGCTCTTCGCGCTCGGCGCGTTGGAGCAATCCCGTGTGTTCTGCGGCACGCACGCGATCGCTCAGGCCGTGAGTAAAGAGGCCACCGTAATAGTCGGGCCCCTGTTGCTCGCGCAGAGCCATTCTTCCCGGGCATCCTCCGTTGAGACAAGGGGAGCCGAGCCTGACGTCGATGTTGGCACCAGCCGCTTGCATGCGGGAGCCGCAGAGGGGGCATTCGAGCCGTGCGACGTCATCCACAATCCGCATCGCATTCTCTTTGATTCCATAGCACGCATAGCGCGTTTCACTGGCGAGCTCGACGAGAAGCCCTGCACGAGCGCAGGCGCGCGCCACGCAGCCAATGGCTGCGGGTGGATTGAGCATATCCGGCAGGCACTTTGCCACGATGCGCGTCATGGCGTTCGAGGTCATGCTGAGGAACTTCTTGTCGCTGCCTCGCTTTAGCAGGAAACGCGGCGTGCTCATCGCTCCCCAGCCGGGCATGAAGACCTTGTGCCTGTGCGAGAGATAGTAGCCGTTCGCCCCCTTTGCGAGGTATTCGTCGTAGACGGGGTCGGCAATTGCCCCGGCACTGCGCAGCTCGTCGAGGAAGAGAATGACGAGGCCACCAACGTCCTCTTGCGAGACTGCGGCTCCCTCCTCGTTGCGTAAGAGCTCGCACGCCTCGGCTATGGCCATCTCGACTTTTGCCTCGTCGTAGGCGATGCTTGTCACGCCGCTCTTCTCCAGCGTGCGTCCCACATGCCGGCGCATGCCGAACTCAAGGACCACCTCATACCGCATGCGATTCTGGACGCTCTCCAGTAGCTTGCGCGTGCCCTCGTTGTCGGCGAGCCTGCCCGTCTCCAGCATATGCTCGTAGTCGCGCATCCACAGATTGTTAGGCGCGAGGAAACGCGCAACATACTCCTCACGAGGCATGGCGTCCTTGAAGTGGAGCGCGAAGCCTTGGGCGAAATCGTCCAAGGCCATACCGTCCCCACCCTCGCCCAGCCACTGCGCCATTGCCGTGCGCAGGCCAAATCGCCACGTACGTCCGTTGAAGAATCCCGCGCGATGCGAGGCATCCTGAACGTTGTCCGAGAAGGCGAGCGACTTATTGTCATCGTCGAAGGCGCTGGCAAACATCTGGGACAGTGCGACTTCTGCCTCGGTCGTATTGCGCAGGCCCATGAGCGAAAGACCCTGGGGGCTGCCGCAATGCGGGCACATGTATTGGCGCGATTCCGCGCTGCCCGAACCGCTGCGCGACGAGGTTGTGGGCTCCGAGATGAAGACGGGGATGCACTCATTGTCACAGACACCGCATGTATGTGAGCGCTCGCGCTCTCCCAGTGCATTCTCCAGGGTTACGTGCAGGCAGTCTGGGCAGAGCCAGCCCACACGCAGGCTTTCCGGCCTTGGATCGTCGATGCAGCGCGGATACAGCGACACGATGTCTTCGCCCGACCCAAAGTAGCTGTTGTAGAACGCGTCGAGGCTCTCGGGCTTGAGGTCCATGTCGTGGTCGATGAGCGAGATCCATGCCGTCTGGCCACAGTCGCGGCAGTTGTGCAGGGGCAGGAAGTGCTTGCGCTCGTCTTGTTTGAGATTGATGGCGAGCTCAAAGCGCGTCTCTTCACCCTTCACCTCTCCGAGGAGGCGGGCAAGCTCGCGTGTCCAGAGCTGCGTCTGGACGGTCAGGAACGGTCGTGACCCTTCAGCTCGCGCATGGCTCACCAGCGCGACGAGCGCATCGATGACCGTCTCGGGGCGTTCGATGTCATTCAGCCATGCATGCCTGTCTACGAGACGCCCAACGATCTCGCTCGGCTGGAAGAAAGAGCCGCCAGCGGCCTCTATGAGGTCGCAGAACAAGGTGTTCGACTTCAGCGCGGCCCCAAGCCTCTGCCGCGTCTCGTCATCTGAGGCATAGCTGTCCCGCATTGAGTCCATGAGTCCGTCGAGCGCCGCCTGCAGATACCCCTGCACGTCATTGGCGTTGACCAGCCTCTCGAGCTCGGCGCACTGTGCCTCGCTCATGACGGGGTCGTCCTCCGGCTCGATTCCGCCCAAGAACTCGTCGACCGTCAGGCGGTCCTCGCCGATGACGGCGCCTTCGTCAAACGGCTCTCCAAACACGTTCTGCGCGTAGGAGAGCATGCCCTGTCTGGACGCCTCTCCCGCGTCGCCCATGGTCGCGGAGGTGCCAATGCAGCAAAGGCTCCCCTGGGGAATGCGTAGACGCGTCTTGAGGCGCCGGAGCAGGCAAGCGAGATCGGTCCCCTGCGCCCCGTCAAAGGTGTGGATCTCGTCGACGGCAACGTACTTGAGGGGCGACACGTATGCGTCGGCCTTCCATATGTGGGTGTAGTCAGGCCGAATGAGCAGGTAGTCAAGCATCTTGTAGTTTGTGAGCAAGATGTCTGGCGGGTTGTTCTGCATGGTCTCGCGATCGGTGATGACCGTGTCGGGTCCCATGACGGGCGATCCCTTGCCCTTGTCGAGCCCGCCCACGTACAGGCCAACGCTCACATTGCCCTTGAGGTCGGGATTGTCCCATATGAGCTTGGCAACGCGTCCTGCCTGGTCGCTTGCAAGGGCGTTCATGGGATAGATGATGAGCGCCTTTACGCCACGTGTCGCGCGGTGCTGGTAGCAGTACTCCAGGATGGGGTAAAGGAAGCACTCCGTCTTGCCGGAACCGGTGCCGGTGGCGATGACCGTGGACTGGCCGTCCTCACCCACAAGACGCCTCCATGCTCTCTCCTGATGCACGTAGGGGAGGAACTTGGGACGTACCGCCTCAAAGCAGTCGGGCATGGTCGTTGCCGTGCGGAACGGCAGTCGTATGGCGGTAAAGGGCTCAAGATACAATCCCTTGCCATGGGAGGCGAAGGCGTCGAATGACGATTTGAACGGTTCGTTGGCAAAGGGGTACGTGGTGCGGAAGTAGTCCTCTATGCCGCGCTGAAGCTGCCGGGCAAGTACAGAGGGAATCATTTGTTTTCCTCCTCCTCGAGCCACTCGGCAAGCTTCTTCTGCAGGAGCTGCTTGTCAGGCAGGTAGAGCTTGTACTCGCGTGCGTAGATGTGAGCATCCTCCGGGAGTGTCAGCTCCACTAGGGCCTGGTCGCTTCGTTTGCAGAGCAGGATGCCGATTGTGGGGTTCTCGTCGGGCATTCGCTCGTAGCGGTCGTAGTAGTTCACGTACATCTGCATCTGGCCGAGGTTCTCGTGCGTCAAGAGGTCTGCCTTGAAGTCCACCAGCACGTAACAGCGTAGGAACCTGTTGTAGAGGACCATGTCGAGGAAGTAGTCGCGGTCAGC
>JAFWMI010000052.1 GCA_017513965.1 Atopobiaceae bacterium
CCGCAGCGTGGGCGCATCGAGTCGCTGAACGTTGCTCAGGCAACGACCGTGCTTTGCTACGAGTGGCTGCGCCGTGTTTCGAAAACTGCTGAAGAGATGATTGACTAGCATGGCTCGTCGCGCGCTTCTCGTAGTGGATGGGTACAACGTCATCTACGGCACGGCCCGCTATCAGGGGCTCATTGACGAGCATGCGGGAGCGGGGGCGCTTGCGGACGTGGCGCACCTCTCGCGCGACCCCTATGGGCACGACCCGTTTGGCCGAGCGCGCGAGGCGCTGGTGGCAGACGTTGCTGCCTATGCCCAAGGGACGTACGATGCGGTGATCGTGTACGATGGAGCAGGAAATCTCTCGGACGAGCGTCCGAACTTCTCCCAAGCGGGCGTGAGGGTCATCTTCTCGCAAACGGGGGAGTCTGCTGATACGGTCATCGAGCGGCTGGTTACCCGCGCTCGGCACGAGAATCGCGACGTTTTGCTGGTGACGTCCGACAACACCATCCGCTTTACGGTGGGTGGCGTGCCTGTGACCAGCATCTCAAGCCAACTTTTGGCCATCGACATGGACGTGGTCGAGCAAGATGTGACCACGGCGCGCGAGGAGCGGTCGCATGGACGCATGACGATAGAGGACCGCCTTTCTCCTGAGCAGCGAGAAAAGCTCTGGAAGATGATGGGACGATAGAGCGCCCCTGTCGTGACGGCACGTAACGTGCTACTATGGTCAAGCACACGCCAGCGTGGCTCAATGGTAGAGCACCGGCCTTGTAATCCGGTGGTTATGGGTTCGAGTCCCATCGCTGGCTCCAGGTTATTATGGGCTCCCGGCCAGGGAGCCTTTCTTGTTAGTGCTCCTTACGGGGAATCGAACCCGAGAGGGCGGCACAAGCCCTCTGGCTTGTGCCGGGCGGAGCGCCGAAGGCGCGCAGCCGTCGAGCGTTGCCGCAAGGCAACGCGGCGAACCCCACAGGGCCCACCACAAGAGCGAGGAGGCCTCCGGCAGCGGGAGCCTTTTTTTCATGAACAGCTCTCGCATACATGCCAAGTGAAACGGCCTCCGCGTCCTAGCACTGTGACGTCGAGCCGAGGCCCTTAATGTCGGCTCTTCCCGTATGCTAAGGACTCCAAATCGGCCGAATCACCAGGTTTAGGGTCCTTAGTGTGGGATTCTCCCGTAGGTTAAGGGCAGCGAAACTAACGGTCCGGCCGATTGGTACATGGCCGTTTTACAGCGTACAGGCGACAGACCTGCCCTCACAGGAAAATGCAGGAATTTATATAGCAAATTTGGCTAGCATTCTCGCTTGCAATTATGGAGATTTCTCATAAACTTGAGACGTCATAATGCCCTGATGGATCTATCGACGTTGTAACGCGCCAGGTTATATCGGGGCACTATGCTGCCCAAACAGATGTGATTGCTTGTCTGTGGTGCACATTTGAGCCGCGTGCCTGCAGATAACTGTCAGATTTGTGCAGGTAGTTGGCTCAATTGAAAAGGGGTAGGCACCGGCATGTATCGAGTAGCCGGCTATAGCTACATTGGTTTGCGAAAGAAGACAAACCAAGACAGCTGCTGTGCAGAAGTGGCAATGACGCCGTATGGAGATACGGCGCTGTTTGCTGTCTGCGACGGAGTTGGCGGCCTTTCCGCAGGTGAAATGGCCAGCTGTTCCGTCATCAGATGGCTTGAGCGGTGGTTTGAAACCAGTTATCCGTCTCTGATGGAGTCCCTCCACGAGAATGTGGACGCACTCTTCGACCACGTCCAGCTCGACTGGGAGACGGGCTTGCTCCAGCTTAACGCCGCGCTCCGCACCTACGGACGCACTACGGGCAATTCGCTGGGAACCACCTTCACGGCAATCCTGTTCTTCCAAGGTCGTTACGTTATCGGCCACGTCGGGGACTGCCGCGTCTATCGCTTCTTCAACGGCAGCGAGATGGAAATTCTCACGGACGATCAGACGTGGGTTGCTCGGGAGGTCGCACGCGGAAATATATCCCCTGAGCAGGCACGCAGCCATCCCAAGAAGAACGTCATCCTCCAGTCTGTTGGCACCCAGACCGAACTTCAGCCCGTCTTCACCCGCGGAGATTCCTTCGCGTGCGACCTCTACATGGTGTGCTGTGATGGCTTCCGCAACGAGCTCTTTGACGACGAGCTCATCGGCGCCTTCGGCGGTCTCGGCACGGCTTCCGAAAAGGAGCTCTACGCAGCGTGCGAGGCCCTCGCAGACCTCGCCATGTCGCGCAACGAGGCCGACAACATCACTGCGGTGGCAGCAACCTTCCAGCCTGGAACAGACTATGCGTTCTCGCACCAGAACCCCGCCAGCGTGACCTCCGTCATGAACCCCATCACCGTGCGTGTGGAGGAGATCACGCCTGAAGAGGTCGAGGTTACTACCAGCTTGGAGCCCCTGACCGAAGAGACCATCGCGCGGGCGCGTGCAGAGGCGCAGGCTGCAAGCGCACACTCTGACCTCGATACCTTCTTGGATGTAACCACCGTCCTCGGAGAGGATGGTGAGTAGCGATGGCTGACACCCAAATCGGCGGCACCATAGGCGGTCGCTACAACGTCATCGACAAGCTTGGCGAGGGCGGCATGTCCGTCGTTTGGCTCGTCCGTGACTCGCGCCTTGAGAAGCTCTGGGCCATCAAGGAAATCAAGAAGAACGCAAGCGACGCCACGCACCGGGTGGATGTTGACCTCATGCGCAAAGAGGCCAACATCATGAAGAACCTCGACCACCCCAACATCGTGCACGTCGTCGACATCATCGAGGAGAGCGGCGCCCTCTACGTCGTCATGGACTACGTCCCTGGCAAGGACCTCGCCAAGACCATGCGCGAGAACCGTGCCGCCCTCGGTACCGGCGTCTATGCCTACCCGCAGGTAGACGTCATAGATTGGGGAATCCAGCTCTGTGATGCCCTCGGGTACTTGCACTCGC
>JAFWMI010000053.1 GCA_017513965.1 Atopobiaceae bacterium
AGTTCAGCTAGATTTTTTGAGTAAGTTGGCCTGCTTTCTTTTCTCGGGACCATGAGCGTCGAGGGGACATTCAGGGGACATTCGCGAGGATTCCGTTTCAGGGGACATTTCGGGGGACTTCTCCTCCTCTTCTCCCGCGTTGTCCTGCGGTTTCGCACCGCTGAGGATAGCTCCCAGCAGGTCTGCCGCCTCGTGGTCCTTCTCCGGTATGGCGTGCGCGTACCAGCCGAGCGTGATGCTCGCGCTGGCGTGCCCTAGGCGGGTCTGCGCGGTCTTCACGTCCACCCCGTTGGCGAGCAGCTGGGTGGCCTGCGTGTCCCTCAGCTCGTGGAACTTCAGCTCTTCGAAGCCGTGCTCCTTGCGCCATGCCCGCCACCAGTTGTCGAACGTGTCGATACGGTACCAGCTTCCTGTGTCCGAGCAGCACACCGGTGTCTTGCCGGTCTGCTTCACGCCGATCTTGGCGAGCTCGGCCGCCTGGCGCTCCTTCCACGTGGCGAGATGTGACGCGGTCGTAGCATCGATGGCGAAGTACCTGGGCGAGGTGACCGGCACCGGCGGCGGTGTTTTCGGCAACGTGAGGGACGAGCGGATAACCGACGAGCGCATCCGCGGGTTCGACCGGACGCGCAACGACATCGACTGGGGCTGGTTCCCCGACCCCTGGCGCTTCATCTGCTGTGGATGGGAGCCCGAGGCGAGGCGTCTTCTCGTCTTCGAGGAGCATACGGCGAACAAGATGGGGCCGGAGGACACGGGGCGGATCGTCCTCGAAAGCCTGACCTATGCGGACGAGCCTGGCGAGGAGCCGTACTTCCACGACGAGCTGATATGGTGTGACGACACGCCGGACGGCAAGGTCCAGATGAACACGTATCGGCGCGATTTTGGCATTCGGGCTCGACCGGCGCGCAAGGGGCGGATGCGCAAGCTCTCGTACGAGTGGCTGGCGAACCTGCGAGAGATCGTGATTGACTCGGAGAGATGCCCGCTCACCTTCGCCGAGTTCGTCAACAAGGAGTACCTGCGCGACCGCGACGGCAACTGGCTCGACGAGATTCCTGACGGGCAGGACCATTCCATAGACGCCATCCGCTATGCCATGATGGACGACGTATTGCGCGGTTAGACGCTCTTCGCTACCCTTCCCCTATCTCTTCACCACGATGGTGAGTATGACGAGGTCCTCCTCGCCGGTATTCTTGATACTATGGTTGGAGTGCTGGGGGCAGATGTGCATGACGCCCGGCGCCAGCTCCTCCTCCACGCCATCGCACACGGCAACGCCTGTGCCGCTGAGGATGTAGTTCATGTCGTCGCCGCTCTCCTGAACATGCGGGCCTATCGAGCCGCCGGGGTGGATGGCGGTTGGCACGATGCGGTACCTCTCGTCGTTGAACATGCGGCAGGTCATGGTGCCTGAGCCATCGTTCATGCCGGGGATGGTCATCTCGTCCATGGCGTTGAAATCGATGCGCATTGCTACCTCACTCTATGTCTATCGGGAAATACTTCTTGAGCTCCACGCCGGACGACGTGATCTGGAAGTTGGCCTGCCAAGTCTCGACGCCCCGCGCGACGTTGCGGTCTACGAGCTCCCTCACCTGGTCGTAGTTCGTGCTGCGCTCGACGATTCTGAAGCCGGGGTTGTCGTAGATGAAGCAGACGAGCAGGACGGCCCTCTCGTGTTCCGCCAGGCTTCGTCCGAGCTCCTCGAAGTGCTTTGACATCCTGCCGGTGGACGAGAACGGCGTGACCTTCTTCGTCTTCACCCATTCCGGCACGTCGAGCTGCAGGTGCTGCAGCGGCGTCTTGACCTCCAGGTAGGTGCTCCCGACGAGGAAGTCGAGCTTCGAGACGCCGAGGAAGACCTCGCGGCGCACCTCGGTCGCGTCGCCCACCATGTCGGCGAAGCCGCCGTTTCTCAGGTAGTGCTCCACGTAGCGGTTGGCCGCGTTCTGGTTGATGCCGATCCACGACTTCCGCGCGTCCTCGGGCCGGTCGAGCGAGAGTGCCTCCACGGTGTAGGGCGTCTTGCGCTTGGGGTCGGTGCTCGCGGACAGCAGGCACGGCCTGCCGGAGACGTCCAGGTTGCCGATCCTGCCCGTCGTGGGGCAGTGGCACGGCACGCCCTCCTGGCCGTCCACTGATACGAGCATGGTGAACTGGCTTTTCCTTCTCTCGATCACACCCTCGACGAGCGGCGCCTCGAACACGAACATGCGGTGCTCCTTGCTGGTTCCCAATGCTTTCAAAGCAACCATTTTAAGGCACGGGCGAGGTTGTGACGATGGGTGACACTTCATCACGATGATTACGGCGGCTGATGGAGGTCTTCTCATGAGCTTGGATGGAATGGACGAGTACTGGGTGCCCGAGCACGTGAGGGAGTACCTGCGGGGGCTGGGATTTGTTCTTCCCCTGGACGACATGGAGCCTTGGATTCGGTCGTGGGACGACTGGATGGGGGCTCGCGGGGACTTCTACGACTATCGGGACAAGGATGGGCTCGGGCGCGTGTACGAGGTTCACCGGCGTAGCATTCACCCTGCCATGCGTGTCTGCAAGGAATGGGGTCTCTTCTCCTGAACGAAGACGTGAAGGTGGTCTGCGACGACCAGAAAGCTACCGACTGGATCGGCGAGTTCTTCTCCTCCACCAACTTCATGGCGCAGGCGCAGGCAACCGTCGTGCGGGCATTCGGGCTTGGAACTGGTGCCTGGGCGCTGTGGGTGGATCTCGACAGGAAGAAGGTCCGCATACGGCACTACGACGCCCGGATGGTTATCCCACTAACATGGGACGAGGACGGCGTAACGGAATGCGCTTTCGTCACGCGGGCGTATTATCGCGGGAAAGCCGTCGACCAGCTGCAGATGCACCTCAGAGGCGGCGTTGGTTTCTCGGCAGACTCTTCTTCACCTTCCAAATCTTCACCTGAACACCCGGACGGACTTCTCGCCATGAACAGCGAGGAGACCTACCGGATCGTCACTGTGTGCTTCGATCACGAGGGAAACGAGCTCGCGCCCGTAGGCGTCGCGCCTGCCTTCGATACCGGCTGCGCTTTCCCCACCTTCGGCATCGTGAAGCCGGCGGTTACGAACACGCGCGTGGACATGTCGCCATACGGGCAGAGCGTGTTTGCCGATGCGGTGGACGCTGTTCAGGCGGTGGACCTCACCTTCGACGCGCTCATCAACGAGGTGGACGTGAGCAAGATGCGGGTGTTTCTCTCTGATGTGCTCTTCGATAGGGAGAAGACCGGGGACAAAGCCATCTCCATACCGTTCGGCAAGCAGGACTGCACCGTCTTCCGAAAGGTGATGTCGACCGAGGACACGATCCAGGAGTTCGCGCCTGCGCTTCGTACGAGCTCACAGTCTGAGGCTTTCCGCATAGCTCTCCAGATGCTCGGGGATCTTTGCGGCTTCGGGCTGGGATATTTCGACTTCGACGAATCGCGTGGGTACGTCCGCACGGCCACCGAGGTGTCCTCTGACAACTCCGCCCTGATGCGCAATATCCGTAGGCATGAGAACGCGTTGCAGGATTCGATCACAGCTAT
>JAFWMI010000054.1 GCA_017513965.1 Atopobiaceae bacterium
CGATGTTATGAAGCGGTTGCATGCGCAACGGCGTACGTTGCCTTCTCCCACGCATACGGTCATGCGGCGCACGAGCCTGCAGGTGAGCCTGTTCGAGCAAGGAATGCTGTTTAAGTTCATATACGCGCGCAACCTGTACGACGAGTCACATATCCTCGCGTTCAAGGACGCGCTCAAGCGAAGCATCGACCGACTAGTCCAGTTCTAAGGAGTGTGTATCATGAAGCGAGTCGTCTTGTACTCAAGTAACTCAAAGCGTCGAGACGCTAGCAGCAACTGCACGGTGTTTCCGCGTTGGGCCGAGCAATGGGATGAGGTCGCGAGCCGTCATCCCAACTGCGAGCTGTACCTTGTGGTGCAGCTCAATGGCAGGTACTTTTTGGACATATATGACGGCGAGCTGGTGTGTGACCCCAAGCGCGTGCATGTGGTGGTGTTGCCCATGGAGGCCAAGCACGCGGAGTTTGTGGAAGCCGTCGCGGGACTCAAGCCCGATGTGGCAGTGGCCATTCCGGGACCTGTCTCGGGCTACGACTGGAACGGCCTGCGCGACGCTACCATTGCTGAGGCGCTTCGACAGCGCGGTATAGAGACCATCTGCTATGCGCCCAAGACGGCCATGGACTGCTTCGACAAGTGGCGCACGCATGAGGTGCTTAAGGCGGAGGGCTTCCGCGTGGCGGATGCCTTCTATGTGCATCATGAGCTCTTTACAACCAACAAGTTGGGGGATGCCTGCACGGGCAACGTGTATGCGGAGTATGTGCTGTGGGAAGTGCAGAACATGCAGATGCCTGTGGTTATAAAGAGCACCACGGGCTCCTCGTCCATGGGCATCCACATTGCGCAAGACTTCGAGGACGCCCGCGATTACCTGCTCTCGGACAAGCTCGTGGAGGACGTCGTCGTTGAGCAGTTCCTCAACGGCGTGGAATACAGCACGGAGGTGCATGGCTGCTCAGGCAACTACGTCGTCTCGTACCCGTACCTTGAGTTTAGCAGCACGCCGAGCGAGCTTAAGGATCCCTTGGGTACCGACATGCTCAAGATTGGCCCCGTCGTGGACCCCAACCTGCACGTGGAGGAGCTGCGTGCCGAGCTTGCGCGCATGGCCAATCTCATGGGGTTTGCCGGCATCATGAACGTGGACCTGGTGCTGGTCGACGGCGAATGGTACATCCTGGAGATCAACAACCGCTGGTCGGGCATCACGACGCTCGTCACCGCCTCCCAAGGACGCCTTCCCTACGACGTGTATGTGGACCAGGCGATTCCTCCTCAGAAGGATTACGGCGACCGCGCCAACCTCACCTATGCCTGTCAGTTCAAGATGCGTGAGGGTAACCTGGACGCGCTCGCGCGCATTGCGGACGAGCCGTCCATAACGAGCATCATCCAGTACGAGGTGCGCATGCCCGGCCGCGAGCCCTTTGTGTTTAGCGATGCGGTGATGGGCGGCTTTGCGTCCATGCGTGAGCTGCTCGACGGGTTCGACGCGTTGCAAAAGGAATACCCCGAGCAGATTCCCGCCCAGTTGGCGAAGGCCCTGCGCGAGCGGGTGGACGCATGACGCCCACGCGTAGGATAAGCTTGCCGCACCTGCACAACCTGCGTGACCTCGGTGGCTACCAAGCTGCCGAGGCGCGCGTGACGTCTTGGAGACGGCTCTTTAGGAGCGACTGCCCCGCCCGTGCCACGAACACGGAGTGGGCGACGTTGCGCGACTTGGGCATTACGACGCTCGTGGATCTGCGCAGCAGTGCGGAGTGTTTGGACAAGCCCGTGGACGTGCCTGATGCCATGGCCTACTGCCATTGTCCGCTGCTGGGCGAGCGGGCTGGTGACGGTGGTCCCAATGCCGCCTCGCGCGCATACATGAGGAGCATGAGCCTGGACTACGCAGAGATGATGGGGCGCTCGCTGGACGGTGCGGCACATGCGTTGAGCGTCATTCTGGGAGTCCTGCGCGATGGTGGCGGCGTGGACTTCTTTTGCACGGCGGGCAAGGACCGCACAGGCATGATCGCCGCGTGCATCCTGTACCTCTGTGGGGTAGGCGACGACGACATTGTGGCTGACTACTGCCTTACCGAGGTGTACAACGCAAATGTCGTTGCCAGGCAGATAAACGCGATGCCCGAAGAGGTGAAGCGTCGGCTTCCCCCCGGCAGGCTCGAGCTTGCCTCGGCCTCCAGACCCCAGACCATGCGCGACTTCCTTGCATGGGCACACGGGCACGACCTTGTGTCGCTGCTCGAGGCGCATGGATTCAACCGAACTGAGCAGGACGAGCTGAGGCAGCTGCTTACGGACGTTACAGCCCACGTACGTAGCGCTTCGCGAGCGTAAGCTGATCGTCGGCAAGGTCGTCCACATGGACGACGGTGCGATAGATCAGCCGTCTACCTTTGAGGAGGCAGAGGTCAACCGTGCGTGCGAACCCTGCCCCTCAAGACCAGCCAAACCCGCGAGCAGGCTTGTTTCTGTTTGGCTAACAGGTCGGCCGACGATCCTTTCGCCCGTGCGCACTATGCGACGAGCCAAAGTGCGCATTTTGTGGTGTGACAGAATGCGGGTTTTTCTCCCCAGGCCCCGTACCTGCGGGTTTGCGGGCGTCGAAGGGCAAGCTGCATTTTGCGGCTGGTCAAAGTGCGCATTTTGTCAGGGTATAAGATGGGCGCATGAGCTACGACCGTCGGTCGTAGTGGTAAGAGTCATGGTCACTCCTTCGTTCCTTGCTATTCCGTCTCAAAGAAACCGAGGTCGTCGAGTTTTGAAATGGCGCTCTGCAGATAGGCGTCATCGATAATGGGCCACTTCCAGCCCAAACGGTAGAGCACACGTGTGGTAAAGATGTCTTCGTAGCCAAGGTAGCAGGCACTTTGTTGGTCGTGGCTGGCGTAGGCAATAAGGCAGCTCACGGCATCAGACCCCTCGTGGTGGGCGCTGTATTCGGCAAGCATGCGTGCAAAGTAGTCGTCCTTCACGACGCGAATGCAAAAGCCATGCTCACGCATGGCATAGATTACGTCGGCAAGCTGTACCTTGTGGTTGTTGCAGGCATGGAAAACGGTAAAGCGCGAGGAGGCCCCGCTCAGTCGCAGAACAGCCGACGCCACGCTATCAATGGGCGAGAACTCCTGCTCCTGATCCATGAGGCCAATGGGGAAGCCGCCCACCGTTACGTATCCGCGCATCGTGCGCAAAAAGCCGTTGGTAACGGAGTTCATCGCCAAGATCGGTATTTCCCTGGTACGAGAAGAGCAGGTCCGACGTAATACCCGTCGCGGCCGACACTTCGGCAAATGAGTACAGGTCGTAGGCCATCGAAGCCAAGAGCTGCTCCTGCAGGGCGGCAAAGAGTTGCTCTGGCGAGGTGTCTGCCGTCCATGTGGCATACACAGGCAGGGTCTTTACCAACATGGATATGGTATGGGCCACACGCCCGTCCCCGCGTCCGTTGTGTATGGTGGCAAACAATGCCTCGTCGGCATTGGCGTAGGCACCCACCGTAAGGGCGAAGGCGGCCGTCGCCACCACGTTTGCCGTTGTATGGTAACGCGCGGCAAAGGCCTCGAGGCCCTCGGCGCTCAGATGGCAGTTAACCGTCAGCTCGCCCTGGCCTTCGCCTGGCGCGTCAAGCGCGTTGGGGATCGGAAAGCTTTCCACTTCCAAACTGCCGAACGTCTTTTGGTAGAAATCGCGGGCGCGTTGGTAGGTGGGCCCTTGTCGACGAAGCTCCTCTTCCTGGGCGACCTCGCAGCCAGACCACTGCTCGGGCTGTAGCGCCATTCCGTTGTAGGCTGCCGACACGTCGCGCAGCAGAATGCCAAAGGATGTGCCATCAAAGACTATGTGATGGAAGTCGTAGTACAGACGCGTCGCACCCGGCGTGCGCGCCACCACCAGACGGTACAGAACCCCTCCGTCGAGGCCGAATGGTTGCATGAACGAAGCTCTGAACGTGGCCATGGCTGCATCGTCGTCAAGCTCGACGACCCGCACCTCGGCAAAGGCATCGTCGTTGCGATGCATTTGCGGGATGCCGTCTGCGCTCACGCACAGCGTGCCCTTGAGCTGCCCTTTCTTTTGGTGGGGCTCAGGAGGCTCGGAAGAGGATTCGTTGCCAAGGCGGCCTGGGGCATGGTGGTGTTCTCGGTGGGTACCCGCCTGTTCGAGCCCCTTGCGCAGGCAACGGCCGACACGCTGCTTGCCTGCACCTTTGGCGGTGTGCTTTTGGGCATTGGCGTTGGTTTGGTACTCCGGTCCGGTGGATGTTTGGACGGGACCGAAATCGTGGGCATCCTCATTAACCGCAGGAGTGGTGTTTCGATTGGTACGGTGGTATTGTCCATAAACGTCGCGGTGTACGCGGTTGCCGGCGTGCTCTTTGGGCCCGATCGAGGCATGTACTCGCTCATTATGTACTTTATTGGTGCCCGCGTGATCGACATGGTGGAGATGGGAGGAACGAGCACCAAGAGCGCGCTCATCGTTGCAGACGACGGAACCATGATTGCCGAGCTTATCTACAGGCGCCTGGGTCGTACGGTAACGTATTTGCGAGGCGTGGGATACGTAAGCGCCGAGCCAAAGGATGTGCTCGTGTGCGTTGTTACGCGAGCGGAGGTGTTTGAGCTAAAGCAGATAATAGCCGAGGTTCCTGGCAGCTCATTTACCACCATTAGCGACGTGAGCGAGATTGTGGGAAGGCATCTTACCACCGAACAGGTGCATGGCGGAGCCAGCCATTCGTAACTGTTACAGGTGGTAGAAGCCCGTGCCCTACAAGAAGAAGAGCGCCCGCGAGCTTCCCAAGAGCAGCACGGCCAGTATGGCAATGTAGAAGACGGTCTTGGTGAGCGCAAAGGCGCTGACCTTCCCCTTGAGCTTGCATGCGACCGAACGCGTACAATACGCATACAATTCGGCAAGGCGAGGGGGGTTAGCGAGCGGGAGTACCTCGAAGGTTAGGCTTCCAAGCTGAGGAACCCGATCTTGGGCAACGTGTTCTTTCACCTGCGTCTCGTTGAGTGTTTTGGTACGGGAGTGCTTCGGATAAAGGACGCCGACAGGGGCTACGCTTCGGTCTTGGGGACGGGCAGGGGGACGCGTTGGGGCTGCGGACAAAAAGTTGGACCAAATTGGTCCGGTGAGGAGTCCGCATGGAATACCCGGAAGGCATCAAGGCCAGGGCGAGGGAGTTGCACGCCGCCGGCCTCTCCGTGAGGGAGATCGAGCGCGAGCTGGCGGGGCCGAGTAGAATGTCGGTGTGGCGCTGGATATCAGGCGCCCACGACGGGC
>JAFWMI010000055.1 GCA_017513965.1 Atopobiaceae bacterium
GTGCGCAGGACGGTGGTGGCGTCGTTGGGGCAGGTGATGGTCACGTGGATGTCGTCATGGGTCTCGTTGAAGAGGTCCTGCAGCCTCTCGAAGGTCTTCACAGCTTCCTGCTTGTAGGTGACGACCTCGATCTCAGTCTTGCCGGAGTCTGCCGAGCCGCCGCAGCCCGCAAGCGCGGCGGTTGCTCCCGCAGCGCCGACGAGGCCGAGGAAGCCGCGCCGCGTGATGGTATTGTCTGACATAGCGTGTGCTCCCTTCGACCCTAGTGGCAGATGGCCAGCTCGGTCTGCTTGTCAAAGAAGTGCAGCTTGTCCACATCAAAGGCGAGCTTGACCGCGGAGCCGGTACGCGCCGTGGTCGTGGCCTCAGTGCTGCAGGAGAGGGAGGCGCCCTCGGCGTCGGCGTAGAGCATCACCGAGGAGCCCAGCAGCTCGTAGACGGTGACGGTAGCCGAGACGGCCTCGGAGAGGCGCTTGCCCTCGGCAGGGGCACCCTGCTCGATGACGTCCTCCGGGCGCACGCCCATGACGACGACCTTGCCCACGTAGCCACCGTCACGCAGCGCCTTGGCCTTGTCGGCGGGCAGGGTGATGGTGCTCTTGCCAAAGGTCGCCACGAGATCCGCACCACGCTCGACGATGGTAGCGTCGACGAAGTTCATCTGCGGCGAGCCAATGAAGCCCGCGACGAACAGGTTGCACGGCTTGTTGTAGAGGTTGGTGGGGGTGTCCACCTGCTGCATGACGCCCGCCTTCATGACGACGATGCGAGTGCCAAGCGTCATGGCCTCCGTCTGGTCGTGCGTGACGTAGATGATGGTGGCGCCCAGACGGTCGTGGAGCTTGCTGATCTCGGCGCGCATCTGCACGCGCAGCTTGGCGTCGAGGTTGGAGAGCGGCTCGTCCATCAGGAAGACCTTGGGGTTGCGCACGATGGCGCGGCCCATGGCCACGCGCTGGCGCTGGCCGCCGGAGAGGGCAGACGGCTTGCGGTCGAGCAGCTGGTCGAGGTCGAGGATGCGCGCGGCCTCCTCCACCTTGCGGTCGATCTCGTCCTTGGGGACCTTGGCGAGCTTGAGGGCGAAGCCCATGTTGTCGCGCACGGTCATGTGCGGGTACAGGGCGTAGTTCTGGAAGACCATGGCGATGTCGCGGTCCTTGGGCTCGACGTCGTTCATGACCTGACCATCGATCTTGAACGTGCCACTCGTGATGTCCTCGAGGCCGGCGATCATCCGCAGGGTGGTGGACTTGCCGCAGCCCGAGGGGCCGACGAAGATGATGAACTCCTTGTCGGCGATCTCGAGGTTGAAGTCCTTGACGCCCTCATATCCGTTTGGGTACCTCTTTCCGATGTGCTCCAGCGAAAGACTTGCCATAACAGCGCTCCCTTCGATCCCGTTGCTGCGCACGACTAACAGGCTTTTTCCTGTTAGCGTCATTATCTATATGGCCATTTTCGTTGTTAACTTGCCAATAATGGTATGTTTTTAAGCTAATATCGTGTTTTACGAGGTAGATGCTCTGCGAGGAGTCGTTCTCAAGGCACCCTGTTTCCGCAAACGGTAGGTATTATCTGGTAAACGGAATGTCATTATTCTAGGTTATACTAGCTTAGAGATATATTATATATATTTGTTCGCTTTTATATGAATGGAAGCAAGTCAGACAACACGGAGCCCCACCCATGCCAGCATCTCAGAACACCTACCAGGTTTTTCCCGCAACCGACTATATCGACCTTGTCCCCTACCAGTATGGCCGCGAGTTTTGCCGTCCCGGCCATGCCTTCGGCCCTGCCCGGCGCAACCATTATCTGTTTCACTACGTCATTTCGGGGCGCGGTACGTTGATCTCCCAGGACGAGGAAGGTCACGAGACGCGCAACGAGCTCCATGCCGGACAAGGTTTCATGATCTTCCCTCAGCAGATCAATACCTATCAGGCCGACATGGACGACCCTTGGGTGTACACGTGGGTAGAGTTTGACGGCATGCGCGTCCACGACACGCTCGATCTCATCGGGCTCACACCATCGTATCCCGTGTATACCCCCAGCAACGAAGAGCTGCGCGCGCAGCTCGAGCAGGAGATGCTCTTCCTCTCCACGCATCCAGAGGCTCCCGTACTGCAGCTCATCGGCCACCTCTACCTGTTCTTCGACTGCCTCGTTCGCTCCTCCTCACGGAGAGGCCCGTCGCCTTCAGGCAAACTCCAGGACATCCATGTGCGTACGGCACTCGAGTATGTGGAACGACACTATCGCGAGGACATCACCATTGCGGACATCGCGCGGAGCACAGGGCTCAACCCGAGCTACTTTGGGAAGGTTTTCAAGGAAGCAACCGGCAGGACTCCCCAGCAGCATCTCATTGGCTATCGCATGAACAAGGCCACGGAGCTCCTCAAGCTCACATCCATGTCGATCGCCGAGGTCGGAGCGGAGGTTGGCTACCCTAACCAGCTGCACTTCTCGCGCGCCTTCAAGGGTTTCTACGGTCTCTCTCCACGCGACTGGAGGAAGTCAAATTCCAGGCTCATATAGTGGCATCGGAGAGTCTGGGGGCGTCACAACCGAATTCTCTAGCAAACAGGACGCGCATGCCATCTTCATTGAGGAGCTAGGAATCGAGGCTCATGTCATCGAGCAGGAAGTCACGAATCCCCATGTAGGTGATACCGTCTTCATCGCGCCTCGGCTTCATCGCGCCCTTCACGACCACGATCTTCCGGAACGAGTCCGGTATGCCGAGCAGGGACCGCGTCTCCTGCTCCCGCTTGGCAGGATCGTCTACGCTGAGGGCGGACTGCACGTAGTAACGCGCCGACCCGAGCGTCGCCACGAAGTCGACCTCAAGGCGACGGCGCTCTGTCTTCCCCTCGGGGCTCTTCCCGTACTTGTCCAGCACCCCGACATCAACGTTGTAGCCCCGCGAGAGGAGCTCGTTGTAGATGACGTTCTCCATGAGGTGGTTCTCCTCGACCTGGCGGAAGCCCATCCGCGCGTTGCGCAGACCGACGTCCTCGAAGTAGTACTTCTTGGGAGAGCCTATGTATGCCCGGCCCTTGATGTCGTACCGTTGCGCCTCCGTCACGAGGTATGCGTTCTCGAGATACCCGATGTAGGAGGAGATGGTCTTGTCGTCGAGGCTCTTCCCCTTCACGCTTCGGAAGGTGTTCTGCAGACGGCTGGGGTTCGTGAGCGAGCCTACCGCCGAGGCAAGCACGTCCACCAGCTCGTCCAGCTCCGTTACGTTCGACACGTGGTTGCGCTCCACGATGTCGGTCAGGTACACCCTCTGGAACAGCCCCCTCAGGTACTCCTCCTTGTCGGACACCCGCTGGTATGAGAGCGCGAGAGGCATGCCGCCATGCATGACGTACTCGTCCCACCCCTCGTCCGCAGGGCCATCGTAGACGCTCATGAACTCCGCGAAGGAGAGCGGCCTCACGCGAACCTCGTCGCTCCTGCCGCGGAACTTGGACACGATGTCGGACGAGAGGAACTCCGAGTTCGAGCCCGAGACGTAGACATCTGCCCCATCGATGTGCAGGAGGCTGTTGAGCACGTCCTCGAACTCATCCACCATCTGGACCTCGTCGAGGATCACGTACGTGGGCTGTCCGTCACGGGCTATGCGTGGCCTCAGATAGGCAAGCAACGCGTCTGGGTCGCGCAGGGCCTTGTTCGCGCGATCGTCGAGGGCAACCTCCACGATGTGCCCCTCGTCCACACCGCTCTCAATCAGGTGCCTGTGGAAGAGCTTGAGGAGGAGGTACGACTTGCCACAACGACGAATTCCCGTAACAGCCTTGATGAGTCCGTTCCCACGGCGTTCCACAAGCCTCTGCAGGTAGCGGTCCCTGGCAATCTCCATCGCGACTCCGTTCCGAGCTTCTGTGGTTATACGCGTTTTCTCGGAACAGTATAGCTATCTTCACTTGGATATTCCGCCTTCATGTGTATGCACACGTTTTCTCGGAATAGCAGCGATATGCGGGACACTGCCAGAAGAATGAGCTATTGCTCGTTTGCGTTAGGCTA
>JAFWMI010000056.1 GCA_017513965.1 Atopobiaceae bacterium
CGGGCAGCTCCAGGATGCCGTACTCAGCCCCCCGCAGCACCTCGCGCGCGAACGCGCCTACGAAGTGGCCCTCCGTGGCGAAGTCGGCGTGACTGAGCGCCTGGAAGTCCAGGCCCGCCACTGCGTAGTCGCCCTCGAGCGCGCGCCGGAGCGCCGCGAGCGTCGTGGTCTTGCCGTACTGGCGGGCCCGGTTGATGCAGAAGTAGTCGCCCCTCTCGACCATGTCCCGTATCTGCGCCACGCGCCCGGATATGTCCACCATGTAGTGCTTCCAGGGCACGCACAGGCCCGTGCTGTTGAACTCACGCATTGCATCCTCCCCTCAGCTGTTCGTACCTCATGATACAGGAACCGGCCCATGATCAGGCTTCTGGCGGGTGCTAGCTGTAGGAGGCGTCGGCGAGGGCGAAGGGGAAGACGACGATACCTTGCCGAGCCGAGGCAAGTCGTGCGCCCGCGACCGTGAGCGTCCAGGCGGAGTCCACGACGTCGTCCACAAGAAGAACGGCGGAGGGCAAGGCCACCCCTTGGCGAACGCTCAGCGCCATTTGCGCATTTTGGCACTTGTAGTAGCGGTTGAGCTGCTCGGACTGTCTTTGGGCGGCGTGCCGCTGCAGGGCATCCACGCAGGGGATGCCCAAAAGGTACGAAAGGCGCTCCGCAAGCTCCGAGCTGTGCGACGGCCTATCGTGTGGGATGCAAACAATGGCTTGCACGTGGAAGTGCGCGACCTCGGGTGCGAGCAGCTTGGCAGAGCGCTCGAGGAGCTCTTGCGGAAGCGGTGCATCTGAGGCAAGGGACGCTTCAATCGTCTCTCCCACGGGGCCTCTGCCAAGGTGCGCGAGGCTTAGCCCCTCCTCGTTTACGTGCGACATTACGGTTGACCTGTCGCTGGCGTTGGCGGCAAGGTCGCGTGACGGCCAGCGCTTCTTTGGCCGTATGGAGAGTCTGTCGCGGTCGCAGAACTCGCTCGCACGCCGAAGCGCGTCCTCGCTGGGTACCTGCATGGGAAACACGTTGGTGCCGCGGCAGTTCGCGCAGCGTCCGCATACCGGTGCCAGGGTGTCTCCGAGCGCCGCCACGACCTGCCTGCTCAGGCAGTCGGCGCTTCGCGTAAGCTCGATCATCTCGTCCAGCTCGGCAAAGCGGCGGCGCGTGATTTCTTCGTAATGGGCGCGGTCGTATGCAAAGGGTTTGTCCGTAAGGACGTAGCGACCTGCCGCCCGTTCCACGAAGCCGTCGTTTTGCAGGAACTCGAGCGCCTTCGTAACGCGTGCCTGGCGTATGTTTGCCGCAGCGATTAGGTCGTAGAAGCGTATGCCCGTTGGCTCAGTCGCAATCAGGTGCACGATCTGGTGGGTCTCGGGCTCGGTGGGGAAGGCGCTCTCTATAAAATGACGCTGGATCTTGAGGTCGGTTTTGTCTCCGGCAAGAAGGATCGCATAGGCGTGTTGCAGCGCTCGGCCGGCGCGCCCGATTTGCTGGTAGTAGGCGACGATGCCCGAGGGGAGCTGAAAATGCACCACGAAGGCGATGTCGTCCTTGTCGTAGCCCATGCCGAGCGCCGATGTGGCGACCAGGGCTTTTATCCTGTTCGCATTAAAGAGCTCGAGCGTGTGCGCCCGCTCGGACGCGTCGCGTTGGGAATGATACGCCACGGACTCGATTCCCTCTGAGCGCAGGAACCGCGCGAGCTGGTCGCAGTCGTGCGTGGTCGTGCAGTAGACGATGCCGGAGCCTTCTATGAGCGGAAGGTTTGTGGCGAGCCATGCGTACTTGTCGCGCGTTGAGGGGGCTTGCACGACCTGTATTGCCAGCGAGTCGCGTACGAGAGGCCCGCGCGAGACGAAGACGTCGCCTCCAAGCTGGCGGCATATGTCGTCCACGACGGCATCTGTTGCCGTTGCGGTCGTGGCGAGCAGGCGCGTGTCGTCAAGGTGCGCAATGACCTGGCGTAGCCTCGTGTACTCCAGACGGAAGTCGTGGCCCCAGTCGGAGATACAGTGCGCCTCGTCAATAACGAAGAGACCGCAGCGGGTGTGCCCGAGCACATGCTGCACATCGTCGGTAAGGAGGGTCTCGGGCGTGGTAAAGAGGATGTCGGTTGTGGAGCTTCGCAGGTCGTCGAATATGCGAAAGCGGTCTTCCTTCTCCACGGTGCTGTTTAGCACCTCACAGGCAAGGCCAAGGGTGCGGGCAGCCGCGAGCTGGTTGTCCATGAGCGAGATCAGCGGGCTTACCACAATGGTGGTGCCGTGCCCGCGCTCCCTCAGCATTTTGGTCGCAATAAAGTAGACGAGACTCTTGCCCCACCCGGTGCGCTGGACGACGAGCGTGCGTTTTCTTGTGCAGGCCGACTCTATGGCCTCGTACTGGCCGGGGCGAAACTCGGCGTTGCTGCCGTAAAGCTCGTGCAGGATCGAAGTTGCCCATGCGAGGACCTTGGGATAGCGTGCGGTTGGCATGGTATGCCCTTCCTTGCCCGTGGCTTTGCAATGGGATTGCCCGTTTGCCGTGGGAACAGTATACCCGTATCGCCCTAAGGTCTTTGCGGATGGGCGGGCACTCGGTTGTGCGCCGCCCCCGGTTCGCCGTTCCCGCATTACGCGATAAACAGCACCACAATGGTGTACGCGATGAGCGTTACGATGATGTACAGCGACATGAACGCTGAGGTGAAGCCAGCTTCGCGCCTGTCCTTATACAGTGGTTGCAAGAGAGGTGCCATGCCAAAGCCGGTTGGGCACATAAAGTAGATGAGCACGGCCATGAGGAACTCGTGGTCGGCCATGCGTCCGCCAAACAGCAGGAAGAAGCCGAGGATGATGAGCGTGGACCAGGCGAGACGCACGCCACCGAGCTTGAGGATAGGCGCGAGCGTGTCCTTGTCCACCGAGAGATCGTAGCCAAGGCAAAAGAGGATAAGCGCCACGATGGGGCTTGTTGCCATGGAGATTGTTCCCGTCCATGCAGGGCCAAACGGCGAGCTCACGATGAGCCCATAAAGACCCGTGAGGTTGAGGAGAAGACCGAGCGCAACGGCGATGATGAAGGGGTTGGTTATGATGTTACGCATGAGGTCTGCCGGGCTCGCGCCTTGGGATGCCTCGCGTGCAATCATTATGGGGATAACGATAAAGCAGGTAACGGTGCCTGCAAGGTCGAAGATTACCGTGTTGGACGAGGCACCGACGATGGAGAGGTACAGAGGCAGGGCAACGTTTCCGCCCTCGTGGGTGGCCAGCAGATACTTGGAGAAGTGAGCTCGGTCCGTACCGGTAAAGCGCGCCGTGAGTGGTCCTATCAC
The DNA here is from genome assembly GCA_017513965.1 of Atopobiaceae bacterium. GTDB lineage: Bacteria > Actinomycetota > Coriobacteriia > Coriobacteriales > Atopobiaceae > RUG440. Next base: position 3,308 of record JAFWMI010000056.1, read on the forward strand.
GAGCAGCGCAAGGAGGTACATAACGAAGACGTACCCCACAACGGGCAGTACGCTCTTGTCAAGGTCGGCGCTCGATAGCAGGTTGAAGATGAGGATGGGGAAGAGCAGGTCGAAGAGCACCGAATTTGCTCCCGCCTTTTGCCCGGGAGTGACCCAGCCAAACTGTCTGGAAGCCCATCCCAGAGCGAGCATGAAGAACACGGGAAGAAGTGTGGCTAGCGCCGCCATAAGAAGCCTTTCTCGAGCGTGTGGTTTCCATCTATGTATACCTTACCGTGCTTTTGCTCGCGGATTAAATGCTTGCTATGCATGGTGCGGCATACTCCGATAACATCGCATGCGAGGGGGACTGTCCCCCTGCTGCTACACATGTGAGAAGTCGCGGGGGATGAGCCCCTCGAGTCCTTGGAGGACTTCGTTGCGACTGGAAGCGCTCTGCTCGTACTGCTTGGCATAGCATGAGGCGTAGAGCAGATCGAGCGCAAACGAGGTGCATGCGCCACTATAAAACGCGCCGACCTTGTCGTGCAGATGCTCCAAGGGCGCAAAGCCCAGGGTATAGTCTGCGAGTTCGCTCAGCTGGCTTCGCTCAGAGTTGGTGAGAGCGATAACGGTGATTCCCTTTTCGCTTAGGGTCTTCACCACGTTGAGCGGCATGTGCGAGAGATCGCCGGAGTATGAGATTGCCACCACGCAGTCGCCGGTGCGGAGCTGTCGTCCAAGTGCAATTGCCTCGTCGGATGCTGGCACATGGCACAAAATGCCCATGAGTCCCAAATTGGATGCAAACACCTGCCCACGGCTGCGGTTTTGCATCACGGCAAGCACTACCACATTACGTGCTTGCAACAAAGCCTGCGCACACTGGTCCAAGAGTTCAGATGACACCGCCCGTTCAACTTCTTGTACGGCCAGTTGGTGAATGCGTGCAAGCGATGCGATTACCTCACCGTGCGCGGTCGCCCGCTCAAAGGGATGGTTTACGTCTACTGCCACCTTGGTCGTGCGACTGTTCTCAAGGTTGGTTGCGCTTACCAAGAAGTCACGTCGGTATGCGGTCCATCCTGTATACCCTGCCATTTGCGCAAAACGCACCAACGTCGATTTGGACGTGTAGGTACGTGCCGCAACCTGCCCCATGGTGAGGGATCGAATGCCCGTGCCCTCGTTAAGCAAATAGTCGGCTACGTCGCGAATCGATCCGGGCGTGCCCATCGCCGCCTCGCGTGCAAACGCGAGTGCCTTGTCCACATTGTTCTCCATTGATACCACCTCCCAACAAACGTAGCACAGCATGGCACAATCCAGAACGCCGCAATCGCCGCAAGGGTACTTCTGTGGATCGTTGCGGCACAGGCTGGCACGCCTGATAGCCGCCGAAGCGCGGATAATAGTTGTCAAGGAAAAGCTAACGGCACGGGAGGTTATGTATGTTGCGTATTGCGATTTGTTGCGGCGGCGGTTTTTCTTCGAGCACCATGGCGTCGCACCTCAACAAGCAGCTTGCGGCAAAGCACCTTGAGGACAAGGTGTTCTTGGAGTTCATTCCGTTTGCGAACCTGTACGGTGATGACTCCGCCTTCATCACCGGAACCCATCGTGACCGTCAGGACGAGGTGGATGTGGCGCTCCTGTGCCCGCACCTTGAGTTTGACGCCAAGCGCGCCGTCGACGCTGGCAAGATTCACATTCCCATCTTCCTGCTGCCCATGCGTCTCTATGGCCTGGTGGACATAGAGAACCTCATCGAGGAGGCCGAGGACGTGCTTGAGCTGTGGAACAACGGCACTCCCAACATCGTCACCTTCCCCGACGAGCCGCGCTCCATCATGGCAAAGCGTACGGTGTCACATCGCCGCTGGATCGCTCAGTCCAAGTAGCTGCGCATATCGTCCAAACAGGTGAGGCAGTCGTAGCATCCCAACCAGTAGAGGTCGCCGAGCTTCTCTACGTCGCCCTCTAGCTTTCCAATGGTTATGGGTTCGGAGGGTGCGAGTCGATAGATTCGCCCCTCCGCATGCAGGCGCTCGATTTCGTCGCATTGGTGGTTGTAGCGCTCGTCGATGGTCTCGAGGCTCCGTATGAGGTTGGGATAGTTGCGATACACGCGTCGAGCGAGATCGGGGCTGCGCACGGCGCTGCGATACGAGGCGTCTCTGGTGCGTATGACCACGATCTTCTTGAAGCCCTGCTGCAATGCCCATTCGTATGGGACCTTGCACGAGCACGCGCCATCGAGGTAGGGGGCGTCGTCTATCCAAACCATGGGTGCGGTGAGGGGCATGGTGGCAGATGCCTGCACGGCACGGGCGATGTTGGCGCAGACGCCCTTCTCGAAGTATGTGGGTTCGCCGGTAAGGCAGTTTGTGGCAACTGCGACGAATCGCCGCTCGGGTTGCATAAAGCGATCGGTGTCAAAGGGCTCCCCAAAGCCACGCTCCTCGGTGAGTAGGCCAACGTCCAAAATGCTGCGGCTGTTCGCGAACGCCTTGATGCCCATGTATCGGCTGTCGTGTCGGTAACCGATGTTTATGCGGGCAGACCTGCCAATTTGGCCCGAGACGTAGTTCATGCCGCCAAGAGCTCCTGCCGACACGCCAATGAGACACGAGAAGTTGATGCCGCACAGCATGAGCGTATCCAAGATTCCCTGAGTGTGGAGGCCCCGAAATGCTCCTCCCTCAAGCACGAGACAACCTTCGGTGAGGTTGGAGGAGGCCTGTCCGTGGGGAATCTGATCCATGTGTGAGTATTCGTGTCTTGGCATGTGGCACCTCTCGACAGGTTTGGTTTGGACAAGAGTATAAAACACGCACGCGCTGTTCCCGCGTGCGTGTTTTCGATTCGAGCATCCGATGTGCGGTTGTCGACTAGACCCTGTCCCTGAAGAACGAGGCGAGCTTTTTGAGTGCGTCATCTACCGCCTTGGGCTGCCAATAGAGGTCAACGTGCGTGGCGTCGGACACTACAAAGAGCTCCTTGTCTGTGGTTCCGGTAGCCGCGTCAAAGGCGCTCTGGGACATGTACGCCGTGTCTGCCCTGCCGCCAATCACCATGAGCAGGGGCTGGTCGACGAGGTACATGAAGTCGTCTGGATCCCAGGCGAAGAGGTCCATGAGGTCGCGCTGTGCGAAGCGCGAATGGGAGCGAGGGTGTGCGTGGGTCTCCACATAGTACTCGTAGCCCTCGCGGTACATGTCGAAGGGCAGACTATGGCCAACCTCCGGATTCATGGTGTTCATGTCGGCGCTGTAGACCAGCTCACCGCTCGTCACCTCGCCCGCGCGCAGGTCGGCCACGTCGTGCAGCCGCTTGAGCACGCTGTCTGCCTGTGCCTTTTGGAATCCCTCTCGCCGTACCGAGCCGGTGTTGAACATGGATACGGTCGTAACCGCGCGGAATCGCTTATCCATCTGCGCCGCACTAAGCGCGTAGCCACCACCACCGCAAATGCCCAGAACGGCAAGACGTGAGGCGTCTACTCCCGGGAACGTGGTCAATGCGTCAGCTGCAAGGCGGTAGTCCTCCACGCGCAGGTAGGGGATGTCACGATTGCGTGGCTCGCCACCGCTTTCGCCGTTGGTCACGGCGTCGAACGCGATGGTCACAAACCCTTCCTGCGCAAGTCGCTGCGCGTACAGGCCGGCGGCCTGCTCCTTCACGGCACCGTTGGGATGACCCACCACGATGCCTGCGTACGAGCCGTCCTCTTGGTAGCCCGCCGGGGTGTAGATGTTGGCGGCGACGGTGATTCCGTTGGCATCGTAGGAGACGGGGTGAACGTTAACGGCGTCGGCAACGTTGGCCGTTAGAGCGTTGCCGTAGACGAATCCGAAGGGATTGCCTTGGTAGGGCTGGGGCATTCTGGGCTGAATGATCATGTGTCTGCTCCCTGGTTGCTGGTCGAATGACAATAGCGTGTTTTTCTGCGTTTTACTCAACCCCGTCGTAAATCTCCTGAGGCACGCGTTCGCACCACTCGGCGTAGAAGCCTTCGTGCGCCTTGCTGTACACCACGATGTGGCTGAACCAACTGTCCTTGGCTGCTCCATGCCAGTGGCGCGTCTCCACGGGAATGGCAATGGCATCGCCAGGCTTCATCTCGATGGCGTCCTTGCCCTCCTCCTGATACCAACCGCGTCCGCCGGTGCAGATGATGGTTTGCTCAGATCCGTGATGAATGTGGTAGTCGTTTATGCAACCAGGCGCAAACGTGACCATTTGGGTTTGCACGTCGTTTCCGGTCACCAGCGGAACGAGCCATACGTCACCCGTGAAGTGGGGGTTGTCCAGCTTGGGGCCAATGGGCATCTGCAGTTCTGCTTGGTACTGATCAAAGGTCTGCATGGCGGTGTTCCTTTCTCTCTGGGGCACTCAACTGCCGTTTGCTGTTAAGACAACTGTAGCCCCTTTGTGGCGGCAAAGGGCTTGCGTTCTGGGCAACTCGCGATGCGTCGAACGCAACGCCGCTTACGCGAAGAGCTCGGCTGCCCTCTCCATGCGCTCGACAATGCCCACGCCAAAAGGACAGCGTCCCTCGCATGCCCCGCAACCGAGGCACTCGTCGGCCGTGTGCTCAAGTGCGCGGTAGTGGTCGCGGACAAGTTCGGGCACCTCGCCGCCGTTGGCAACCTGCACCTCGGCAAGGTCGTAGAACTTGTTCACCTGTGCGATGTTGATGCCTACGGTGCACGGAGCGCAGTGCCCGCAGTACGTGCAGAGCCCACTCACCGCATGCAAGGGTGCCGAGGCGAGTACGCTGGCATAGTCGCGCTCGTCGGGACTTGCGGTCTCGTAGGCAGCCGCGGAATCCACCTGTTCCTCGCTTGCGTAGCCGAGCAGCACGCTGGAAACGGCCGGGCGCGTGAGGGCATAGTGGATGCACTGGGCTGGGGTGAGCGCCACGCCAAAGGGGCTGCGCGCGGGGTCCAGCAGACGCCCGCCGGCAAACGTCTTCATAACGGTGAGGCCAATGTCTGCGCGCTCGGCCGCGCGGTAGAAGGCGAGGCGATCGGCGTCCATGCCGTCTATGTCGTCACCGTACTCGCCAAAGAGCTCGTTGATGTCCTCGCTGGCAGGCTTCATGTCGTATGCCGGGTTGACGCTGAACATGATCATGTCCACCACGCCGCTCTCTACCGCCAAGAGGCCGGTGGTAGGGTTATGGGTGGACATGCCCACGTGCCCAATCACACCCGAATCACGCAGCTCCCGCACGAACTCCCAGTATGGACCACCCATCGCATGCTCCCAGTCGGCGACTTCGTCCACGTAGTGAATCATGCCGAGGTCTATGTGATCGGTGTGGAAGCGCTCGAGCAGGTCGTCGAATGCGACCTTGCAAGCCTCCGCGTCGCGGGTGCGCACATACTGGTCACCCTGCCACGTGCTGCCCACGTGACCTTGGATGATCCATCGATCGCGGTCGTCGCGTATGGCGTCACCCAGAGCAGACCGCACGTGCGGGTTGCTCATCCAGCAGTCGAGGATGTTCATGCCCTGCGCACGCGCACGGTCCGTGATGCCACGAATCTCCTCGGCCGACTTCTTCTCGATCCATTCGCATCCATAGCCAATCTCAGAGACCATGAGTTCAGTTCGACCGAGGCGACGATATTGCATAACGGGCTCCTCTCAATAGGTGTGGGGCGTTCATTAGTTAAGTCTACTATATAGTGACATTTCGATATCAAGAGGTGCGGGTCGGCTTGCTGGGATTGCGAACGCCGTGGGTGCGTTATCCGAGAATTGCATCACCGAGGGTCAATTCGCTGAGAAATGTATCGCTGAGGCTCGCGCGCCCTCGGTGCTGCAAATCTCAGCGGGTTTTTCCTCGGCAAAGCAAATCCCAGCGAACCGACCCTCGGCAAAGCAAATCCCAGCGAACCGACCCTCGGAAAAGCAAATCCCAGCGAACGGCAACAAGGAGACACACCTCTCATCCAGCCACTTCCGGATTGCTAAACTGGAGGGGAGAGAAAGGATTGCCATGCCCATAGATGAGGTTACGAGCCATCAGCTGAGTCCGCGCTGCATGCGTTGCATGCTAGATAAGTATATTGACGCAGGTCCGGCAGACACGTCGTGGCGGGTTCGCTCAGATTACATGCGTCGGGTGCTGCGAACGGTTGCGGACAACTCAGACCACATGACTGCCCCCGAGATCAGCCACGAGCTGAGCCTCATACGAGAAGCGTTCTTTGGCATCAGTCGCGACTTTACCGCGGAGAAATACCATTTCAACGAATTGCTGCTCGGCATGGAGGACGAGCTTGCGAATCGCATGCGCGCCAGTGATGACCCGCTCGACCTCGCCATTCGGTGCGCCTTGGTAGGCAACTTCATCGACTTTGGCCCGACGGGCGACGTGAGCGAGCAAAAGCTGATCGAGCTCGTGGATGATGCGGCGCATATGGAGTTGGACCTTGCCGCGCTTGACGACCTCAAGCGGCGAATCACGCATGCTCGAAGCATTGCGTATCTCACCGACAACTGCGGTGAGGTGGTGCTGGACAAGCTGCTCATGGAGCAGATTCGGCTGGTGAATCCAAATGCGCGAATAGTTGCGATTGTAAGAGGGGCGCCGACGTCGAATGACGCGACTTTGGAGGACGCACAACAGGTTGGGCTCAGTGATGTGGCAGAGGTGCTGGGAAACGGCAGCAACATTGCCGGAACGTGTCTTTCGCGCGTGAACGAGGAGACCCGTGCCGCGCTGCGGGAATCAGACCTGGTGATTTCCAAGGGCTTGGCAAACTACGAGACGCTCATGGGCAGGGGAGCGAACACGTACTATCTGTTCTTGTGCAAATGTACCCTGTACGTTGAGATATTCGATGTGCCTCTGTACACCGGCATGGTCGTGCGTGGCGTGGAAACGGCAGACTGACGAGGTGTCAGGAACAAGGGGTCTCCCTTCGTTCCGTCGGCTCCGGATTAATGGAGAGAGAGTTATGCTACGGGAGTTTTGCGCGGAGAATCTCGCGGGCGTGCGAGAGGCCATTGAGGCGGGTGCGCAACGGGTGGAGCTCTGTGACGACCTTTCCGCTGGGGGCATAACACCCTCGGATGCCGTTATCAAAGGCGCCGTAAAAGCCATTCACGCGCTTGGTGCCGCCGTGATGGTGATGGTGCGACCGCGCGGGGGAGGCTTTGCCTACGGTGAGGAGGAACTCGCGTGCATGGTGCGCACGATCGTGCTCGCGCGCACGCTGGGTGCCGATGGCGTGGTGTTCGGTTGTGTGCGAGAAGGCAAGCTTGACCTGCCGTCCACGAGGAGGCTGGTTGATGCCGCCAATGGGCTGGACATGACGTTTCATATGGCCTTTGACGAAATCGACCCGCGCTTGCAGTTGGAAAGCCTTGGCCTGCTGGTCGACTTGGGTTTCTCTCGCGTGCTGACGCATGGCGGTTCTCTGTCACTGCCCATTGAGGAGTGCCTGCCACGGCTGCGTACATTTGTTGATGCGGCGAGAGGGCGTATCTCGATCATGCCGGGTGGTGGCGTCACTTGGGAGAATGCCGAATCCGTGGCCTTGGCGCTTGGCGTGCATGAGGTTCATGGTACGCGCATCGTCCGAATGCCCGTTTGACAACAGAGGGGCACGCCTAGTTGTAGAAACAAAGGGATGTAGAATGAGGGCATGAGAAGGTCGAGTGGGGGAGCTTGTCGTGAGCGAGCAGTTTAACGTGACCACCGAGCAACGCAATGAGCGCAGTGCAGACTTGGACCGCATGTCTGCGCTGCAAATCGTCGAGCTCATGAACAGCGAGGACGAGCGCGTGGCCAAGGCCGTGCGCGAGGTGCTGCCCCAAGTCGCCCAGGCCATAGAGCTCGCATCGGCGAGTCTGCGGGCTGACGGCAGGATCATCTATCTCGGTGCGGGCACAAGCGGGCGCCTTGGATTGTTGGATGCGGCGGAATGCCCGCCTACGTTTGGTGTCTCGACAGACAAGGTCGTGGGGCTTATCGCTGGCGGGTCGACTGCCGTGCTCAAGGCGGTGGAAGGCGCTGAGGATGACACGGTGCAATGCGAGAAGGACCTGTGCCAGATTGGCCTGAGTCCAGCCGACATCGTGATTGGCCTTGCTGCCAGCGGCCGCACGCCCTATGTGGTGCAGGGGCTTCGCTTCGCCAAGTCGCTGGGATGTGCCACCGTGGCTGTGGCCTGTACCAAGAACTCGGCGATTGGCATCGAGGCAGACGTGGCGATCGAGCCCGTCACGGGCCCCGAGGTGCTCACGGGTTCGACGCGGCTGAAGGCTGGCACCGCGCAGAAGATGATTCTCAACATGATCTCTACGGGCAGCATGGTTGCGATGGGCAAAGCGTACCAAAACCTCATGGTGGACGTGCAGCCAACAAACGAGAAGCTCCGCGTGCGTGCGCATCGTATCGTTATTGAGGCCACGGGATGCGAGGCGGAGGTTGCCGAGCGGGCCTTGCGCGAGGCTAGCGGAAACGCGAAGACGGCCATCGTGATGATTCTCTTGGGCGTCTCGTGTGCTATGGCGAATCGTGCGTTAGCTCATGCCGGTGGCAAGGTTGGCGTGGCTATCGCGGAGCACAGACGGGAGGCTACGCATGGATGTTGATAAGGTCTGTCAACAGGTGCTGGACGCCTTGGGCGGCAAGGAGAACGTACGGTCCAACGAGGCATGCATGACGCGACTGCGCGTGAGTGTGCACGACATGTCGCTCGTAGACCTCGATGCCTTGGGCAAGATTGACGGCGTGATGGGCGTCGTGAACGCAGACACGCTCCAGATCGTGTTTGGCCCCGGTACCGTAAACAAGGTGCTCGAGTCGTTTGTGAGGCTCACGGGCATTCCCAAGGGTTCGGTGCGGGCAGATGCGTCTGAGGTCGCTCATCAGAACAAGGCTACCCAGTCGGCCAAGCATGCCGGCCCAGCGCAGGAGTTTCTCAAGCATGTGGCCAACATCTTTGTGCCGCTGCTTCCGGGCATCATCGCCGCTGGGCTTATCAACGGCATCACGAACGTCGTCAACGTGTCTTCCGGCGGTGCGCTGAGTGGACAGTGGTGGTATGAGTCCATACGGACGATGGGCTGGGCGCTCTTTGCCTACCTGCCCATCTTCGCGGGATACAATGCCGCGCGGGAGTTCGGTGGATCGCCCATCTTGGGCGGCATTTCAGGTGCCATCTGCGTGGCCAACTCGGCCATGCCTTTGCTCGCCATGTATGGCGACAACCAGGTGATCCTGCCCATGACCGGCGCCGTCTACAATCCGGGCAGCGGCGGACTGGTGGCGGCGCTTTTGGCCGGTGGGCTCTTCGCTTGGTTGGAGCGCAAGATTCGCAATGTTATGCCGAGCATCATCGATACCTTCGTGACGCCGCTGCTCGTATTGGTTATTGGTGGCGTCACCATCGTCGCGGTGCTCCAGCCCATTGGCACCGCGCTTACGCAGGGCGTCTTCACGGTGATGGAGTTCATGTACGAGCAGATGGGGGCGTTGGGTGGCTATGTGCTTGCCGCAGGCTTCTTGCCGCTCGTGTCTGTGGGGCTGCATCAGGCGCTCACGCCCATCCACGCCATGCTCAACGATCCGATGGGCCCAACCGATGGCGTCAACTATCTGTTGCCCATCCTCATGATGGCGGGCGGCGGCCAGATTGGCGCAGGCATCGCGCTCTTTCTCAAGACAAAGAACGACAAGCTCAGGGGGTACATTCGCGACTCCATTCCCGTGGGGATTCTGGGCGTGGGGGAGCCGATGATGTATGCGGTGACGCTGCCGTTGGGACGCCCATTTGTGACCGCCTGCCTGGGTGCGGGATTTGGTGGCATGGTGGCGGCCCTGCTGCATGTGGGTGCGGTCTCCCAGGGCGTGTCTGGTCTGTTCGGCTTGCTCATCGTGTTACCAGGACAACAGCTCTGGTATGTGGTGGCGATGCTCGTGGCTTGCGCGGGCGGCTTTGTGCTCACGTGGCTGTTTGGCGTGGACGAGCAGCGCATCAACAGCGTCTATGGCTCCTAGCGTTGGGTGAATAGGGCAGGACGGGGCTGTCCCACTCGTTCCGGTGCATCTCCATCTTGCTGCGGTGGGTCAATTAAGCAGCATGGTACAATCGCATCGAACGTGCAGAAGGGGGTTGCGGCGTGGGTAACTATCTGAGTCCTGGGTACTACGGCTTCGAGGAGATTCGGAACGGCACGTACGTTGATAAAACCGGGCTGATCGGACTCGTTAACTCCGTTATTCGCACGCCCCAAAAGCTCGTTTGCGTGAGCCGTCCTCGGCGCTTTGGTAAGTCGTTTGCGGCAAAGATGCTATGTGCCTACTACGACAACTCGTGTGATTCTCACATATTGTTCGACGACTTGGAAATTGCTGGTGATGCCTCGTACGAGGCTCACATCAATTCGTATTCAGTGCTCTATGTGGACATGACTGAAGTCATTGGTGCGGTGGGAATCGGGAATGTTGTGTCACATCTTGAGGAGCATGTGACCGCCGAGCTCTTGGAAATGCTCCCCATGCTCAAGACAGAGCATAACTTCATGTCTACGCTTTCAAACGC
>JAFWMI010000057.1 GCA_017513965.1 Atopobiaceae bacterium
AAGAGTGCTTCCTGTGCTGCAAAAATATGCAGATGTTCCAAAAGTCATCGTGATTGGACATGGAATGATGATTGAAGCCGTGACCGGAGTACCACATCCAAACTTCGGGGAGATCGTTCCATTTTCCTTAGTAGGAAAGGAATGATTATGAGGAAGGATAATAGACGAAAATGACGAGGTAATGAATGTGGACGGCTATAACGAGGATTTTTGGAAAGCGTTAGATGAATTGGTAAACAGTTCGGAAATTGTGATCGACAGGCCCAGAGGCTCCGCTCATCCCAGATTTCCAAACTTCATCTATAAGGTTGACTATGGATATTTGAAAGATACCGCCTCTATGGATGGTGCAGGAATTGATGTGTGGGTCGGAAGCGGCGAGAAAAAGATCGATGCCATCATGTGTATCGTTGATTTAATGAAGAGAGATTCAGAGATCAAAATACTGGTGGGTTGTACGGAAGAAGAAAAACTGGAAGTATACAAAACACATAATGAAACACAGTATATGAAAGGTGTTTTGATACGTCGGTAAATCGGGATTTGTGAGGAACAGATATGAAAACAATATATCTGATCGGCGGTACAATGGGCGTCGGTAAAACGACGGTGAGTCAGCAACTGAAAAAGAAGTTGCCGAACAGTGTTTTTCTTGACGGCGATTGGTGTTGGGATGCCGATCCGTTTCAGGTAACAGAAGAAACAAAAGCCATGGTCATGCGCAACATCTGCTTCCTGCTGAATAGTTTTCTCCACTGTACGGCCTATGAAAATATCATTTTCTGCTGGGTGATGCATGAACAATCCATTATTGACGAAATAATCGATAGACTGGACACAGGAGATGCGAGAGTCAAAATGATTTCGCTTATGATCGATGAAACCAATTTGCGCAAAAGACTCTCTGCTGACATCGACAGGGGGATCCGCAGTAACGATGTAATCGACAGAAGCGTTGCAAGGATCGACATGTATCAAACGCTTGACACCATAAAAGTGGATACAGTCAATAAGAACGTTTGTGAAATCGTGAGTGAAATACTGACGCTTTGATATCAACAAATTCCAGGTAGACCAAGTGAAAGGTCTACATCGTGGTCCAATGGGCTTGATGAGGGGTGTCAGACCCCCATGGTCTTGTGCCCATTTCGTCCGACCATTTTACGCGAACTTTGAAACCGCTGACCAGCGGTTTTATTTTTATGCGGCTCGTTTAGGCAGGTAGGACTACGCAACCGCTGTTGTAGATATATAATCATTGGACGCGATTTCCTAAGGGGGCGCCTCATCCCCCGCGTTTTCTTTAGATTGGACGTTCGACGTGGGCAACGAGGTGAGAGGGCTTGTCATTCGGACACCCCGCGGTCCACAACGTGCACACAAGTGCCAAAAGGCTGGGGACACATCCAATTTCGTGCGTATTTATATGTGGCGGGCGGAAAAGAAGAAGCCCACCAGACAAAGGGAAACAGGCGACGGAGGGTCGCCATGAACAAAAAAGATTGGACGTGTTGATAATGACCAAGACAAACGGAAACGCAAGGCACATGAGGCAGACCACGAACAACGCGCGCGGGATCAAGGGTCGTGTGGTAGCACTGGCACTCGCAGGCGTCCTGGCAATTGGTGGCGTAGGTGCCTTCTGCATCGCTGGAGTCGGGAAGTCGCCTGGTCAGGCGCCCGTCGCGGCACAAACCGCGCAGGCGCAGACCACGATCAAAACCGCGACCACCAAGAAGAACGACACCAAGCAGGCCGAGACCAAGAAGGCTGAGACCAAGAAGAACGACACCAAGAAGCAGACGACCACCAAGAGCAACACCAAGCCCGCGACGCAGCAGACCGCAAAGCCCGCTCCCAAGCCGGCTCCCAAGCCCGCTCCGCAACAGCAGCAGACCGCAAAGCCCGCTCCCAAGCCCGCGCCTACCCCCAAGCCCGCTCCCCAGCAGCAACAGCAGACAATGACCACCCAGAGCTCCGAGCCCGGCATGGAGGTCAAGGTCTCCCGTGAGGGCGCCATCGCCATGGCATGCGACCACGTCGGAGCCGGCGGCCAGGCTAAGGGCGACGCCCAGAACGTCAAGACGAGCGACCTGATCACCGGCGGCGGCACCAAGTACTACGTCGTGGACTTCGACCTGGGCGACGTGCACTACAGCGTGAACGTCAACGTCGTGGACGGCAACGTAATCAGCGCCGAGGAGTCCCACGCCGGCGTCCGCCAGCTCCTCAACGAGAACGGCGAGGCCGTGGAGGGCACCCAGCAGCCCGTGGACGCATAGGCTCCGCAACACAAAGAAAAGCGACGGCGCGCCCGTTGGGGTCCATCCCCAGCGGGCGCGTCATTTCGTGACGAAGCGACGGAAGACTCACCGCGACATACTTTTTCATTTTTTTTCTGCGCCATACGCACGCAAGCCTTATGCTGAAGAAGCAAGATCGCAATTGATGGGAGCGCGCATGGCAGTCGACAACCAGACGGCTGAGTACAACCGCATGACCACTGAGCCTGTCTCGAGGTTGGTCACATCACTTGCCGTGCCCGCGATCGTCTCGATGATGATTACCAGCGTGTACAACCTCGTGGACACCGCCTTTGTAAGCACCCTGGGCACCAGTGCCAGCGGTGCCGTTGGCGTTGTGTTTGGGTTCATGGCCATTATCCAGGCGTTTGGGTTCATGTTTGGCCAAGGAACGGGCAGCATCGTCTCGCGCGCGTTGGGCCAACGAGACGTGGCTCGGGCATCGGCACATGCCTCGCTGGGATTCATCGCCGCGTTTGCGAGCGGCCTGTTCATCGCACTCCTGAGCTTTTGGCAGCTTGATCGCCTGGTGATGGTCTTGGGAAGCACCCAGACCATCGCCCCCTATGCCAAGACCTACATTTCGCTCATCCTTTTGGCCGCGCCGTTTATGTGCTCGAGCTTTGCCCTCAACAACATCCTCCGCTATGAGGGCAAGGCCGTTCTCGGAACGATTGGCATGGGCATAGGAGCACTGCTCAACATGTTAGGCGACTTTCTGTTTATGTCCGTGCTCGACCTCGGCATCTTTGGCGCGGGTCTTTCGACTGCCCTCTCCGAGCTCGTTAGCTGGGGCGTCCTGCTGGGCATGTTCCTGCGCGGTAAGACCGCCACTACCCTGAGTTTGCATGCCCTACGTCAGGCGCGGCCGTCCTTTCTCGCAGACATCATGGCCACCGGCTTCCCCAGCCTGCTGCGCCAGGCACTCAACAGCATCACCACGGTGCTTCTCAACAGCTGCTGTGCCGTGTACGGAGACGCAGCCGTGGCAGGCATGAGCATTGTGTCACGCGTCGTTTTCTTTGCCTTTTCCATTGCCCTGGGTATTGGGCAGGGGTTTCAACCTGTGGCAGGCTTCAACTACGGCGCCAAGCAACATCGCCGAGTTAAGGAGGCGTTTCGGTTTACCTGTGCCGCATCCCAAGTGGTCATCGTTATTGGGGCAATCATTTTGTTCGTCTTTGCAACCCCCATCATCGCACGCTTTAGGGACGATCCAGAAGTTCTTATGGTGGGTGTACGCGCACTGAGGCTTCAGGCCGTCGCGTTGCTCGCCCTGCCTCTGTGTGTGTCGTGCGAGATGCTCTACCAGAGTTGCGGGCATCGTGGCGGCGCGACGTTTCTCTCGGGACTGAGAAATGGCTTGCTGTTCATCCCACTGTTGCTACTGCTCTCGGCAACACGCGGGCTTTCTGGCATACAAGAGGCGCAGCCGCTCTCGTACGTGCTTTCGTTCCCCCTCACGGTACCTTTTGTCGTGCGGTTCTTTCGTAAGCTGCCGCAGGACCCGTAGGACTAAATCGAGAGATGCACGGGGCGACGCACAAACACGCGACCGAGCGTCTCTGAATTGTCCAAGACAGTCGTGGTGGGCTTTAGGAGCGCATCGGCAAGGTTGATTCTACCGAGCACAAGCTGGCATGCGGTTGTTTGCGGGACTATGAGGTCGGGCTCCCGGTCGGTCTGCGTCACTGAGCACGCATGACCGTCCTCGTAGGCAACCTTCCAAGTGCCGCCTGCCTCGGGCATAAAGTCATCGTCTATGCGCAAAACGTACGATCCCGCATCGTATGGTTGTGGCATAAGGCCCAGCAGCCTTTCCACTTCCAGCATGCGTGCCATCACGTGGCTGTCCACTTGTTGCTCTACCCCATCTCCTTCGGGCACAATCGTCGCAAACTCCACATGGGGCAGCGTTGCATTAATATGGCTCACCTTGGCACGCATGCGATACAAAAACCCAAGCGCCGCCCGCAACGCCAACGGACCGTCCCACACCAGCTCACTCACCTCAAGCTCTCCCACAAAGGGCATATCGGGTTCGTGCACAAACGAGAAGCGGACGTAAGCACATGGATCGTTATCCGCATTCCACAGCACGTAGGTGTAACGCTGGCGTTCGGGGTGCAAAAAGTCGGGGTCGCCAAACTCTCCGTTGCCACGCCATTCCCAAGTAGTATCGTCCCTCAATTCGACAAGGTCATAACGCCGGGCATAGGTACCCCAAAGCTCGCGCACCGCATCGAGGTCTTCCTTGTCCCATACGCGCGTAACGCGCAGGTCGCACGAAAAACCAGAGAGCTGCTCTATGGCAAGGCGCTGCTTGACCATGCGACCGGCAAGTTCAAAGCCAAACTTGCGATAGAACGAGCACGAGAAGGGGATGAGCACGGCAAGCGCATCCCCCCTTTCCCGAAAATCGCGTAAGACCTCCCCCATCAACGCGCGCACGCCGCCGCCTCCCCGATGCTCAGGGAGAGACCCCACCATATGGACCTCGCCAACAGGTATGGACTCGCCACCAAAGGAAAGATGATGCCGTAGGGTCGAGACACTGGTAAGCATGGTGCCACCCTCATCGAAGAGGCCCCACGACTCCTCGTGCCGCGCCGCCATCCCACGTGCTTGCGCATCCGCCTTACGGCGAGCATCCTCCTCGTCCCATGGATGCAGGAACGCCGTTGCAATCACTCGTTCGCTCTCCAGCAAATCACAAGGATCCGTAAGCTTACGAATGTTCATTTCTCGCCCCTCTCGCATATGAGCCTGAATCAAGGGTACCGCATCCGCTAACGTTGCTCTTTCCCAACCCATGGGTATCGCTGAGCGTGCAAACGAGCGTCCACATGCTATCCTGCTCATAGCGCATGCAACGCGCGACACACGGCAAAGGGGTGACGCAGGTGGCAATAGACGTGAAGAGCCTCGTTATAGATGCGCTGCTCGAGCTCGTGGAGAAGGAGGGCGTGCCGCTCGAACGAGTAACCGTCAAGCGCCTGCTCGAGCAATCGGGCGTGAGCAGGCAGACGTTCTACAACCATTTTCTGGACAAGAACGACCTCGTCTGCCAAGTGTACGAGCGTCGCATGGTAAGCGCCTTCAACGGCACGCCGACCGGGTTTGCGTATCGCGACGAGCTGGAGCAATCCCTCGAGCGCATGCGTTCGCACGGGTCGTTCATGCGCCAGGCCACCAAGATGGCCGGCCAGAACAACCTCACCGAGCACGTGATGAGGCGCACGCGGGAGTTCGACCTCGCGTGGCACCAATCCCTCTGGGGCGACGACCCCATGCCGGAGGAGCTGCGGCTCGCCACCGTGTATCATGCGATGGCCTCGGTGCAGATGGCGCTCTCGTGGATCCTGTCGGGCTTTCCCGCGCCGGCGTCCGAACTCGCCACGCTCATCACGCACATGCGCGGCATAGGCATGGAACGCCTCTTTGAGGGTGCCAGAACGCCTGGGAACCCGTACGCGTTTTAGCCCGA
>JAFWMI010000058.1 GCA_017513965.1 Atopobiaceae bacterium
TGATGCCGCATTTATCAGGGAGTGGGATGGGGATGTCGGCAAAGAATCAGATGACGATGAGTTTACGACCGTCACGTTTGCGGAAGACCAGCTTGCCGCCGTACTTCCCGTCGGCCATCCGCTCGCCTCGCGCGCGAGCATCAAACTCTCCGACCTGGCAAACGAAGAGTTTCTCTTGCTGCCGGAAGGAACGGTCATGAACGCCCTCATTACCGACGCGTGTTCGGCAGAGGGCTTCGTGCCCGAGGTTCGTTATAGGGGCACGCGCGCAGAAAACATCATCGATCTCGTGGCACGGGGGATGGGCGTGAGCCTGCTCATGCGGACACCGGCCTCCTACCTCACCCGCTCGGCTGTCGCAATCGTCGATCTGGACCAGCCGATAGTCACAAAGATCAAGCTGTACCGGTTGCGTGACCGCAAACCGAGTGCCGAAGCCCAAGAGTTCCTCGACTATCTCCCACTGGTACGATAAGTCTTTCCGTTAGGGAATAAAACGTAATTGACATTGAATTGTTTCGGAATAAGTTGCTTCCTACCATGACACTGAGCAGCATGAATTGTGATAGGAGGCTTGAAGATGGTTATCGACGCAAATATGTATTGGGTTCCCGAGAGCTTGTTCACAAGCGAGGAGGTGCTGGCGCGATTTGTGGCCGAAGCACCTCAGGACGAGCGTACCCGCGTGTACCTTACCGAGGAGCCAGTGCGCCAAGTGGTGGTTGAGAAACCAGCGGGCTTTGAGGCGCTCAACTACGCGCAGGGCGACTACGTTCTTGAGCACATGCTTGCGGACATGGACGAGACTGGCGTGGATGCTTCGGTACTCAAGGTCCCCGGAGCAAACGAGTGGATGTCCCTCGACACCTGTCGCTTCTTTAACGACGGCATGGCCGAATATGCACGTGAGTCGGGTGGGCGCATGGTCCCGCTCGCCGTGGTCCCAGCGTTTGGCGACCCATCCGCCATCGAAGCCGAGATCGACCGCTGCATGGACGAGCTTGGCTTTGCCGGCGTGCAGCTTTGCAGTCACTACGGTGACAAATACCTCGACGACCCCGTCTTCGACCCCCTGTTTACGGCCCTCGACAAGCATGAGTCCACCGTCTACGTGCATCACGTTCCGGTGCCGGTTGATTGCGCGAGCATCGTTGACTACAACAACCTCCGCCGCAGCTACGGCCGTGTGCAGGACCAGGTCACGGCAGTCGGCCGCGAGCTCTTCAGCGACTTCTTCGACCGCTATCCGCACATCCGCATGGTCCACTCCATGCTCGGAGGTGCCTTCTTTGCCGTAAGCAATATGCTGCTTCCGCAGGCAGCCAAGCGCAAGGACGCCGTGCAACGCTTCCAGGCAGACGACGGCAGCCTTGCCGCTCGCCTCGACAAGCACATCTACTTTGAGATGAGCCACGCTCAGCCATGGGGAGCTGCACAGCTCAGGTGCGCGATTGAGGTACTCGGTGCCGATCACGTAATCTTTGGCTCGAGCTACCCAGTGCGCCGGGAGTGGCTGCTTGACGGCCCGTCCTTCGTCCGAAATCTTGGACTCAGCTCCAAGGACGAGTCCCTGGTCCTCGGTGGAAACGCCAGACGCCTCTATAGGTTGGGAGAATAGCCATGCTCAGATGCGGTGCTGGAAAAGCGACTATCGACCTTGAGGGTGTTCTCCCGCACGATGGTTTTGCAGGAGTCCACGACGAGCTTGGCATGCGTGCTTTGGTATTTGAGGACGAGACAGGACGTCGCTACTGCCTGCTCTCTGTGGAGGAGACCTCGCTTCGCGACGATGCCAGCCTACGTGCGGCTGCTTCTCAGACCGTGGGTTGCGCCAAGGACGCAGTGTGGATCAGCGTGACACATACCTTTTCTGCGCCTCACGTTCGTACGCCGGGTCACCTCTCCGACGATGCTGCGCGCGAGCGTAACGAGCTCTTTGCAAGACGGCTGGTGGAAGCTGCGCAAAATGCCTGCGAGCAGGCAGTTTGCTCTCGTTCGACCGCTCGCTTTGCCATCGCTACCGGCAGTTGCTCGGTGAATGCGAACCGTGACGTCGAGACGCCGGAAGGATGGTGGCTTGGCATAAACCAGGATGGATTCTCCGACCGTACGGTACGAGTGCTGAGCATACGCTCAGCAACTGATCCCGAGCGGGTGATTGCCACCGTGTTCACTGCCGACGTGCAGTCGTCGGTGGTGCAAGGCCTATGCGGCGCTAACGGCGAGCTGTTGGTGAGCGGCGACCTTGCAGGTGAGGCCATGCGTCGCCTCGAGGGGGAGCTTGGCGGAACGGCCATCTTCCTCACAGGGGCAGCGGGCGATCAGGCTCCGCGCGTGGTGGGAACGGGGGCGCTTCCCGAGCTGGCCAACAAGCTCGCTGCCGAGGTCGTATCTGCGCTCGGTCATGCCGAGGAACTCCAGGCAGAGACCCTTCGCCTCTCGTCAGCGACCGTCAGCCTGCCTGGCCAGCGCCGCGCAGACTTTGCGACGCTCTCGCCCCGTCTCAGCTATGCCTTTGAGCAAGCGGACCCCGAGCTCACTACCGTTTACCTCGCACGCCTGGGAAGTCTTGTCGTCGCGGGCATCCAACCGGAAGTGGAGAGCCGCTTTGGCGCGCGGTTGCGCGATACCGCTCCATGTCCGTTTGAGCTGGTGACGCTCGTCAACGGCGCACAGAAGTACCTTCCCGGCGTCGACGCGTATGACCGCATCACCTATGAGGCCATGAATTCCGGCTTCGCTCGAGGGGCGGAGGAGCTGCTCGAAGAGACCATTCTCGACCTTGTGAAGAAGTCCTGACCACCAATCGCCAAGGCGGATGACCCCGCTGACGAACTGCACCAAAGGAGACCCTATGAACATCGGATGCGCACGACGCTGCCTCACCCCGCAGACGGATGAAGTCTATCTCATCGGCTATCGCAACCTGCCCAACCGGCTGGAGCCTGCCACGGGCATCTACGACGACGTCTTTGGCAACGCCCTCTACTTTGAACAGAACGGCGCTGAGCTCTTCGTCCTCTCCTGCGACTTCATGGAGATTGACGAGGGTACGGCCGAGGACGCCAAGACGCTGCTGCACGACCGCTATGGCATATCTCGCGACAACGTGCTGCTGTGCGCCACGCACAACCATACGAGCGTGGTAGCCTACCATCGCACGTGGTGGACGGGCAAGTTCGACCAGGCCTACTACGACTGGCTCATGGACACCGTCTGCAGCGCCTTCGAGGAGTGCCGCAAGAACGCCCGCCCCGCCACGTGTCGCCTGGGTCGCTCGTGGGTCGAGGGCTTCTACAACAACCGCATCACCAACGAGCCGGCTGACCAGGAAGTGACCGTCGTCAAGTTCTTCGACGAGGCCGGGGCAGCCTTCGCGGGACTGGTCAACTGGGCATGCCACAGCGCCACCTGCGGCCAGGCCGAGACGCGCATGAACTCCGAGTTCGCGGGCATGACCTCCAAGAAGCTCGAGCCCTCGTTTGGCTTCTTTCCCGCGATGATCGTAGGCGCGGCGGGCGACTGCTCCAACCGCAACCTTCGCCAGGGCACTGGTGTGGAGGAGGCCGAGCGCATCTCCTCGGGCATCGCCCCGCTCATTGCCAAAATCCCCGTGGAAACCGAAGTCCCTCTCGACGACATTCGCGTACAGACGGTGCACCACATCGTGCACAACGAGAAGGGCGAGGAGGTCGCGCTCTGTTCCGTGATCAGCCTCGGTGGCCTGCACCTGTTTGTCTCGCCCTGCGAGTTCGGCGGCAAGTTTGGCATCCAGATGCGCAAGGAGTGTCCGGTAGAAGGCCTGGTCTTTGGCTATACCAACGGCTACCTCGAGTACTGGCTGCCCGAGGAGGAGTACGGCCTCTCGTTTGAGACGCA
>JAFWMI010000059.1 GCA_017513965.1 Atopobiaceae bacterium
GCGCCCGCTTGGCCTCATCACCGATCGCGTGCAGTCGCTTGGCGGGGACGACCTGCAGTTTGTGATGGAGGATGACTATCGCACTGGCGACGAGGTCGAGGCGCTGGCAGAGTCCTTCGCCAAACTCTCGGCCAAGACGCTCAAGTATGTGGACGAGGTCACGCGCGTTACGGCCGAGAAGGAGCGCATTGGTGCGGAACTCAACATGGCCACGGCCATTCAGGCAAGCCAGCTGCCCAGGCTCTTCCCGGCCTTCCCCAACCGCCCCGAGTTTGACCTCTTCGCCTCCATGGATCCCGCGAAGGAGGTGGGTGGCGACTTCTACGACTTCTTCCTCGTGGACGACGACCACATTGCCTTGGTGATGGCGGACGTGAGTGGCAAGGGTGTGCCGGCGGCACTGTTCATGATGGTCTCTCGCTTGTTGCTAAAGTCGCACCTGCAGAGTGGCGAGGGTCCTGCTGGGGCGCTCATGAACGTGAACGATCAGCTGTGCGAGGACAACGAGGCAGAGTTCTTTGTTACGGTGTGGGTGGCGGTGGTTCAAATCTCCACGGGCAAGGGCATCGCGGCAAATGCCGGTCACGAGCATCCCGTGTTGCGGCGGGCCGATGGCTCGTACGAGCTGGTGGTGTATCGCCATGCGCCCGCGCTCGGCATTATGGAGGGCATCCCCTTTGCCGAGCATGCCTTCAAGGTGAATCCGGGCGACAGCCTGTTCGTGTACACGGATGGCGTGCCCGAGGCCACGAATGCGGACGGCGAGCTGTTTGGCAGCGGCCGCATGCTCAAGGCGCTCAACGAGAATCCCGATGCGGATCCCAAGGAAGTGCTGGCCAACGTGCGCAAGGGCGTGGATGCCTTTGTGGGGGATGCGGAGCAGTTTGATGACCTCACCATGTTGTGCTTTGCATACAAGGGTGAGGGCGAAACGGAATAGCAGGTGAGGTGAGGAAGGGGTCGCGCGTGTGATGGCGGGATTGTTGAACGCTGGTTCGCGCCCCCCATGCCTGCGCCTAATAAGAGAGCCTTCCCGATGGGGAAGGCTCTTGTGTTCTGGTGCGCCGTGAGGGATTCGAACCCCCGACCTCATGATTCGTAGGATTACAAAAGGGTGTAACCTGCTGTTTCACGGTGTAACACTCAGAATAGCAAAACCGCAGGTAGGATATATTAACCCTAGTCATAAATGAATTTAGGCGATACGAGTATTTGTGTTTATGGTCGAACGAAAGTCGAACGCAAGACGCCAAATTGTCGAACATGGGGGGATTACGATGACTAGGTTGGCTGCGCCCCGACCTTTGGTGGGGACCATGCGCGCGTGGTGGCCCCTCGGGGGGCGGCGCGTTTGGGTATACTAGTCGCCAAAGGGCGGCGAGGAGGCGGTGAGGCGGCCATGTGCAACGGGTCAGCATCGGCAGAGGGCGTGCCGAACATAGTGGACAGGAGCGGCAGGCGCCAGCTGCCGGTGGGCATCGAGAGCTTCGAGGACGTGCTGCGGCGGTTCGCGTACGTGGACAAGTCCCTGGCGGTGCGCGACCTCGTGGACCGGGGCGGCGTCACCCTCTACTGCCGGCCCAGGAGGTTCGGCAAGTCCACCTTCCTTCGCATGCTGCAGTGCTTCTTCGAGGCGCCCGCGGAGGGTTACGTGCCCGACCGGCGCGGCCTCTTCGACGGGCTGGCGATCGCCGAGGGAGGAGACCCCTGGTACCTGGGGCACAACTGCGCGCACCCGGTGATCTACCTCAACCTCGCGGACTGCGGGGCCAACTCCTACGACCAGACATTCAATCGCATAGCATTGCAGATGGCCGACGAATACAACCGGCACTACTACCTCATGGACGAGGGTGCCCTGAGGGGCGGCGAGGTCGCGCGCTTTGCCCGCGTTGCCGAAGGCGGCGCGCGCCCGGTGGAGCTGGAGCGGTCTCTCTCGTGGCTCTCCACGCTCCTGGCGCGCCACCACGGCGCCCAGACGGTGATCCTCATCGACGAGTACGACACGCCGGTGAACGACGCGCACCTGCACGGCTTCAGGCGCGAGGTGCTCGACTTCTACCGAAGCTGGCTCTCCGCCGCCCTCAAGGGGACGGTGGACCTCTACTGCGCCGCGCTCACGGGCGTGCTCAGGGTCTCGCAGGAGTCGATCTTCTCCGAGCTCAACAACGTGCGCATCGACACCACGCTCGACGTCGACCACGCCGAGGCCATCGGCTTCACGGCCGAGGAGGCGGGGGCGCTGGCGGCCCACGTGGGGCGTGGCGACGCCTCCGAGATGGCCGCGTGGTACGACGGCTACCGGTTCGGGCAGACGGATGTCTACAACCCGTGGAGCGTGCTCAACTACCTGCAGACGGGCGTGGCCCAGCCCTACTGGACCAACACCAGCCGCAACGGCATCGTGGTGGACCTCGTGCGGCGCGCCGGCGAGGAGCAGACCGTCGAGCTGGCCGAGCTCGCGGCCGGCGGCTCGGTGGAGAAGCCCCTGGACCTGCGCACCGTCTTCGACGACCTCGCGAGCAGCCCCGAGGCCGTGTGGGCCCAGCTCTACCAGGCGGGCTACGTGACCACCGAGGACACGGGCACGCCCAACGACAGCAGGATGGCTCGCAGGCTCCACGTGCCCAACCTCGAGGTGA
>JAFWMI010000060.1 GCA_017513965.1 Atopobiaceae bacterium
AACCTGCCTGAGGAAAAGAAGAACGCCGAGGTACGCGCCATGATTGAAACATATGGCAAGCAGGTGAGCTTTGTCGACTTCAACAGCCTCGAGCCGCTCGTCTCGGCGCTATCGTAATGCTCCACGATGGCCTTTCACGAAGCACGGCGTATGTCTCTTGGGATCATATCCCCCCAAAGCAGTCGTCGCCTTTTTGTATAACAAGGGTCATGGAGTTTGAGAGTGTGCGTGCAAAACACGAGGTGAGAGATTCGGCATAGGGATACTCCCAAAAAACACCCGGGTGTTTTGTGCAAAAAAGCCCCTACCCTTTTGGGAGAATACCGCTTCGCGAGGTCCGGGCAGCCAACCAGCATCCCAAGAGTCGTCAAGAAGGGCGGACTTTGGGCTTTTACGAGCGTATGACGCCAAAACGCTCGTCTCGACTCGGGCAGAATACCACACCCCCTTGCCGTACAATGTGAATCGAACGACCGTCGATGAGGTTGGAGGCGCGCCATGGAGTATCGCAGATTCGGTGACACCTACTACATTCGCTGCGACAAGGGCGACGAGATAATCTCGTCAATCCTCGACGTCTGTAAGGCCGAGCACATTGAATCCGCCATCTACAGCGGCATCGGCGGATGCGACGAGGCGCAGATTCAAACCTTTCTGCCCCAAGAAAGAGCGTTCGAGACACAAACGCTCACGGGCATGCTCGAGCTCGTCTCGCTCACCGGCAACATAATCCAAGATGACGGCGAGCCGTACCATCACACCCACGCGGTGTTCTCGTACAAAGTGGGCGACGACCATCGCGTTAGCGCGGGGCACATGAAGTCGATTACCGTCCTGTACACGGCCGAGATTGAGCTGCGACCCGTCATCGGTGGCGTCATCAACCGGCAGTTTGACCCCATAACCGGCACGGGCTTTTGGAGCTTCCAAGAGTAGGACCGCATGCAAGTCCACGAGCGGAGGAACATGAACGACGCAAGACGTACCATCGTAGGCGAATGGGCACGCATTGTGGTGGGCCTGCTGATCTTTGGGTTTGGCGTCCATCTCACCATTCGGGCCAACATTGGACTGGCGCCGTGGGACTGCCTTGGCATGGGCATCTCGTACCACACACCGCTTAACTATGGCCTGAGCATGACGATAATGTCGGTGGTCATATTGCTCGCAGACCTCGCGCTCGGCGAACGGATTGGCTTTGGAACCATCATCGACGCCTTTTGCACGGGAAACTTCATACAGCTGTTCAACCAGTTCGACCCACTGCCTACGCCGCCCAACCTCCTTACGGGCGTGCTCCTTATGCTCGTGGGGCTCGCCATCATGGCCCTTGGTCAGTTCCTTTACATGGGAGCCGGACAAGGGCTCGGACCACGCGACGCCCTCTTCGTGGCGGTGGGTCGCCGCCTACGCACCATACCCATTGGGGCGGTGCAGGTGGGCGTCTTCGCCGCCGTCCTACTCGTTGGATTCCTGCTCGGTGGACCCGTGGGCTTGGGGACGATTGTCTCCACCTTTGGTGCGGGCGCCATAATGCAGGCCGTGTTCAACCTGTTGCACTTTGAGCCACGATCCGTTGTCCAGCGTGACGTCCTGCAGGTCCTCAGTGATTGGCGCGCGTAGGTGCGCCGCAGCTCACAGGAGCGACGCGCGGCAAAGCCCTATTTGATAAAGACGATCTCGGTCGGGCGCATGGCTTCGGCGATGCGCACGCACGCGCGATACACGAGCCCAAAACAGAAGATGTATATTACGATGCTCTCTGAGCCAGCGAACACGATGCAAGCAAGCGCCAGGATCATGTTCACGATGCCGTGCACGACGCTGAGCTTCCAGTGCGACTCGAACTTCTTGGCCTCAATGCCGCGGGCCACGGCAATAACGCCCGTTATCGCGTTGTAGCCTACCAGGTACAAAATGCAAAAGACCTGTGGGTTGTCAACGAGCGCGATGGAGAATGACCCGACGTCGAGGGCGAGCACCGCAATAAACAGAATGGAAAGCCCGCCGGCCATATGCCGTGCCATGGTGAAATAGTACACAAGCATCCGCATGCCATAGAGCAACAAGCCAAGACCCAAGACCATGGCAACGAGCACGAGGCCGCCCTTTGGATCGATGAGCAGGTCGACGGCGCACACGATCATAACGAGGCCAACAACGACGTTGGCAATGCGACGAAGCCTAGTCATGCTCGTCTCCCCTCCCCAAATAGCCAACAAGAGGAAGGAAGTCCCGAATGCCCTTGAAGTCATTCGCGTCGTACTCAATCGAGCGGCCAGCAAGGGGGTTGCCAGAAGCATAGATGCGATTGACGACCATGCCCTTTTGCGCGAGGGCGGCCAGGATGAACTTGCCCAAGAAGGTCGCATCCTTTGCCCCGGCAGGCGCGTCGAGGTATTCCTGCACATGGGCATTGAGGTCAAACTCGGGCAGGTCGCGGCCTGTGAGCGAACGGCCAAAGGCATGCCAATCCTCGCAGGCGCCCTCTCCGAGTTGGCGCTTTTGCAGCATATGGCGAATGTGCTGCTCGTAGGGCGCCACGGTACGAGTGTCGTACGTATGGGTCTTGAACGCGCCGTCCGTGTTGCCTGCGCCATCCGCGCTACCTGCATCATGTGTCCCGCGCAGCCAGCCCAAGGCATAGACCATCTGGCAAAACGCCTGGTAGTACTCGGTGGGGTTGTCCTTTAGAATCTCCTCGTAGTCGTTCCAGGCGGGCACATACCGGTAGCGTGCGAAGCTGTAGTCGGGAAGATGACCGGCTCGTCCGTGCCCCAGGTTCATTACGGCGTTCTCGCTGGGCTGATAGACCGTTCGCGTGTAAATGCCCGCGTACAGGTCGTCAGCCGCCTTGAGGTTATGCCTAAATCGAACGGGTCGCTCAACGTACGGCTCGCCACCTGTGGCTTGCCTCGCATCGTCTGCAGGAAGCAGCTCCACAAAGTAGCGGTCTATGTTGTTGATCACCAAGGACGGGGTGCCTGCGAAGTAGCGATGCGCCCATGTGTCGGCCAGCACGTGCATGGCCAAGCCGGTCGCCTGCAAGCTCTTGCCCCGTGCAAGGGTCACCGTATCTACGAGCAGGTCCCCGTTGGGACCGCAAATCATCCGGTACTTGTTGCGATAGCGCCTGCCACCCTTGTTTACCTGCGCGTAGAGGTCGTACGGCAGGAAGTGGAACGACGCCCAAATCCTCGTGATGTCCGCAAGCCCCACAGGGTCGGTGCGCGCGGAGGCCATCTCTATGGGCAGCTGCGTGGTGGCCGCATACAATGGGCCGCCAATGCGAGTAAGAAACGTCTTTGAGCACCAGTCCACCAACTGTGCGCTATAGGCAATCTGCAGGCTTTCCTCAGGGTCGTAGCCCGCAAGCGTCGCCGCACAATAGGTACCGTAATAGTGGAAGCTTCTCTCCATGGTGGCCACCTATCCCGTTACCGGATCAAGGCGCCACAGCCTTATGGAGCATACGACCACCAACACGAGAGCCACAACCGAGGTGATGTCTATGGCCGCCGACACAACCGCATCGAGGGGCGACAAGGTACTGGCCATACCCAACACGGTGGCGAAGACAGAGGACGCATTTGCCAGCGCAGCGAGCGCGGCGATGATGAGGTAGAGACGTCCACGCTTCCTCCTAAGACCTTCTGCACGCGCCGAAAGGCCCACATATGCGCGAACACCCAAGTCGATGCACATTATCAGAGCAAGCACAACATAGACCGCAAACACACTAACACCGCTGTCCATCTGGAAGTCCACAGAGCGCAAGACCATTGCAAGGTCGTGCGTCAATAGGAACACGACGGCCTTGACCATAGTCCATGCCCCAAATGCCATGACCCCGTCGCCCGCTATTATCAGCGTGTCTTGAAGACGTCGTATGTTTGCCTGTGTGCTTGCCATGGCACACATTATAGCAGCGGCCGGCTCCGAGCCTAACCCATGGAGACGTCGTTTGCTCGAGTCGCTTACAAGCGCGCAACGCGTTGCGGGCAACAGAATTCGCCCGCGGCATCGAGACCTACTCGCTGCTGAGCTGGCAGCAGTTCCAGCGTCGGCTGCGCGTGCTGCGCGCCCGCAAGGCACTCGCGAACACCCGCGTTCTGTGTGTCTCTCGCTTTGGTCACGACTACTCGCTGCACGATGCCAATGACTCCTTTGTGAGCCTGGACAAGGTAACCGAAGTCTTGGGCACCAAGTTCCGCTTTGCCAACCTGCATGAAGTCATTGACCAGATCCAGCAGATAGACCCCACCACCAACTACACCACTCCCGGTCGCTTGCAAGAGAACATCAACGATGAGGACATGGAAGTCGTCAACGCCGTTATCGACGAGCTCGTGTCTACGGCAGATCCCTGCGCCATGGATTGCGAGAACATGGTTCCCTCCGTTAAGATGTATCGCCTTGTGCAAAAGCTCCTCGCGATGAACGA
This sequence comes from Atopobiaceae bacterium, assembly GCA_017513965.1. GTDB lineage: Bacteria > Actinomycetota > Coriobacteriia > Coriobacteriales > Atopobiaceae > RUG440. The sequence continues at coordinate 4,445 of JAFWMI010000060.1, forward strand.
GTGCAACGCCTTTACCGCAAACTGTCCGGATGCCTGCTCAACCTGCCGCATCAACAAGGAGCGCTTTACCTTCTGCATTGCGCACTCGCTCAACAACGAGCAGGGAATTCCCTCTGCCTGCGAGTACGACATTGCGGCCGCAGTCTCGAAGGCAGCCCTGCAGGCCATCGCCTCAAAGCCGTCCTACATGGGCAACACCGCCGTCCTCACCCTGCCCGACGGCACCCTCACCGAGAGTGCGAGCGTGTTTGTTCGTGCCGCAAAAAAGTCGGCAGGGGATAATCCCCTGCCGACGTTAACTGCTGGCGTCGCCTGCGGCCAATGGCAAACGAACGTACAGGCCAAATCCTAGTCGAGGTCTTCTCCGTTCGACTCGATGACCTTCTTGTACCAGTGGTACGAGTCCTTGAGATAGCGCTTCATCGTGCCCTGGCCGTAGTTGTCGGCGTCGACGTAAATCTGGCCATAGCGCTTGGCCATCTCGCCCTCGCCGTTGGAGACCATGTCTACGCAACCCCAGTACAGATAGCCCATCAGAGGAATGCCGTCGAGCTCCACCGCGTCCTTCATGCTCTGGATGTTGGCACGCATGTAGTCGATGCGATAGTCGTCGTGCACCGTGCCGTCCACGAACTCGTCGTTCCAGCCAATGCCGCTCTCCACGCACCACAGGTCGCAGTGATAGCGGTTGTACAGCTCGTTGAGCGTAATGCGCTGCGTTTGCGGGTCGGTCGCCCAGCCCCAGGCGTTGGTCTTGAGGTAGGGGTTGGCCACCATGCCGGCGCCGCCACCGTTGCCCTCGCCAGCCTCGAGGTCGTCATCATGTGTGGTGATGACGCTGCTGCCATACAGCGAGAAGCTCAGGAAGTCGCATACGCCCTCTTCCAAGGTCTCGAGGTCGCCCGGCAGGATGGGCAGCTTGATGCCCTCGCGCTCGTACTCGGCGAGCTTGTATGCTGGATAGAAGCCGAGCATCTGGACGTCGGAGTAGAAGTACTTGGAGTCGTTGGCCTTGAGTGCGGCAAGCTGGTCGTTGGGGTCGCAGGTGTAGGCATACACGGGGCCAGCGGCAAGCATCATGCCGATGCACAGGTCGGGCCAATACTCATGAGCTGCGATCACCGTCTTGGCGGAGGCCAGGAACTGATGGAACGTGGCGTTCGCGACGGTCTGGGGGTTGCCATGGATGAGGCCGGCGGTCACGAACGGTGCGAACTCGATGCAGTTGATCTCGTTGAAGGTGAGGTAGTACTTCACGAGGCCGTCGAATGCCTCAAAGCAGGTGGTTGCGTACTTGACGAACTGGTCAACCAGATAGCGGCTGTCGAATCCGTTGAAGCGGTTGGCGAGGCTCAGCGGGTTCTCGTAGTGGTCGAGCGTGACGAGCGGCTCAATGCCGTACTTCTTGCAGCACTCGAAGACGTTGCGATAGTACGCGATGCCCTCCTGGTTGGGCTCGGGATCGTCTCCGTTGGGGAAGATGCGGCTCCACTTGAGCGAGAAGCGCAGGCAGTTGAAGCCCTCCTCGGCACAGAGGCGGATGTCCTCCTCGTAGTGGTGATAGAAGTCGGAGGCAATGTGGCTGGGATAATAGATGTCTGGGTCGTCTACCAAGCACACCTGTGCGCCCTCTGGCAGGTCGCGCACGGGGCTGTGGAAGCACAGCGGCAGCTTGTCCACAGAGCCGTCCGGCATGCGGAAGGTCACCTGACGCGGTACCTTGTGCGCGCCGTTAGTCATGCAATCCGCCGTAGAGAGGCCCGCGCCTCCCTCAAAGACGCCGCCCTCGTACTGGTTGGACGCCGTGGCACCGCCCCAGAAGAAATCCTTGCTAAAACCCATAACATGCTCCTTTCGTACACGTACGAAACTAATGACCTATTGCAAAGATTGGCCCAGAACCGCTCATTCAATCTTCCACACCAGAGAAAAGCATAGCAAAACGCATAAGCGTGACCCGCCCTACCCGCAGGCGGTAGGGCAGCGGTCTCAAGCGACGCCGCCTTTGCATAATCTGCACTTTTGACCGACGCCCTACACGAGGTCCAGCAGGTCCTCCACGAAGCCTACGAGGTATTCGCTGAAGACCGCCGCACCCGCCTCCTGCGTCGCGTCCAGGTCCACGTCTGCCGCAATGCCAAAGTCGTGGTCGCCGTCCGAGTCGTGGAACGTCTGACGCACGTGCCACACGTGAGACGAGCGCTCGTCGGCGTCGTCCACCTCAAAGTAGGCAACCGAGCGCGCGTCGGCGTTCAGCAGCACCTCCTCGTGCTGCTCGTAGTACGCGTCCAGCGCGGCACGCCAGCGCGGCATGCGCCAACCCCAGTCCTCGTCCAGCTCCCCCAACGTCTTTGCGTCGTCGTGCGCCGCCAGCCGCACGCGCGCGAACAGCGCGTTGCGCACCAGCAAGGTGACGGCGCGGCGATCGTGCACCACCTCGTCGGGAGCAACGGGCGGTGCGAGCGCCTCGTCCGAGAGCTCCCCTGCCCGCGCCCATTCGTCCACCAGGCTCGAGTCCACAGACCTAACCACGAGCCGCAGCCACGCGATGATGTCCTCCAGCCGCTCGTCGCGTGCGTCGAGGGGAAGCGTGCGATCGAGCGCCCGGTACGCCTCGGAGAGGTAGCGGAGCAGGATGCCCTCGGCGCGCGCGATGTTGCATCGCTGGACGTATCCCTTGAAGTCGGATGCAGTCTCGAGCATGTCGCGCAGCACCGACTTGGGGCGCGGCTCGTAGTCGTTGGCCCACGGGACCTTCTCGCAGTATTGGGCAAACGCCGCGTCGATAAGCTCCTCGAGCGGCTTGGGATACGTTACCTCCTGCAGTCGCTCCATGCGCTCCTCGTACTCCACGCCGTCCGCCTTCATGCGCGCCATGGCCTCGTTGCGCGCCATGCGCTCCTGTGCCCTGAGTATTTGGTACGGGTCCTCGAGCGTGGCCTCCACCAGGGAGATGGCATCGAGCGCATACGACTCGTCCTCGCGGTCCAAGAGCTCGAGGGCCGCGAGCAGGAAGGGCGAGAGCGGCTGGTCCAGCGCGAAGTCGTCTGGCACGTCCACCGTGGTGTAGTAGTCCACCTCGCCGTCAACCTCTTCGCGCACCACGACGCCGGCATCCATGAGGGTCGCGAATATCTCCTGGGTGCGGGTACGCAGCGCCTCCTTTTGTTCGTCGGTCTGTGCCGAGGCATCCACCAATCCCAGCACGCGCTCGAGCGCATCCCCACCTTGGCTCACCTCGGCGAGCACCATGGAATGGGTTATCTTCATGCGTGGATGCAGTGCCTCCGGCTCCGCCGCAACCAGTCGCTCGAACGTCTGCCGATTCCAGCCCACGAATCCCTCGGGCGGCTTGCTCACGCGAATCCTGCGTGCCTTCTTGGGGTCACCACCGGCCTTGGCGAGCGCCTTGGCCTTCTCCACGTCGTACTCAGTCGCCTGCGCAATGACCACACCCTCCGAGTCGAACCCCGCGCGTCCCGCACGACCGGCAATCTGGTGGAACTCACGGGCGTTGAGTCGCCTTTGTCGCCGGCCGTCGTACTTGGCGAGCGCAGTGAGCAGCACCGTGTGTATGGGTACGTTTATGCCCACGCCCAAGGTGTCTGTGCCGCAGATGACGGGGAGCAGACCTTGCTGCGCGAGCTTCTCCACCAACAGGCGATAGCGCGGCAACATGCCCGCATGGTGCACGCCCACACCGGTGATCAACAGCCGCTGCAAGGTCTTGCCAAAGGCGGTGGAGAAGCGCGTGCCCTTGCAGGCCTCCTTTACGGCATCGCGCTGCTCTCGCGTGGAGACGCCGTAACTGGAGAGGGCCTGTGCGCTCTTGAGCGCAGCGTCCTGTGCAAAGTGCACGATGTAGAGCGGGGCGTCTCCGTTGCGCAGGGCAAGCTCCACGGTTGCCGCGAGCGGCGTCTCCACGAACTCGAACGAGAGGGGCACGGGCCTTGGCGCATCGAGCACGAGGTCCACGGTGGTGTTCGTACGCTCCTCGAGCGAGGCGGCAATGCTCGACACGTCACCGAGCGTGGCGCTCATAAGCAGGAACTTGGTGTGAATGAGTGCCAGCAGGGGTACCTGCCAGGCCCAACCGCGGTCCGGATCGCCGTAGTAGTGGAACTCGTCCATCACCACCCAGGCAACGCTGGTGCCCTCGCCCTCGCGCAGCGCCTGGTTCGCCAGAATCTCTGCCGTGCAGCACACCACGGGCGCATCTGGGTTGATGGCAACGTCGCCGGTAATCATGCCCACGTTTTCCTTGCCAAACACCTCAACAAGGTCGAAGAACTTCTCGCTTACGAGCGCCTTGATGGGGGCTGTGTAGTACGAGGTGTAGTCCGCGCAGAGCGCGATGAAGCACATCCCCAGCGCCACGAGCGACTTGCCGGAGCCGGTGGGGGTGCCCAGAATCACGTGATTGCCCATGGCAAGCGAGAGCAGGGCCTCCTCTTGGTGGTCCCACAGCTCGAAGCCACGAGCCTCCACCCACTCCATAAAGAGCTCGAGGGCCTCCTCGCCCTCGAGGGGCTCTTCTCCGTTGTCGAAGTCTGGCGCAAGCGCGCCCAAAGAACCGTGTGCGTATGCGTCGATGTCCATCAAGCTGCTCCCCTGCCCGCATGTACGAATCGCTTCCATTCTAGCAACAAAGGGACGGTCCCTTCGATTGCGAGGGGACCGTCCCCTTGATTGCGGGCTGCTGGCAAGCGTTGTTTGCCTAGGCGCTCTTCATAACGACCGAGCGGACGACGCCAGCGGCCTTGTCACAGGCGTTGAGGCAGTTCTCCATGCGGTCGAAGATGCGAAGCCAAGTGACGATCTCCTTGCCGCCATCCTCCTCCGAGAACAGACGGCGCAGCGCGTTTTGGTACACACGGTCGGCGCCGTCCTCAATGCGGCTGATTGCGATGGCATGCGACATGATGGTGTCGTCTTTTTTGTAGCGTGGCAGGCGGTTTACCACCTCGCACAGCTCGATGAGCGCCCTGTGGGTGAGCTCGGCCATCTCCACCGCCTCTGGCCGCATCTGCTCGATGCCAAACAGATCCAACCGCATGCACACGACCTCCATGAGGTCAACCACGTCGTCCATCCGCAGCGCGAGGTCGCTTATGTCCTCGCGCTCAATCGGCGTGATGAAGGAGGTGTACAGCTGCTTGTGTATGTCGGCCACAAGTTCGTCGGTCGTCGTCTCGTGAACCTTCATGCGCGGAATGCGCGTGATGGATTCGGGGTACTCGCGCATGATGGACGCGTACTCAACGGAGGCATCCAAAAGCTGTGCGGCCACCTGCTTGAGCATGGTAAAGAAGATGTCTTCCTTCTTTGGCATGGCGAACTCCTTATAACCTAATAGTCCAGAATACCTAGAAAACGAGCAAGAACAGCTTTGCCAGCAAAAAGCCAATGAGGCCACAACCCGGGAAGGTGCACACCCACGTGAGCACCATGTCCTTTGCAATGGCCCAGTTCACCGAGCGCACGTCCTTGGCAGCGCCGGCACCCATGATGGCAGCCGTTTTTGCGTGCGTTGTCGAGACCGGCAGTCCGGTGAGCGTGGCTACGAGCAGCGAGCCCGTGGCACTCGCCGAAGCCGCAAAGCCTTGGTACTTCTCGAGCTTGACCATGCTCGTGCCCACGGTCTTGATGATCTTCTTGCCGCCCACGGCCGTGCCGATTGCCATGGCCGCCGCGCACAGAACCTGAATCCACATTGGAAACCCGCCCATGTCAGAAACGCTCATGCCCTGCGCAAGCGCAATGGCCATGCAGGCGGTCGACATGAACTTTTGCCCGTCTTGCGCGCCGTGCATGAGCGCGACGCCCGCCGCGCCGAATACCTGCATGCGGCCAAAGAAGTCGTTGGTCTTGCGCCGCTCGGCATTGCGGCACACGATGGTAATTATCTTGGAGATGGCCCATCCGGCGCCGAATCCCAAGGCCGTGGAGAGCACGAGGCCGTACACGACCTTGATCCACTCCCCCATGTTCACGCCGCCGAGGTCACCGTGCACGGCAATGGCCGCGCCGGTAAGCCCCGCAATGAGGGCGTGACTCTCGCTGGTGGGAATGCCAAACGCCCACGCGCCAACGCCCCAGGCCACGATGCCCACGGTCGCCGCCGCGAGCGCGATGAGCGCCAGCCGGTTGTCTCCGCCAAAGTCAACCATGCCGCTCATGGTGTCGGCGACGGCCGTGGAGAAAAACGTCATGCCCACCAAGCCAACAAAGTTGCATATGACGCTCATGATGATTGCTTGCCGAACGCCAATGGAGCGCGTACCCACAGGTTCCGCAATGGCGTTCGCGGCGTCCGTTGACCCATTGACGAATATCGACCCAATGATGAGGACCATAACGACGGCCAAGAACGGGTTCGATGCCAAGGCATCCAAAAACTGGGGGAAACTGACCATGAGGTGACCTTTCTCTCAGATTGAGAGGATTCTACCCAGCGCCCCACGTTTTATGCTTTTATCTTCCGCGAGCGGTATCGCAGGCAAACGCGGACGATGAGTCCGCGTCTACTTCATTGGCAGAGGGTCCATAAGCAAAGCCGCCATACGTTAGTGAATGTGGAACTCAGTCTGGTTGGGCAACTCGTCGCCCTCGGCGTATGTGTACGAGATGTCCTCGCAAAACGAAAGTATTATCTTTGCAGTCGCCGCGTCCCACCCACGCTCGTCGGTTAAGCTCTTGGGCTGCCGTGCCATTCTCTCGAGCTCTTCCGCATAGTTGAACCGCTCCCCGTTATAGGAGAGTCGCAGAGTTACCGACCCCTTGCCACACACGAACATGGTGTGGATATGTGGAGGAGCAGAGGCTCGGCCCGCCTTGTACGACTCTTGTACGGATAGCACGATCTCGTCCAAAACCACCATGGCATGCGTCCACACCTTGCCACGCACGCGTGCACGTACCTCGAGCTGCGCGGCTTGGTCCAAGAAGCCGAAGAAGTCAAACTCCTCGTCGTAGATGTCCGCCTCCAAGACCGCTTGCTTCCGAACGAACGCGATGGTCTTGGCACGTCTGGGACTCTCGTAGATTTGTTCGGGCGTGCCCTCCTCGTACACAACGCCCTCGTCCATGTAGAAGACGCGCGTGCTGATCTCGCGTGCGAAGGCCATGTCGTGGGTGACGATGAGCGTGGTGACGCCCGAGGACACAAAGCGACGAATGACGTCCTCCACCTCGTCGACCATCGTGGGGTCAAGCGCGCTCGTCGGCTCGTCGAGCAAAAGCACCTCCGGGTCCATCGCCATGGTCCGCGCGATGGCCACGCACTGCTTTTGTCCTCCAGAGAGTTGAGCGGGATAGCGTCAGCCTGCAGCTTGTGCATTGCCGCGTTAAACGGCGCAACCAGAGGGTTGCCTTTTGCAAAGCCATAACCATACTTGTCGGGTTTGATTGCTTCGGGAAACATCATCAACTCGCTGTGCTGGGACAGAATGGTTAGAGCAACGGGCTAGTCTGTGGCAAAGGCGTCGCACTTTCCCACGAGCAACGAGGTAATACCGTCGACCTCGCTGTTTTGGAAGATAGCGTCAACATCGCCCCTTAGCACCTCGTTTTTTTCTATGAGCTCATCAAACGAGGTGCCCGAGACCATGCCCACTGTGGAGCCCTTAAAGTCCGCGAGCGTCTTGTACTTGGCACCGCCATCGTCGGCATAGGCCCGAGCGCTCATGACAGTGGCGATGAGCATTCCCATGAGCGCTATTCTGAGCAGCCTGCCAAATAGCCGTGCAGATGTAGGCCTCATTGGTCTTCCCTCCCCAAACAGTATCATGAAAAAAACTATTCTTCGCCTTTCGCCCATGCAATGCCTTATTTGCATTCTGTAAAGCGTGCAGTCGCAGTCTTGACCACGACGACGTGCTACGTGCGCACTGCGAGAGACCTCTTTCTGCAAGCCCACCAGCCAAACAAGAACGTCTATACTGGTACGGCACACAAAGCACGAAAGAAAGGCTTCTATGAGCAACACCAACCAAATCGCTCCCGTGCGCGTTCGCTTTGCGCCCTCCCCCACCGGCAAGCTCCACGTGGGCGGCGCCCGTACCGCCATCTACAACTGGGCGTTTGCACGCGCAAACGGCGGAACCTTTATCCTACGCATAGACGACACCGATCCTACCCGCTCCACCGAGGAGAACACGCAGGTGATTCTACGCGCCATGCGGTGGCTCGGCTTGGACTGGGACGAGGGTCCCGAGGCGGGCGGCGACTGTGGGCCCTATTTCCAAACCGCTCGCATGGACTCGTATCGCGAGGCGGCAGAGCGCCTGGTGTCCGAGGGCAAGGCGTACTACTGCTTCTGCACGCCACAAAAGCTCGAGGCCGACCGCAAGGCTGCGGCAGAGCGGCGCGACTCGTTCCAAGGTTACCAGCGCACCTGCCGCGACATCGATCCCGAGGTTGCGAAGGCACGCGTGGAGGCCGGCGAGCCCTACACCATACGCATTAAGGTGCCCGACGATCGCGGCGACGTGGTGGTCCACGACGCGGTGCATGGCGACGTGACCTTTAATGCCAAGGAGCTGGACGACTTCATCATCTTTAGGTCGGACGGCACGCCCACGTACAACTTCGCCACCGTGGTGGACGACACCGCCATGGGCATTACGCACGTGATTCGCGGAGACGACCACCTCTCCAACACCCCGCGCCAAGTCGTGGTGTACGAGGCCTTGGGCGCCCCCACGCCCACGTTTGCCCACATCTCCATGATTCTGGGCGCAGACGGCAAGAAGCTCTCCAAGCGCCATGGCGCCACGAGCGTGGAGGAGTACCGCGACGCCGGCTACCTCTCGGACGCCTTCGTCAACTACCTCGCGCTCTTGGGCTGGGCGCCGGACGGCGAGAGCACCGTCATCTCGCGCGAGCGCCTGAGCAGCGAGTTCTCGCTCGACCACGTGTCCAAGAACCCCGCCATCATGGACCCAAAGAAGCTCGACTTCATTAACGCGGAGTACCTCCACGCCATGAGCGACGATGAGTTTGCGCGCAACATCCTCATGCCCGAGCTCGTGCAGGCAGGATTCGAGGATGCGCAGAGCCCCATGCACGATGACGAGTGGTATGTGAGTGCCGCGGCAGCCTTCAAGCCGCGCACGACCCTCTCCCGCGACGTGGTGGCACAGGCAACCTACCTCTACACGGCCGACGAGGAGCTCGCATACGACCCCAAGGCCGTAAAGAAATGGCTGGCCAAGCAGGGTGCCCAACAGGCACTCGACGCCGCAGGGTCCGCGCTTGCAGGCATTGCGGAGGATCAGTGGACAGCCGACGTTATTGAGGCGGCGCTCGAACCACTGCCCCAGGAGCTGGGCATGGGCAAGGGCAAGGTATTCCAGCCCATTCGCGTTGCCGCCGTGGGCACGGCCGTCTCACCCGGCATTGGGGAGACCCTCGAGCTGCTGGGCAAGGAGCACGCGTTGGCACGCATTGAGCGCGCCAAGGAGTACGCTGCGTAAGGTTTTGGCGCATCGGACGTTTGGGGGGCACGCTTCCTTGGATGGAAGCGTGCCCCCTTATTGCTCTTCTCGGTGTGCGCGAAGCTACTTGCGCTTGTTCTTGGGCCGGATGGTCGCCGCCCCGGCGTGCCCCTTCTCGGTACCCATCAGACGGCCCCTGATGTGCTGCACGCGTTGGTAGATGCTCTGCGAACGATTGCGTGAGCGCAACCCCAGCAACGGTGCGGAGAGGATGGTGGGCGCAAAGAACGTAATGATGCGCCACACCAAGAAGCCCGCGCTGATATTGGCCGACCCAAACATGTTGCCATAGAACATGAAGAAGCTGCCCTCGGCACCGCCCGTGCCGCCCGGCAGGGGCACCGCCGTAGAGACCATCTGCACCATGGATCCCGCGGCAAGGCAGTTGAGGAAGTCTGCCTGAATGCCAAAGGCGCGAAGCACGAACCACGGAATCATGTAGAAGCTCGCCAGTTGCGCCATGGTGACCAACAGCGTAAGGCCCATGGACGGCAGGTCCTTTGCAGCGCGCATAAAGGCCTGAGAGAACTCCATAACCTGCACGTTGACCATCTCGTTCCAATGGTCCTTGTTCTTGAGCCAACCGCGCTTGGTGAGGAAGCGGATAAGGCCATTGCCCACGCGCATGACGAACTTGGGACACAGGCAAATGACGAAGAGGCCAGCCAGTTCGAGGAAGTGTACGCCAAACACGATGAGGTTGATGGTAACGATGTCTCCGTACGTCTCGAAGAAGAACCCGAGTTTGGCGAACAGCATGATGGCCGCGAAGAGCACCACGCCAAACTGGAACATGATAAAGCGCGTAAACTGCGTCGCCGACGCCTCGCCCACATCCAGGCCCGTGCGCGTGAGTCGAACGATCTGGGAGGGAACCGCACCAGCCATCATGGGCGTGAGGTTACCGAAGAAGATGCCTGACGCCTCCACGCTCATGAGGTCGCGCACGCCAACCGGCGAGTCGTGGTCCAAATACACGGCGATGGCATAGGCAATAACGCCAAAGATGAAGTAGCACACAAAGCAGAGTGCGCCGAGTGCCACCCATCCCAGGTCCACGCGACCCAGCGCCTCCATAAACTCGCCCATTTGGCCCGAGAAGACGAGGTACACCAAGTACAGAATAACTACCGCTCCAAGGAACAGCGCACCCTTGCGCGCCTTCGCCTTGTTCTCCGCCTCGTCGTCCACGCTGCGAATGCTACTCGTTCCCCCACCTACCTTGAGCGGCACCTTGTGGGTGGTATGCGATTGATGGTGCCCCTGGACCTCAGCATGCGTCTGCTGTTTTTTGGTCTCTTGCTCCATGGTTCTCCTCAATATGGGACAACTGGGATACAACGCCCGTTTCGTCCCGCTCTTTCGCGTTCTTTGATTTACTATATTACCCGTCATTCTTGCCAACGCATGCGATGTCCATCGTATACGCTCAGAACACAGACTTTAGGAAGGCAGGCACTATGGTCGCCGACCACACAAACACCCAAGCCGACGCGCTCGCCACCCGTGCACAAAACCACGCGACGCTCGTCTCTGCCCTACACAAGGGGCGCCATGCAGACGCTTTTGACGCCGAGAGACGCTCGCTCGAACTCAGTTTGGAACGCATGCTGTATGACCGCGTGGCCAACGCGCCCGTTCCCTTCGACGGAGAGTGCGGCATAGAGGCGGTGCTCGCGAAGATAGCCGAGCTTTGGCAAGGATGTGCCCAAGAGTGGAGCGACGGGCATCTGGTGGGACTTGTGGCCAAGAGGGCAGTGGGTGGCACAACCGTGAACGTCTCCATCTCCGTAGGCGCCGGTGGCCAGTTGGTGTGCACCGCCGGACCAACGCTGCGCATTGCGGAGCTCAAGGATGCGCTTGACGAGTTCGATCGCGCCATCCACGTGGCTGCAAGCAGGCTGGGCTGCGACTATGCCTTGGCCGCCGAGGGGTACAACCCGTACGCGAGCTCTCCGCTCGACGTGTCGCTCGTGCCCTGCACCAAGTGGACGCTGCTCTCTGCCCAGCTCTCGCAAACGGGCCGCTACGCACGGGATGCGATGAGATGCTCCTATGCGACCCAAATCTCTCTCGACTATGGGAACGAGCGCGATGCCATAACGGCGTATCGCACGGCCGTGGCCCTCACGCCCCTGTTCATGTTCCTCACCGACAACGTGCGGAGCTTCAGGGGTTGCGATGCGAGGCGCTGCCCCCGCATGGTGCGCGCGACCATCTGGCAAGAGGTGGACCCTGCTCGCTGCGGCATTGTTCCCGGAACGTTCGACGAGGACTTCTCGTTTGAGCGCTATGTCTCGTGGTTGGAGGGGCTCCTGCCGGTGCTCTACTCCGACGGCTCTGGTACGACCATCTCCACGGGCAAGCGCACGCTCGCCGAGTTCATGGAAGGCCAGGTGCTCACCCAACGCGACGCGCTGCAGTTCTACGACATCGCGTTCCCGTTCGTGCGTTTGGGCAGCAGAATTGAGCTGTTGCAGGCAGACGCCCTGCATCCGCGTCTTGCCATGGGCTACGCCGCCTTTGTGAAGGGCCTTTTCTGCAACGGGCTGGCGCTCGACGCCACGCGCGATCTGATTGGCATCGTGAGCGAGGACGACGTGCAGGAGGCCATTCGGGAGCTTCGCCTGCGCGGTTGGGATGCCCTGGTGTATGGCCAGCGCACGGGCGAGCTCGTGGACAAGCTCATTCGCATCGCTCGCTCCGGCCTGGAGGACATTGGCGAGCGGCGCATGCTCGGCGAGCTCGCCACGCTCTGGGAGGTACGCATGGTGCCGCGCGACGCCTTCGTGCAACAGGAGATTAAGGCCCGACGCGGCTGGTAGGTGGCAAATCGCTGGCGTCCCTGCGCCTTCGGTGTGGCATGCCCGACCTCTGACAAAGACGAAACGAACCGAAACGCCCCCTCGTGCTATAGATGTGTTGGACGTCTACCACGAGGGGGCATTATGAATCTGCGCAACCTTAACCTCAAGTACGCATTGGTGAACATCGGCTTTATGCTGTTGGTGTCCGGCTCGCTGGGCTTTGCCTACAACTACCTCTCGCAGAGCGGCTTTGACTCGGGGACCATTGGCACGGTCATGTCCATCGTGAGCCTCATCGGCGTGTTTTTGGGGCCTGCCGCAGGAGATCTCGTTGACCGCTCAGAGAAGATAACGCAAAAGATGTTCATTAGTGGGTCCATGATTGTGGTGGGCTTACTGAGCGCGCTGCTGCTCGTTATACCGCAGGGTTCCCCACTCATCCTGCCCGTAATCATCGTTGCGTTTGCGAGTTCTACCGTAGGCATGCCACTGCTCAACGGCATGGCGTTTATCTACGAGAAGGCTGGCGGCGTCATCAACTACGGCCTGTGCAGGGGACTGGGTTCGGCGGCCTATGCCGTGGGCGCCAACGTGGTGGGCAGCCTATGGGCGATGCTCGGTCGCAACACGCTGCCCATTTGGGTAATCTTTGGCGCCATCCTCACACTCGTGGCCGTAAACCTCATGCCAAACGCACCCAAGCAGGCTGCGAAACAGGGCGAGGGCGCGAACGGACCAAAGGAGCAGTCCTCTACGCTGCCACAATTCTTTGGGAAGTATCCCAGCATGATTATCATTATTGCCGCGCTCGTGCTGCTGTACTTCTGCCACAACATCGTGAACACGTACATGGGTGCGATTCTTGCGCAGTTTGTGCCCGCCAGCGAGGTCGAGGCCGTGCAAGGCAGGGCACTCTTCATACAGGCCATGGTTGAGCTGCCCACCATGTTTGGCTTCGCGCTCATTATGAAGAAGCTCAGCATCGACCGCATTATGGCCATCGCCGCGATTTTCTACTCGGTAAAGCACGTGCTTATTCTGTTCTGCAACAACGTGCCCATGTTCTATGCCGCCATGGTGCTGCAGATGCTCTCCTTTGCGGCCATCACGCCCGCAACGGTGTATTTTGTTAACCAGCACATTGGCGAGGCAGACAAGAACAAGGGTCAGGCTGTGTTCGCCACCACGAACACCGTTGGCAGCCTGTTAGCAAGCTTCGTAGGCGGCTGGCTGTTCCAGCTGCTCAGCGTGAAATACGGCCTCACCATTGGCATCGTTGCCTCGGTAATTGGCACCGTGCTCATGGTGGTAGGCACCGCGACGGTAAAGCCCTCGAAGCCTCAAGAGGCGACTCTTCGCATCTAGCCGTAGCAAGGGGACTGGTCCCTCTGGTGAGGGGCCGTCCCCTACTCCGGTTGATCACCTTTGGTCACGAGCTCAACCTGCAACGCCTCCACGCGAGGCGACTTTCCCTCGGCACCAGCCTTTTCGCCGTTCTTCGCCCACGACGTCCAGCCAGCGCCTTGCATGTATGAGCGATAGTACACATCGAAGTTCTCTGCCGCGCGCCCCGAGAGCTTTATTTGCACGGCCTCAATACGCTTGCCGGACTTGCCCGCTACCTTGCCGCCCTTGCGCCATCTCTGCCAGCCCGACTTCGTAACATATGCCCGGTAGCGCAGGCCCTTGTTGTACGCCGCCTTCGAGAGCTTGATCCTAAATGCCTCAAGCTGCTTTGGGGAATCCGACTCACCTGTCACGCCGACGATTCCACCGTTGCTTACGGCCTTTTGCCAACCAGAATCCTGCATGTATGCCGCTATGCGGATGTCCTTCTTACTCGTCTTTGTTATCTTCTTGTACGCATACGAAACATCAGACTCATCGAGGTCGTTTGGCCTAGAGCCTTTGGGTGCAACACGCACCTGGATCGCCTCTATGCAGCGCGAACCATTGGTGGTCCCGGCGCGCTTGCCATTCTTTGTCCACGCAAGCCAACCAATGCCCTGCGTGTACACGCGGTACCATACGTCATACGACTTGGCAAATAAGCCATACGTCTTGAGCTGCAGCGCCTCAACGCGGAGCCCCTTGTTGGTGGTGCCGCCCGTCTTCCCGTTGCGTACCCATTTGAGCCATCCCGTGCCCTGCACATATGCGCGGTAAGCAACACCGCCCTGCGATGAAGGCAGGCCTGCAATGCGTATCTTAATGGCCTCTACACGCACGGAATTGCCCGGCATGCCAGCGACCTTGCCGCCAGAGACCTCGCGCATCCAGCCCTTCTTTTGCATGTGGACGCGATACTTTACAACGGGCTCTTCCTTCTCGTCCTCGGGCTCCGTCTGTTCCACGGGTGGCTGCTCTGGCTCCGCCACAGGAGTCTTCTCGCGCTTTTCTTCTTGCGTACGTACGACATCAGAATCGTCCAGTTCGTCGTCCGTTAGTTCGTCGCCCTCGTCCATCTCGAGCGAATCCCCTTCGTCCTGCCCTAACTCCCACACGGGCGTGGACTCTTCCTCGTAGTACCCATCTTCGCTTGGATACGCCTCGTCCGGCATCGGATAACTCATGGGATCGTACTGCATGCCCGCATCGCCGCTCTCGTCGACCTGCTCCACCCCGTCCGACTCGCTAATTGAGCCAACCACGATGCTGCCCTCTGCGCCAAGCGCAGGATATCCAGACATCGAGCAGATAAGCGCAGGCGTGAGAAGAGCCACGGCAACACGCGATTTTCTCATGAGCACGTCCTTTCTTTGCCAATTGGAACAGTATACGCCACATTGGTATCGTTACACCTAACCAAAGAGGGACTGTCCCTCTTTGGTTAGAGGCAAGGCGCGAACCGAGAAAAAAGTCGTTGCATTGCGCCGTGTTTTACGGTAAAGTGTCTTTGTTCGACATACGGCCCGTTCGTCTAGCGGTTTAGGACGCCGCCCTCTCAAGGCGGAGATCACCAGTTCGAATCTGGTACGGGCTACCAAAACCTCGCAGGTCAGAGTTTTCTCTGACCTGTTTTCGTTTTGGCGAAGGCTATGCGATGCGTGACAAAAACGTGTCCATTTTGGGACACCGCGTCCCCTCATGCATATTAATTATTAACTGGTGCGCGTGTAGAACACAGACTGCGGATCAGCAGGCTCGCTATAGGTGTTATGCTCTATACGCTATACTAGGTTCAGGAATGCAACCACGGTCAATCAACGAGGGGGACAAGATGAAGTACAAAGATCTGACAGAAGAGCAAAAGAGCAAGGTTGCCAACACGAAGAGTCCCGAGGAAATCCTCGAGATGGCCAAGTCGGAGGGCTACGAGCTAACAGACGAGGAGATCGAGGGCATCTCTGGTGGCAACTTCTGGATCGACGAGTATTATTGCCCCGAGTGCGGGAGTCATGATGTCGGCGTGTATAAAAACAGCAAAACTGGCAACTGCCACAGCTGCGGTTACGAGGGACCCTTACATCAGTTCCTTCACTAGACGGACCCGTCTTAACCGTGAACTGTGCCGGTAAGCCAAAAGAGCTTGGGGGAAGAGCCATTCGGGGACAGTCCCCGAATGGCTCTTTTCGTTAGGCGTGTGCCTTACAGCTCCAGAGCCTCGATGGCCTCGACTATGCCGCCAAAGCCCTCCTCCGCGAGCCGCACAAACCGCAGCATCTGGTCGCTCCAACCTGCCATCACATTTACGTGACGGCCGATGAACTGCTGCGTTCCATAGCCCTGCAGGTCGATGGCATGGCACCAGACGTCATGTCCAACCTTCTTGCGGTAGGCCTCCAGCTTATGCTGGATGGTCTGACTCGAACCGCCGCCCCGGTAGCCGTTTACCTCGTAATCCGAGACGACCACCACGCGATCTGCGTCGAAGCCGCTCGACATGAGCAGGTCGAATGCGATGTCCATGTGCGTACACCAACCAGACGCCGGTACGGCTTGTATGTCTGCGAGCACGCTGGCACCGCCGAATGCGAGCTGCCTTGCGGTTGAGTCAAACGCACACACCCATGCGTCGTCACTCACGCGGGTTACGATCGCACCAAGCACGGCAGCCACGTCGCGACAGGTTATCCTGGAGCGCATGCTCAGGGTACTACCCATCGACGCCGACGTGTCGATGAGCACCGCCGTTCTACCCGCGAGTCTCCCCACGTTCTGGCACGACACCTCAAGCGCCTGGTCAAGCGCCCTACTCACGCTCGTGGTAAGCAGGCCTGCCTGCTTGAGCTCACGCCACGCACTGAAGAATCGAAACGGCAGCTGGCGCGACGCGCGGACGGCCTTGGGGTCGGACAGCATGCTCAGCACGCTCTCGCACTCGGCACCGGCTTGCATCATGTTTCGCAGGTTGCGCAGCGAGGCCATGTAGCCCAGCCGATGCTCGGCGATGAGCTCGTTCCACACCTCCGCCGTGTTGCCACGCGCCGAGAGCTCGGTCTCCCAACCCTTGGGCTTGGCGAGCGTACCCTCAACACAGGCGCGCATGGCCTGCGCGGCCTCAGCGTCACGAGGCACCGGATGCGTTATGCGCAAGGTGTCGCGAAGCTTCACCTCGCGGCAAGGCGACTGGTACTTAGCCAACTCGTAGGCGCTCATCTGCTCGAGCGCATCCCGCACGCCACGCTGCAACGCGTGCGGCCAACGTACCTGCCTGCCATAGAGCGCCATGTGAGCTGCGAGGATCTCCGTTCCGTCGTCCCCACGCATGCTAGCCACCGCACGGACCGCACGACGCACGAACGCGCATCCCGAGCACTCATGGATCACCACCGCCAACAGCGCATGGCTCACCGAGCGAAGGTTCGCGTACCTGCGCGCCCACACGGCGAGCTGAGCCACAAAACGGCCCTCACCACAACGGCACAGCTCCCTCGCAAGGACGATGAGCTCGGAGGTCGTGTCGCCATAGTACTTGGGCTCGCCAAGCATGGTAGCGAGCGCCATGGTAACGAGGCGCGTCTTGGCATCGAGCCTGTATGCCGCATGCCCGCTGCGGTTGTATGTCTTGTTCGTCCCTCTAACCTGCATGTTGAGCGTAGCCATGGTCGATCCTCCTTTCGCTTGGCTTTTGTCACGAGAGGGGACGGCACGCGGAGTGGCAAGGGTCGCGACGGGCAAACTGGACGAGCCAGGTTTCATTTGCCGGATGGTTTTGGAGATGAAGTATCCCGCCGCTTCGGCGCACCCCACGTTGTGCCGTCCCTCTCGACAACATGACTATACGATGCGCGTACGCCCCTGTTAAGTGCCGTTATTGTCATATCACCTTAAGTTTTTGAGGTTGTGCATCCTACATCCAAATTGGTTTTACACGCTTGGCGAATCCACGTCCCACCCGTACAAGGCCTATAATGGATGGGTCCCCAGATTAGAACGGAGAGCAAGATGCGACAATTTTTGGTTGATGCCTTCGCCCCCAAGCCATTCACCGGAAACCCCGCAGCGGTATGCGTGATGGACCACTGGCCAAGCGATGAGTCCATGCGCCTGCTTGCCCGCGAGAACAACCTCTCCGAGACCGCCTTCCTTGTGGGAGGCAACGGGAGATATCATCTGCGCTGGTTTACCCCAGGCTGCGAGGTGGAGCTCTGCGGCCATGCCACGCTCGCCTCATCTTATGTGGTGATGGAGCACATCGAGCCGAACCTCAACGAGGTTCGCTTTGCCACCTTGGGCGGCGAGGTCATCGTTCGACGAGAGGGACGCTTGTTCCTTATGGACATGCCCACCTACGAGCTGCGCGAAGTGCCTGTGACCAACGACATGGAAGCGGCGTTTGGCACCAAGCCCACACGCGCGATGCTTGGTCTCGACCTCATCTGCGTCTTCGACGACGAGCAGATCTTGAGACAAATGGAGCCTAGCCAGACACTCCTCGAGCGGCTGCCCGGGCGCATTCAGAACGCCACGGCAGGCAGCACCACATGCGACTGCGTCTCGCGAAGCTTTTGTCCAAAGCTTTCGATTCCCGAGGATCCCGTTTGTGGATCGGCGCACTGTCAAATCGCAGACTACTGGTGCCAAGAGCTCAACAAGCCAGAGATACTCGCCTATCAGGCATCCGCTCGCGGAGGATACCTAAAGTGCCGTCCACTCGGCAACGGCCGAGTGCTCGTAGGTGGCGAGGCATCACTGGTGGCCATTGCCGAGGTGGTGGCACCCCTTGAGGATGCCACCACATAGCTTATGTTGTTGCCTTGAAGTTATAGATGGGCCGGAGCTCGGCCTCAATGTCCACCGACTCGGCGATGGGGCCAATTATGTCCTCGCGCGACTTGTAGGCACCGGGCGCCTCATCGAGAGTCTGCTCGCACACGCACGTGGTGTATATGCCCGCCTCACGCATCTGCTCGCGGTACGCCTCGAGCGAGAGCTCTTCGCGCGCCTGCTTGCGCGAGAACAGGCGTCCAGCCCCATGTGGCGCCGAGAAGTTCCAGTCCTCGTTGCCGCGCCCACGCGCGAGCACCGCTCCATCGCGCATGTTGAGCGGGATGAGCACGAGCTCGCCAGCGTGCGCCGCTATGGCACCCTTGCGCAGAATCATCTCGTCCACGTCTATGTAGTTGTGGATGGTGTGGAAGCCCTCCCCTGCCCACACCCCAAGCTGATCCACGATAATCTGCGCCATCGTCTCTCGGTTGAGCCTCGCGTACTCCTGGCAAAGCGCCACGTCATGCAAGTAGCGCTCCAAATACGCACCCTCGAGCCAGCAGAGTTCCGGTTCCACGTCCGGCTTGCGTCGCGCGCGTCGCAGGTGGCGCAATGCCTCCTGAATCTGCTTGCGCCTACCCGTTGCCTTGTACTCCGCAATAATGCGGTCGCGCTCCTCGAAGTACGCGCCCATTCCGCTGCGTAGGTCTATTGCAAGATGCTGGTAATACGAGGCGACCTGAGTGCCCAGGTTTCGACTTCCCGAATGAATCACCAAATATGCCGTGCCGTCTTCCGCCCGGTCCACCTCAATAAAGTGGTTGCCGCCTCCCAACGTGCCAATGCTGCGCTCTATACGGTGCGTGTTCTTGAGCTCACGATGGCACGACAGTCGTGTGAGGTCAAAGCGCACACGTCTCCCCTCCCACACGGACTGTCCGCTCGGCACATGGTGACAGGCGGCATCGAGGCGCTCGAGGTCCAGCTCAACATCGCCCAATGGCACCGTATACATGCCACAGCCTATGTCCACTCCCACCACGTTGGGAACCGCCTTGTCGCGTATGGTCATGGTCGTTCCAATGGTGCAGCCCACACCCGGATGCACGTCGGGCATGATGCGCACCGTACATCCCTCGGTAAAGGGCGTGTTGCACATGGTGCGCACTTGCTCAACCGCCTTGGGATCCACCTTCGTGGCAAAGCACTTGGCCGTGGCATACGTTCCCGCTATCTCAAACATGATCGTTCCCCTTGTTTGATAACTACCCGATTTGACTATATCTGAGGCGATTCAGTCGCCACGGCACTGAGGTGCCGTGGCGTGTCCAGCTATAGTCAAATCGGGT
>JAFWMI010000061.1 GCA_017513965.1 Atopobiaceae bacterium
AATATCTAAGGCCATGCGGGTGTCGCCAAGTGGTAAGGCCCCAGCTTCCCAATCCAAATCAACCACATACTGCCAGGTACCAGATAGCCCCTGAGCTGGGCGTTTTTACCCTCGATAGGACTCGTTGGGACTACGTATCCCCCACCAAAGTCCACCAAACATGTCCACCAAAAAAGAGCGGCCTCCGTTGCTGGAGACCGCTCTGTTTCGCTCTGGAGCGGGTGACGGGATTCGAACCCGCGGATACCAGCTTGGGAAGCTGGGGCCTTACCACTTGGCGACACCCGCATGGCCTTAGATATTATCACAGAGTGCTGCTCTTTTTCCCGATTTCACGTCATATTTTCTCTCGAATCTTGAGATTATATAATTCTTTCATTCAGTTTTCCAACTTACAGTTGATCTATACATATATCCACCTCCCATTTTGCTGTATTTGGCAAGTTTGTTGCAAGACTCCTGTGAGCTTCGCGTGTGTCATGTGCATGTTTGCTGCGCACTGGCATCGCTAAGGTCTTCATCCCTGTCCATTCGCCATTAGGGAGGCCATCGTGCATATGCGAACGGTATTGCCAAAACAGCCATCCATTGATTCCGAAAAAGAAGGGAGGATAGACACGCCACCCCAGCACCGCATGCGTGGCGGTGACCGACCAAGAGGTGGCGTTCCTGGCGCCACTGGACACGCCGGACGTCGTTTAGGCATACAAGCCAGAGTATGGATGCTTATTGCGATCTTTGTTTCGTTCGCACTTGCCTCTTCGATTATCGATTCATCGCATGTCGTATTCGCAGCGAGCGGCAAGATGCCCGAAAATGTTACGTTCATACATGGTAACGAGCTGCGAGACGGCTATGATTCCAGTCGCTGGCTCACAGGTTACAGCGTAGATGTAAAGAACACGGTTACCTATTGCCTGCAGCCTGGTGTAAACGCCCCAGCCGGAGGTCAGTCATACACCCTCACCAATCTATCCGACGCATTGTCGCAAAAGAAGCAGCACGCCATACGCCTATGCTTGTACTACGGGTATGGTGGCAAGGGCTACGATGCAAAAGAGTTCAAAGCCCATGGCATTCCTCACTTTTTGGGCGATGGCACACCACAGATGACAACGTCCGCATGGGATGCGTACGCGGTTACGCACTTCTATTTGGGCATCGCCTTTGGTCACGTATGGAAAGAGACGGACTACTACAAGCCCTATTATCAGGAGTTTATTGAGTGGGCAGATGCAAAGGCACGGGAGGACAACAAGCGTATTGACGATCTTGAGGCATACGTCTTCAACCAAGTGGATGCCAATTCCCAAACGATGGTTTCGTGTGTTATCGAGCAAGACGTACCCGATGACTCCGGCCATGTTTCCCTCAAGAAGATCTCCTCGAATAGCAGCATTACCAAGGGCAATGCTTGCTACGACCTCTCTGGCGCCACGTATAGGGTCTATGCCGACAAGGATTGCACCGAATACATGGGGTCTGCCTACGACTTGGTAACCAACAAATCCGGAGCAAGCAAGGAGGTGGAAATTCCCCTTGGAACCTATTGGGTTAAGGAATACAAGGCTCCCAAGGGTTTTGATGTGGACAAACATGCTCACAAGGTAGACGTCACTGCCGAGGGCACCACGCTTGAGCTCGAAGATGCTCCAACGACCGAAGGGCCTGAGGTCTGGGCAAGCAAGCGAGACGCACACTTTGGAAGCGCCCAAGGAGAGGCTTCGCTTGAGGGCGCAGAGTTTACCATTCGTTACTACGATGGAACCTATTCGGTAGACGATCTTCCTGCCACACCCATGCGCACGTGGACCCTCAAGAGCGATGCCGAAGGAACCATCACACCGTCTGAGGGCAACAAGGTCTCGGGAGATGACTTCTACACGAATGAGAAGGGCGAGATCGTATTCCCCATAGGCACGGTAACCATTCAAGAGAACAAGGCGCCGGCAGGTTACCTCTTGGAGGGACAAAGCGATGACTCGCCAAGCAGCTATGAGGCACCCATCCACATAACTCACGTTTCGGGAACTGGTTCGTATGCGGCTCCCGTGGCAAACGAGACTATCATACGCGGCGGCGTTGCCGTGGGAAAGGTTTCACGTGAAACCGGTCAACATCTCTCCCAGGGTGAGGCAACCCTAGCCGGAGCGCAATTCGACGTCACCTACCAAGGGGCAGGCACCATACAAGTTTTAGGCAACTCATACCAAAAGGGCGATGTTGTAGCCCGGTTAGTCACCGATGAGGAAGGTAAGGCACAGTCACAGAATCACCTGCTCCCCTATGGCACCTATTCGATTAGGGAGACAAAGGCACCTACGGGATTCTTCTTGGACGAAGGGTGGAAGAAAGATTTCTCAATCCGCGTAAACGGTGAAGTACACGACTTCTCAAGCGAGCAAGACTCCGCACAGGAGCAGGTATTTCGTGGTGGCTTCTACTTCAACAAGGCAGACGAGCAAACCATGGAGCGCATGGAGGGTGTGGCCTTTCGCATTACCAGCAAGACCACGGGAGAGTGTCACGTCATTGTGGCGGACGAGAATGGCATCGTCGATACCGAGACTGTACCTCATTCGCATCTTACAAACGCCAACGACGCTGCAGTGGTGGATGGCACGCTCAACGAGGAGCTTCTCGACGCAGGTGCAGGTATTTGGTTTAGCGGGCGCGTGGACTGTCAGACAAGTCCCGACGACACGCTCTGTGCGCTCCCCTACGATTCCTACACGGTTGAGGAGCTGCCATGCTCTGCCAATGAGGGCCGAGAGCTCGTGTCGTTTGACATCAAGGTTCATAAGCACGACAAAGCTGTTGACATGGGAACCGTTGATGACAGCAGCGACGAGCTGCCAGACCCACATATGAGCACGACCCTGACGTACGATGAGCGTGAGCACATTGCTCCGGTTGACACACACATCACGCTCGTAGACACCATCCAGTATGAGAACCTCGTCGTGGGCAATACATACACAGCGACAGGCACGTTGGTGTTTGTGGATGACGGGTCGCCGGTATTGAATGGTGATGGCAGTCCCGTATACGCCGAGAGTGCCTTTGATCCAACAACCTCGTCGGGAACGGTCGATGTCGCGTTTGATGTTGACACGTCCGCGCTTGCAGGCAGAACTGTTGTGGCATTTGAATCGCTCCTTTGTAACGGAGACGTTGTTTGCACGCATGAGGACCTCAAGGACGTTGGACAAACCGTGTGGTTCCCCGATATTGGCACTACGCTCACAGATGACAGCGGTGTGAAAGAAGTTCAGGCAAGCGAGCGCGTAACGCTAGTCGATACCGTTTCGTATGCCAACCTCATTCCAGGAAAGAGCTACGAAGCAGTGGGCACGCTCATGGACAAAACCACGGGAGAGGCAATCGTTGACGATAGCGGCCATGAGGTAACCGCCAGCACGCAATTTGTACCCACAGAACCCTCAGGCATCGTCGAGGCTACATTTGTGTTTAATGGGGTGGGCATCGCCGGCAAAAGGATTGTGGCATTCGAGTCGCTTAGGCGTAACGGTATCGAACTCGTCACCCACGCCGATTTGGAAGATGAGGATCAGACTGTAACCGTTCCCAAAATAGGCACTCAGATGGGTGGTGTTGATGATACCCACGAGGCACCCATTGACGAAGATCTCTCACTCACGGACGTTGTGCTCTATGAGGGCCTTCAGGTGGGACAAACCTACACACTGCGTGGCACACTCATGGACAAGGCATCCGCCAGTGCGATCACAGACAAAGACGGTACACCACTAACGGCGTCATGTTCATTCACGCCAGAATCACCGGATGGCACGACTGAACTCACATTCGTCATTGACGCATCGAAGCTCGGCGGCCGTACACTCGTCGCATTCGAGACACTCCTTGTTGGGACGGAAACTGACGAACGGATAGTCGCCACCCACGAAGACCTAGACTCCTCAGACCAAACGGTTACGATTCCCCAGATTTCAACCTCACTCGTAGACGCTCAAGACAAGGACAAGGAGGTTGTTGGTGAAGGCACAATCAAGCTCGTCGACGTAGTTACCTACCAGAACCTCTGCGAAGGCGTCTCTTACACGATGACTGGCACGCTCTACGACAAAACCACCAGCAAACCAATCGCGAAGAAAGACGGCAACACCGTCACAAGCACAAAGACGTTCGTTTGCGAACAACCGGACGGAACGGTAGAGCTTGAATTCTCCTTCGACACCTCCTTGCTTCGTGGAAACGCCATTGTGGCCTTTGAATCGTGCACACGCGACGAACGCGAGGTCGCAACCCACGCAGACATCAACGATGCGTCACAAACAGTACGTGTAACCAAGCCAAACAAACCGGACGAAAAGAAGGGCACACCAAGCAAGGCTTCCACCAATACGCCCGCATCGAGCAGTTCGGCACAATATACCAAGTCGAGAGTTCCTTCCACTGGCGACGTGAGCGTTTCCGGAATCGCGTTGGCCTTTGTGGGAGTACTCGCCCTAGGAGCCGGTGTGGCCTACGCCACTTACAAGCGGTTCTCATAACCACGACGGCTTTCATAATCTTGCTACCATGACGGATGGGGCACGCCTCTTTTTGAGACGTGCCCCATCCGTTACGCTATATTCTCTTATTGCGTCTATTACAAAACTTACGAGCGCCTAATCAACTCGGTTACCAACCGTACGACGGAAGATACCTGCTTGGGATTGACGTTCTCGGGTATGTCATCCGACGTGTGGGAATACATGGGAAGGTTGTTGTCATCAAGTCCCGCTATGGTCACCGAGCGGACTCGAGAACGCATTGCCGATGCCGCATCAGTCTCATCCCAATCGAACAATGCCGTGTCGAGCCCAATGTGCAAGTCCTGAGCAATGGTTGCCAGCATGCGTACCAGTCGACGATCCGCATTGCGCGGCAGACGCAATCCCTCCTTCGTGATGACCGAAAGGGCACCCGCACCTATCGCCTCGAGATTTATGAGGAACGAGCCACGAATGTCACGTTTGTGCTCGGTCATAAATGCCTTGATGCCCGCATGATCGAGTTCGGAAGCTCCCGTAGCAACAAACCAAATGTCATGAGACACGAGGAAATCGTCTCCAAGCTCCAGAATGGCCTCCTGGAGGTCCTGCTCATCTATAACAATCGGTTCGTCAGAGTCTCTGAGGTCTGCACGCATGGTTGCGCCGCCCTTCCAGCTCGATGATGCACCGTTGCTGTCGCCCCAGAAGCGTGAGCTATCGTCGTTCGCATTCTGTGAACGCGCGCCCTCGTCTGCGTTGTCGTAGCCATACTCATCGTCAAAAGGATCAATGCTGGCATGCGAGGGATCAGGCAAATCATACAATGCAGCACGACGCGCGATGTTCATAACGGGACGTGGTGGCTGGTAGGTTGAGGTACCCCAGCTCGGATCATCTATGGGTTGCGGCTCTTCGCGTTGGGTATCCCTACGTGGGCTCGCTGCGAGCACGTCATATCCTTCTGCGTAGGTATCAAGGCCCGACGTATCACGAGGAACTATATCATGGTCCTCTTCCCTATCGAAGTGGAGGAGATTTGGGTCTACCGGTGGCTCGTACGCTTCCTCATCCTCATAGGGCGTTTCATGTTCCTCTACGAATGTCTCTTCGTCATCGTCGTACACGCCCTCTTCGTCGTAGTCCTCTCCTTCGTACCAATCGTCATCCTCGTCGTCATACTCTTCCTGCAGCTCTTCATCCTGGTAGAGCTCTTCATCCGACTCTTCGATGTAGTCCTCTTGTTGTGAGTCGAACTCCTCGGGCAAGTCTTCTTCCTGCTTCTCGTCGAACTCTTCCTCCACGTCGGAAACGAAGGTGCCCGTACCATCGCTCGAGCGCATCTTTCGGAACGCTCCCCTAATCTTCTGCGTCAAAGAAGGAGCCGCAGGCTCGTCATCTGCGTAAGAATAGGGATCCGACTCAACCATCACCGACTCGTCGACATATTCATCAACATCGTCAATCTGGGTATCATCCTCTTCTATTGTCTCATCCTGGCTATCGTATTCGTCCTCGTAGTATGTGTCCTGATCGTCATACTCGTCGAATTCGTCCACATAGGATGGTTCCTGCTGCCAGTCGCCTTCTTCGCTCGTCAAGGATTCCTCGTCTTCGAGCTCTTCATACGAATCGTCTTCAGCCAGCGGTTCCTCAGACTCCTCGTCCTCGTAGACAACCTCTACTTCGTCCTCATATATCTCTTCCTCGTCCTCCACATAGACGATCTCTTCGTATTCCTCATATCCAACGATTTCACCGTCTATTGCGTCGAGGTCAAGATACTCAAAACTTCCCCTCGTCGCAGGAGTCACAGGAGCCGAATCCTCAGCTTGGGCATTCCCGTACTCTTCAAAGCCCTCGTCGGACTCAAAATCAACCGGTTCTTCCTCGATGAGCTCATCGTACTCATCGTCGTATTCGTCATCGTATTGCACGGGACTCAGTTCGTCGCTCTCTTCTGCCTGAACGTCTGGCTCATCACCAAGTTCAACAAAATCAAGCTCGTCACCCTCGTCCCAAGACAGCCATTCGTCCTGTTCGCTTTCTTCCCAAACCGGCTCGTCTTGTTCCTCTAGCTCAATCTCCTCTTCCAACGATTCCATTTCGTGAGCGTTTTGATCGACTTCTTCCCGCTCTGTTACGTCATCGTTGTACTCGAGCATTTCGTCTTCCACGACGATCTCTTCCTCTTGATCGTCAAGTTCCTGCTCATCGAACTCTTGGTCGTCGTATTCTTGTGCATCGTCCTGCTGATCTTCGTCCTCAACGAGAGACTCGTCATCGACGTCTTCCTCGTCCACCCATTCGTCCGAGTTTTCCTCGTCTTCGTAGGCTTCGTCTTCTTCCCACTCGTCCTCGTAAGATGCATCCTTGTCGCGTTTCCTGTTGAAGAAAGACCTAATTCTCTCTGAGAGGTTGGAGAACCATGAACCTATTGACGACCGCTCATACGAATCATCCTCGTATTCTTCGTCCTCATAGTCCCCTTCGTATTCGCTCTCGTCATCCTCATACCACGCTTCTTCCACATCTGCGTCGGCGTCATCTTCAGGGGTCTCGTCTTCCTCAGACTCGAACTCGTCATCATCCTGTTCCTCTGCATTGCCATCGTCTTCGTAGTCCTCGTCAAACGACTCGTCCTCGTCATACGAAGAATCTTCGTCGTAGTCTTCCTCGTCCTCGTCATACGAAGAATCTTCGTCGTAGTCTTCCTCGTCCTCGTCATACGAAGAATCTTCGTCGTAGTCTTCCTCGTCCTCGTCATATGAGGATTCCTCGTCAGAGTCTTCTTCGAATTCCTCGTCGTAATCCTCTTCGTCGTAGTAGTCGTCGCCGGACACGTCATCCGTAGGCGTCACCCTGTCCTGATACTCCACCGTCTCTACTTGCTGGGCATCTTGTTCGTCGGATTCATCAAAACGCTCAGGCTCAACAACAGGCTCCTCCACAATACGAACCTTGGGCTCTTCGTACACGATCTCGCATGACGGAGGCAGAATCCCCAACGACGAGAGCACGGCTTTGCCGTGGCGGACTCCCTTTACCTCTTCCACAACCTCATGCCGCTTTGGTACGGGCGGCGCTGCAGGGGTGTCATCCGCACGGCGGCGAGCCACACGCGATGCACGATCCCCACTTGCCCGGTCCTTGGCCGGACGCACGATATCCATAACGGAAAGCAGAGCTGCGACTGAGGACTTATTGTCATTTGAGCCGTAGGTGCAGCTTCCGGAATTCCCAATAATGGTAAGGATGGCGAGCGCGAGAGGAGGCAGCGCAGCCAGTATTCCAACGATCCAGAAGAACGTCCGAACCAACTCAGGCAAGAACACGAGCACCTGAACAAACAGGGTAACCGCCACCGCCATGAGGCAAGGAGTCTTAATGCGCATGAGCAGTGATTGGAATCCGACAAACGGCGGACGCCACAGCAGGCTCTCCCGTGGTGTGTCGTAGTGGGCGACGATTACGATGGGTCTGGAACCCTTTACCACCTTGTCACCCGAGGCACGATGCACTGCCACCACGTTTTGGCTCTTGGCAGAAGGCCCAAAGGTCTCAAATACATTTACGCCATAGTGCACAAATATTAGTAGGCCAACGATGGCGATGCTCAGCAGCAAGAAGACGATATGGACCGCCCCCTGCGTGACGCCACACACAATCACGCAAATCAAAAGCATGACCGCAAGTATGTGCGGCATCAACCTCCCAAGCGGATGTGCCTCAAACTCTTCGATCGTGGGTTCAAGGCCATGGTCATCCATGATTCCCGCGATGGCCTCGGCAGCCTGATACTCCTCTTGACTGTTGGCTGGCGCTATCTCGATCTTCTCGTCAAGATAGTCCATGTAGTCGCGCGTTTTTGCCATGTCTCTCTTCCTTTGCTGCTCGTACGGGCAACAGTGTGCATATCGACTCAAGTATTAAGTATAGCCCAGAGCAGGCGTTCAAAATCCTTTGATACGCGCTTTGTTGGCAACCGAACAAATCTAGTCCAGCGACCGTCGCAGTCTAGCCCCTTACCGGCGCAATGCGGTATGGTTTGTCATGTGGATTGGAGCCT
This sequence comes from Atopobiaceae bacterium, assembly GCA_017513965.1. GTDB lineage: Bacteria > Actinomycetota > Coriobacteriia > Coriobacteriales > Atopobiaceae > RUG440. The sequence goes on from JAFWMI010000061.1 coordinate 8,587, forward strand.
GCCATGGACGATGTCTGGGAAGACCATTACAGAGAACCGACCGAAGACGAGCGATCTGCACGCAGGGCACTCGCGCTCGCCATCGCACTCATTAATACCGACATCCCGCTTACCACCACTGAGGTTAGGCGAGACCTATACCCATCCATTAGCGACGAGGCCTTCCGAAAGTCATTCTCGCGTGATCGCACGAGGCTCGCGGCCTGCGGGCTCGTTGTTCAACGCCTTGGCAAACGAGACGGAGAGGCAATCTGGGGCATCGATGAGGAGCGTTCGTTCGTAAGGGAAAACCATCTGACTCCAGAGGATTCGCTCACCCTCGATTGCCTCTTGTTCCCCCTTGCCGCCGACCCAACGTTTCCGTTCGCGCGTGACCTGAGGTTGGCACTCATAAAGGTGGATCGTTCATTCGATGGCTCTTCTTCTGTGACGATGCCGCGTGAGGCACGTAAGCGGAACAATAACCTGTCGCGCATAGAGGATTGCATGATGCGCCGCCATGCCGCACAGATTTCCTACGAGCGTGCCGACAAAACCAAAGTCGAGCGCACGATACTGCCCTACGGCCTCTTTCCGCTTTACAACAGAACCTACTTGGTTGCAGCTCAACTGAGGGAAGGACACTCAATACCCGATGAGCCACATACCTATTTAGTTGACCGAGTTCAGTCGTTCCGTGAGCTCCCGCGTATATCGTATGAGGTTCCCGCAGACTTTGACGTGCGCGACTACGTACTCTTTCCCTTTCAGATTGGTCCCACGCGCTACGAGGCACACATGCACGTGCCACCCGCCCGAAGAAAAGACATTCAGTCAAGGCTCATGGACCGCGTTTCTTGGGCATGGGATGGTGATGATCTGCAACTCGGCGTGGCCGTGAGCGATGAGGAAGTAGCCGTGGCATGGTGCATAGCCGAAGGTCTTGTGCCCCTCAGCCCAGAATCCCTGGTGAATGCCTGGCACACACGTCTTGAGTCGACCCTAGGGAGGTTTTCCTCATGAGCGTTCGTTCACAACGCGCGGGACGCAAGGACAGCACCGAACGCATGAGGGAGCTTGTTGCTCTGTTGGGTTCCTTGAGCCATACGGGTGACGCCGTAACCATCGACGCCATCTCTTCCCGCATGGGCATCAGTCACGAGGATGCCTCAACTATGATGGACATAGTTTGTCAGGCATCCGGAGAGGAGAGCTCCGGTCTTCTCATCTCCGCCAATGACGACATGACCGAGTTTACCCTCCAGTACCCAGATGTGCATGGACGTCCCATTCGCCTCACCGCAGCCGAGACGGTGGCGGTAACGCATGCCCTCGATCTTGTGGGTATTGCTCCAGACGATGAGATTCGCGTTCGTTTGAAAACGGCATTCACGTCCCCAGAGATAGAGGAGCGGGATGTACGACATGCGCTCGGCGACAGAATCAGCGCTCCATCAAACTCCCTCTACTTGTGCGCACGCGCCCAGGCCGAGCAGTTTTCGTTGTCGTTCTTGTATTTGGGGCTAAGAGACAAGCAGCCCCGGCCTCGATGCGTGGCCGTGGACAAGATCCTGTCCCGTGACGGTGCCTGGTACGTGGAAGCGCAAGACCTCGACATCTGCCAGCAGCGGACGTTTAGAATCGATCGCATGTCCAACGTAAGGCTGGACAGCCCGCTGGAGAATACCGTCGCACCAAAGGGACGTGATCAAGGTGGCAGGATTGTTCGTATTATATTCAACAATGAGTTGTGCCTCAATGTATTTGAATGGCCCGGGCTGGTAATACAGTCACGTAAAAATGGCCAAATACGTGGGGAAATACCGTATTATGGCGAAGGAAACGACTGGTTAATACGTCGCCTCGCCGCCTGCGGAGGCGACGTCGTGGTTGAGGACGATCGTATTAGCCAGCTCGTACGGGAATACATCGCTCGTCAATTGTCGTAATACAGTAGTTCTGTATGTATTCTCTTGTCTTACCTTTTGTGTGACCCTTGCCACATGCTGATGTATCGTCCAACGTTTGCGCGCTCCAAGGTAATACAGTTGTGCGACGGTAATGCGTTCACAAAGGTCCTGCCATAGCGTTTGGTCACAAGCCTTGAGTCGGCTAGCACTAGAATGCCGGTATCGGTAGACGAGCGTATTAGGCGACCTGCCGCCTGCTTCACCGAAAGAACCGCCTCCGGAAGGGAATACCTCCACCAGGCCCGTGGCTCACGTACGTCGCGTTCGCGAACTAGCGGATCATGTGGACTTGCAAAGGGAAGCTTGGGGATCACCACACACCTGAGCGTATCACCCGTTGCGTCAAAGCCCTCCCAGAACGACTTGAGGGCAAAGAGCGATACGCTCTCCTCTGCCATAAACCGCTCGCGCAATCTACGAGGTGACGCACCTCGCTCTTGACACAACAGCTTGAGACCATGAGTCGACAATCGTGGTTGCAGTGACCTAAACACCTGTTCCATCTCTCGCCGATTCGTAAACAACGTAAGTACGGAGCCACCCATACGAGTATGTATGTCAAACAACAGCTGCTCGAGCTCAGAAAGATAGGCCCGATCGTTTGGGGCGGGCATATCTCGCACCAAGACGGCAGACATGTGCGAGTCGTAATCGAAGCTACTGTCTAATCGAACGTGCTTGTGTTGCGTGCTTTCGAGCCTGTCGAATCCTACCGCATGCTCAAAGTGCTCAAAGCTTTCACCCACCGCAATGGTCGCAGACGTATATACCAATCCGGATAGCTCCGGATACCAACGTTGCGAAAGGTCTGCACCCACGTCGAGCTTCTCGGCCGCAAGGCGCTCACGCCCACGACGTTTGGCTGATTTGAATAGTTCCGCAGAATACACGTACGACGAATCTGGTTCGAGCACGATAATACGCAATGCATTACTCAACTCATGCACGCGACGGACAAGATCCGCAAGCTCCGCTGCCATCACTGCCGATTCGGGTACGAGCGCATCGTGTGCGGCGCTCAATTGCTTTTCTACCTCATCAAGAGAGGCAGCCAGCGTGGAGCCAATCGATTCCAATGTCGCCCATTCTTCACTGGCGCGGATATGCTCATCCACCCAAAGCGTAACGCTTTCGTATCCGCCACCATGTGGCGCAAGCGTCGCAAGTCCATGCAACGACGTTAGGAAGTCGGCTGACAGAACGGAGGCACGTTGGACCGCAGCTGCCGCCTTTACCATAAGGCCTGAAACGAGCGTTGATGCATCAAGCTTTCCAGCTTGAGTAATAATACTGTGTATTATACCTGTATCAATGCCCCCTAGCTGGGCAAATACAGATGTAGTTGCTTCTGAAGACAACTCGTATGCCCATTGTCTTCTTGCTTCCTGTTCAAATCCATGGGCCTCGTCCACCACCCAGTGTCGTATGGGCGGCAGTATGGCATTGTCGAGCGCAATGTCTCTGAGCAGGAGTGCATGGTTGGTTACCACCACATCCGAGCAAGCTGCCCTACGTCGCGCGCCATGCACCATGCATTCATGTGGAAAGAACGGGCAGCGTGAGCGCAAGCATTCAGAGGAGCGGGTGGTGAGCATATCTCTGGGCACTGCGCGCCACCGTATGCCGAGGGCATCCAGGTCCCCTTCGGGCATCTGAGCTGCATACGCCGAAACAACTGCCATGGCGGTAAGCATGTCTTCCGCCGACTCATATTCCGCATCGGGGGCCTCAAACCCCCTGTTTGCTGGAAGCTCGCGCACCATCGCAAGCTCAAGACGCCTCAAACACGGATAGTGGTCGTATCCCTTTATGCTGCAAAAAGAGACGCCATTTGGGAGCACTGCAGAGAGGGCAGGTAGCTCATGCGAAATCAGCTGGTCCGTAAGTGCATTCGTTTTTGTAGCCACGCCAACCGTTATCCCGTTCTGCTGGGCAAACAGAATCTCTGGAACAAGATAGGCCATCGACTTGCCCACGCCCGTTCCCGCCTCAATGGCACGAAACGACCCTTCCTCCAGGGAGTCGCGCACTTCCTGGGACATTGCGATCTGTTCGGGACGACGCTCGTACGACTCATACATGCGAGTCACGGTACCCTCAGGGCCAAACGCCTCATCAATCTGTCCCTGCGTGGGAACATCAACGTCGCCTGCAAGCTCAAAGTAGTCGGACCGCCGCTGCTCGTCTCGACGCGCAACAAGTTCGCGCCGTATGTCTCGAAGCGAGAACGAGGCGCCGTACCATTCCCTGGCGACATGTCCCAAAATGGGTCGCAGTGACCATGGCATATCCTCGTGCATGCCCGCAAGCCTGTCCAGCAAGCCGGCGGGGAGGTCCGAGAGGCCGAGTAGCAGAATGCGCCATATGCCGCAAAGGGCATCCACGTCGTCCATAGCCCTGTGCGTTACCGCATCGCACCCAAACGCCTCTGCCATATCTGCCAGTCTGTGTGACTTGAGGCAAGGCAGTGCGACGCGAGAGAGCGAGAGCGAGTCTATCCATACGTCCGTGACGTCGCGCCCGCCATCCACACGCTCTATAAAGGAGCGGTCGAACATGGCGTTGTGAGCGACGACCGGTTGGCCAGCGACAAAGTCGACCAAAGCGGCAACGGCCTCTATAGGTGAGGGAGCATCCATAACGTCCAAGTCTTGGATCCCCGTGAGCTCCTTGATCTCTTGCGGAATCGGCCCGGTAGGATGTACAAACGTCTGAAAACGCTCTACGACTTCTCGTCCCGATATTCGTGCCGCCGCTATCTCTATGAGCTCGTTCTTTCTAAACGAGAAGCCCGTCGTCTCGGTATCGAGCATAACGACGTCCTCTTCCAAGAGCCCAAACGAGGTTTCCTCGGCACGCCTTGCAAGGGTGAGATACTGATGGCGCACCCGTTCTGGCGTGCCTGGCAACATGAGGCTGGTCAGCCGCTCCTGAGCCTTGTTGGGATGCACGAACTACCTCACACCCTCAAGCGCAAGCTCCACAAAGCGCTTGCAGAGCTCCGGGAACGCGATTCCCTCATGGCGAGCAGAGTCTGGCAACAGGCTTGCGGAGGTCATGCCTGGTATGGTGTTGGTCTCCAAGATCACTGGCGTGCCGTCGGGCGTAACTATAAAGTCACTACGCGAGCACCCACGGCAACCCAACGCAACATGGGCGCGAACGGCAAGCTCCTGGGCTTTTTGGTACACATCCGGCTCAAGACGGGCCGGCATAATGTGGTGCAACTCCGAAGGCTCGTACTTGACCTTGGCGTCATAGAATACCGATCCGGTGTTAATCTCTACGATTGCAAGCGCCCGAGCATCCTCGTTGCCCAACACGGGCACGGTGATTTCTATTCCGTCAACAGCCTCTTCAACGAGCACGCGACCGCTCGTCTTGCGCGCGAGCTCGATGGCAGAACCCAAGTCCTCGCGGCGCTCCACACGGGAGATTCCAAAACTCGACCCGTTTCCCGCAGGCTTAACAAACAGGGGCAGACCAAGGGAGTCAACGATTTGCCCAATCGCCTCCTCACTGGGCACCCACGTTCGGTCGATGGTAATACCGGAGGCTATTGGTATGCCCTCTCGCGCATACACGACCTTGGCAACATCCTTCTCCATGGACATGGAGGACGCCAAAACCCCAGAGAAGGTATAGGGCATGTGGAGAATCTCCAGGAGCCCCTGAATGCAACCATCCTCTCCGTACTTGCCGTGCATCGCCACAAAGGCGACGTCGTAACCCCCGTGAGAGATGGCATCTAAAAAGCCGTCGCTTGCTATGTCAAGCAAATCAACCTGGTCGAAGCCCGCCTCTCTCAACGCATCACTCACCTCGCGAGCAGACGAGAGCGAGATCTCGCGTTCGTCGGACCAGCCACCGGCCAATACGGCAACCTTGCATGCGGTTACGTCTTTCATCATGTTCTTTCCCCTTGCATCACGAGTCAACCAACGTGCTGAGTTAGACTCATGTTGTTTCATCACAGTCCAACATTCGAGGATACTTCCTCCAGCACGTTCGGACGACGACAGGGAGAAAATAACATGCAGCCTCAAGATGTATCGCAGCAAACACGCGACCTCAGAGACATGAGCACCGCAGAGATTGCTGAGCTTGTAGCCGAGCTCGGGCAGCCTTCGTTTCGCACCAAGCAGATCGTTTCGTGGGTTTGGGAGAAGAACGTCTCGTCCTTCGACGAGATGACCAATCTGCCCAAGTCCCTACGCACGGCACTCGCGGAGCGCTGTCACCTTGGTGCGGTAGATGAAGCCGCTTGCCAACGGTCCAAGGACGGTAGCCGCAAGTATCTCGTGCGCTTTGAGGACGGCACCTCCGTTGAATGCGTGGGCATGCCCTCGGGCTCACGTCTTACCGTATGCGCATCCACGCAGGCTGGTTGCGGGATGAAGTGCTCTTTTTGCGCCACCGGAGCTGCCGGACTCACACGATCGCTCAGCGCTTCCGAGATATATCAACAGGTAATACATGTGCGTGACGATTTTGACATGCGTATTACCGGTGTAGTAATGATGGGACAAGGTGAGCCGTTCGCCAACTACGACGCCACGCTCGCCGCGCTCAGGCGCCTCAACGACCCCAACGGTCTTGGCATTGGAGCGAGGCATCTCACCGTTTCTACCTGCGGTATTATCCCCATGATTACGCGATTCTCGCGTGAGCCCGAGCAGTTTACCCTTGCCGTGTCCCTGCATTCGGCCGTGCAACGCACTCGCGATGCCCTCATGCCTGGCGTGCGACGCTATTCGCTCCTGCGCCTCTACGATGCCATGGGCGAGTATGCCGATCGCACGGGAAGACGTCCCACCTATGAGTATGCGCTCATCAAGGGCGTAAACGACACGGACGAGGAGCTCACGTACCTCTGCGACTTTTGCAGAGACACGCTCTGCCACGTCAATCTCATTCAGCTCAATGACGTGGCTGGTTCGCGCTTTCGCCCCTCGTCTCCCGAGCGGGCTAACGACTTCGTACGTCGATTGGCCTCGGTGGGCGTCGAGGCAACCATCCGTCGATCTCGTGGAGCAGACATAGACGCAGCCTGTGGGCAACTCAAACAACGTTTCACGTGAAACGTCTGAGTTTTGGTGGACGACCATATGCACCGTCCGCCACCCCCCCATGTATGGTTCGTCATGAAGGGAGGGGCGTTCCTCAAAAATGGAACGCCCCTCCCTCATCATGAACAACCCTTTTGGCTAGTAGCCCAAAGCCTCCCATTGCGCCTTGGTTGCCGCACGACTTGCCGCTGCGCGGGACTCTTCTTCGGCATGCGTGGGACCGTTGGACACGAAGGGCGCGACGCTGTCACTCACTTCCTGCGTCGCATCGCGTATGGTGTTGGAGGCCTCACGAAGGGCATCCTTTTGCTCGTCGTTAAGCACGTACCTATACAGAGCCGTAACGCCCACCACAATCAGCCCGGCGAGCAAAGCCACCTTCTCAAGCGTTTTCATGCATACCTCCCACGATTCTCTCAACGAGCTGCTCAAGCTCGTCCTCATCTCCAAACTCGATTTCTATCTTATGCTTTCCACGTACCGTACGCACACTCACCTTTGTCGCCAAGTTATTGCGAAGTTTTCTCGCAGCCCGCTTGTATGAATCGGGCGTCGGCGTACGGCGTGGCGGAGCGGAATTTTTGACAGAAAACAACGGAGCGAGGATTTCTGTCTGACGAACCGATAGTCCTTCGTCAACCACCTTACGTGCCAACGCAACACGGCCGTCCTCTCCATCTACGACGAGGATGGCGCGGGCGTGTCCCGCAGAGAGCGCTCCCGTGCGAAGAAGCTCCTTTACCGCCTCTGGCAAGTCCAAAAGGCGCAGGGCATTGGATACGGTTGATCGTGACTTGGAGAGCATGGCGCCCACCTCAGCCTGCGTAAGACCGTTCTGGTCGATGAGCGCCTGATACCCCAGTGCCTCCTCGAGCGGGTTGAGGTCTGATCGCTGCAGGTTCTCTATGAGGGCGAGTTGCAGCAACTCCTCGTTGCTCACTTCGCGAACAAGAACAGGTACCCTATCCAACCCAGCCTTACGTGCGGCCTGATAGCGGCGCTCTCCCGCCACGATTTGATACGACCCCTCATGCTCTCGCACCACAATGGGTTGCAGTACCCCCTTCTGCCTGAGGGAATCCGCCAGTGACTCGAGTTCCTCCTCATCGAAGGTCTTACGCGGCTGGTCGGGGTTTGGCTTGATCTCGCTTAGGGAGACCTCACGCAGCGCGGAGCTTTCATCCGACGAGAGCACCTCTCCGGCGGTCTCGCCCAACAGCGCGCCCAGGCCGCGTCCCAAACCGGCATGCCTAGCCATTGCTTACCACTTCCTCGGCAAGCGCCACATACGCCTGTGCGCCCTTGCTCGACGGGTCATAGCGATTGATGGGTAGGCCGTGGCTTGGCGCCTCAGACAGCTTTACGTTTCGGGGGATGACCGTTTGGTACACCTTGTCGCCAAAGTAGTCCCTAACCTCCTGCACCACCTGTTTGGAAAGCGTAGTACGCACGTCGAACATCGTCATAACCACGCCAAAGATGCGCAGCTGCGGATTGAGACGCCCCTTCACCATGCGCATGGACTCAAGAAGCTTGGAGAGCCCCTCCAAGGCGTAGAACTCGCATTGAATGGGTATGAGGAGCGAGTCGGCTGCAACCAATGCGTTTACGGTGAGCAATCCCAAAGATGGAGGGCAATCCACGAACACATAGTCGTAGTCTTCGCGAACCGGATCCACAACATAGCGGAGCACGCTCTCCCGCGCCATGACGCTCACGAGCTCAATCTCCGCTCCGGCGAGCTGAATGGTTGCCGGTGCAATTCGCGCGCCCTCAACGGGTGTGTCCACCACCACGTCGGCAAGGGGCACGTTGTTCATGAGTACGTCGTATACGTCGTTGTTGAGCGAATCCTTGTCCACCCCAAAGCCGCTTGTTGCATTGCCCTGCGGATCGAAGTCGATTACCAGCACCCGCTTGCCAAGGTCAGCAAGCGAGGCGGCGAGGTTAATGGCAGTGGTGGACTTACCCACCCCGCCCTTTTGGTTGATGATTGCAACGACCTCCGCCATGAGGTCTCCTTCCCTACTACGATTATGGTGACGTTACATTCTAACAGCCCGACGGGACATCGGTTGCGACCGTGAGGCATCACCCTCGTGGCTATGTGCCAAGAGGGTGATGCTTGGCCATGCCAATGGCCCGAGGAAGCGCCAACTTCGGCTTCCCCACACGCTCGTAAGACAGTATCTCGCGATGGCCCAGGTCGCGTGGCAGCTCAAATGCTTCACGTGAAACGTATCGCATGCCACATACGTTTGCCGCCCGCTTCCCCGCAGCCAGCTCCTCCTCACTCGGACGCGCCTTCGCCACGACGAGGCGACCACCGCGCCGAAGCATGGGGGCCGCATACTCCACAAGCACGTTCGTTTGCGCAACGGCACGGGCGGTGGCCACAGAGAAGGAGGCGCGCCTATCCTTGCCGACCTGTTCCATGCGCGCCGCCGCCACCTGCACGCGGTTTGAGATCCCCAAATCGTCCAGGAATTCGGACACGGCCTTTGCCTTCTTCCCAACGGAATCCACCAGCAGCCCCTGCCGTCCCGTAACGATGGCCAAAGGTATGCCCGGGAATCCCACGCCGGTTCCCATGTCCACAAACGGCCCATCGGGGGCGTTTTCAAACGCATCGAGCAACAGGAGCGAGTCGACCACGTGAAGGTACGTAGCCTCTTCCAACGAGGTGATTCTGGTGAGGTTTACGTTACGGTTGCGCTCAATCACCAAGTCGAGATGGCGAGCGAGCAACGCGCGTTGGTCATCGGTCACAAAAATCCGCGCCTCATGCAAGGCGCGGATCAACAATTCGTCAGTCTTGGACATCGTCTATGCCCGCAGCGCCGTAATCACAACATGCCTCGTGGGATCTTCCCCCTCGGAATGCGTGGTTACCTCGTCGTCGTCAACCAAGGCGAGGTGTATGAGCCTGCGCTCGTAGGCATTCATGGGCGGAAGCGAGACCTTTGAGTGCTGGCGCTTGGCACGCGCGGCGGCGGAGCGAGCGATGCCGCGCAGCTTCTCCTTGCGGCGATGCTTGTAGCCCTCAACGTCAACGACCACCGGATAGTGGAACCTCAGCGTGCTGCTCATGAGCGAAGACACGACCATTTGGAACGAGTCTAGCGTGCGGCCGTGCCTGCCAATGAGAACGGCGAGGTCGCCACCGTTCACATCCAGGATGAGCTCGCCATCGTCACCCTCGTACTCGTCGATAGCGACGCCCTCTGCGCCAAAGAACGAGAGGATGCCACGCACGTAGCCCACGGCAACGTCTGCGATCACATCGATGTCCTCGTCGGTAAGTTCCTCGCCTCGCTCGTAGCGCTCTCGAAGCGCGGCATAGGTATCGGTGACTGCCTCGTCACGCGATGGATCGTCCGCCATTTTTACCTCCATTAATAGTCATATGGGCACGGACCATGCCCGTGCCCAACTCATATCCTGTCTCGGTTTTCCCTACGACTTCTTGTGGGGACGGCGCTTGTTCTCCTTGCGCGTCACGTTTACCTCAATGGGCCGCTCGGCCAGCTTGGCCTCGGCCTCTGCCTTTGCATCGGCCATCACGCGCTTGGTAATAAGCTGCTGCTGGGCAACCTGCCACAGTGCGGAGGTGTTGTAGTAGAGCAACACGCCCGAAGGCAGGTTCCAACCAATCCAAACCATCCACACGGCCATTACCACGCCCATGATCTTGCTCGTGCGTAGCTGCGCGGGATCGGTGGAGATCTGCGTGTTAAGAAGCATGGGAATAAGCGTGAGCACGCCAAAAAGCACATCAAGGAAAATGTACACCACGGCGCCAGAGATGCCGGACTCAGCGATGGCTTGCGCCGGACCATAGGAGAGGTTGGGGACGATGTTGAAGAAGGAAGCCGTGCCGTTGGCGATGACCTCCACGTTGCGAATGACGCTAAACAGCGCGAAGAAGATGGGCATCTGAAGCAGGATGGGCAAACAACCACCCATGGGGTTGAACTTGTTCTCGCTGTAGAACTTGCGCATCTCCTCCTGCATTCGCTGGGGATCGTCTGCGTAGCGCTCCTGGATGGCTTGCATCTGCGGCTGCAGCACCTGCATCTTTGCGGATGACTTAGTCGACTTCGTCATGAGCGGCATAATGAGCAAACGCACGATGAGCGTAAGGATGATGATGGCCAGTCCCCAGTCGCCGCACAATCCGTGTATTGACGTGAGGATGTAGGTAATCAGGTTGGTAAATGCTTCCCACATGGTTCGTCCGTACCTTTGCTTTCTCTAGGGAACGGGGTCAAAACCGCCGCGATGGAACGGATTGCATCTGAGGACGCGCCTAAATGCAAGCCATCCTCCGCGGGCGGCACCGTACTTCTCTATTGCCTCGAGCGCGTACTCGGAGCAGGTTGGGCTATAAATGCAGGCGTCGGGTAGGAGCGGAGAGATATAGCGTTTGTATCCACGCACGACCCGCATAAGCAATCTGGCGACGATGCCGTGTTCTACGCGCATGACACGTGTGCCCTCTCCATGAGCTTTCTCATAGCTGCCGCTACCTCTTTTGGATTCGACCCGTGTGTGGATCGCGTAGCGAACAGGATAACGTCCGCATTATGCACAGGGAGGCCACACGACCGCGCGGCCTCCCTCAAAACACGCTTGCACCTATTGCGGAAAACGGCGTTTCCCAGCCGCTTTGGGGCAACGAAGGCAACCCGCCCTAGGTCGCCAGAGTCCCCAAGAAGGACAGTCGCACGCACAAGCGGGTGGCTGTACCTTCTCCCGCCCTTGAAGACCCGCTCAAATTCCCTCTTGGATTTGATGGTCTCCATAGAGGTTGGGCTAGTCCGAGACGGTCAGACGCTTGCGACCCTTTGCGCGACGGCGTGCCAGTACCTGGCGGCCGCCCTTCGTGGCCATACGTGCGCGAAAACCGTGGGTCTTTGCGCGCTTCCTCTTGTTTGGCTGATACGTGCGTTTCATGGTTCCTCCTGCAGGCTATGGTCTGGGGTTGTCCCCTGACATTCAAAAGTCAAGCCCTCAGATTGTAGTGGTAGCAAACAAGGGTGTCAACCTGCCATTCCATCTCCACGAGTCAGTCTCGTTGCGGAGGGCGGTTCTTACGACGGCGGTCGCCCGCGTGTAGCAACATTTCTTTCCGTGGGTAATAACTTGCTTTCACAGTGCTAAACTTTTCAGCCGTTCTTTCACGACTATTCGCGACTTTTCAACAAGTTTTTCTCATCTGTTGATAACTTTCATTCACATAATTTTCGACGTGAAAGTTTTCGTCACGTGTACAATGTCTGTTGAAAGCTTCTACGGGAGGACGCATGGCACAGGACTTTTACCCGTTCGTCGAGAACGATAACGCGGCAACAGGCCGCTCGGACGTCGTGCAGCATCCCGCACGCATTGCCGTCTACGACGACGCGGCAGCGGCGCCGCGCGTGGTGGTGGTCGAACCCAAGGAGGTTCGTCCGTATCTTGAAGAGATCACCCTGCAGGTAACGCAGCTCTCGCAGGCGCAGGGTGGAACCATACCCTTTATGGTAATACGCGAGATCGTGGAGAACTTCATCCACGCCTTCTTTATGGAACCCACCATCTCCATCCTCGATGGCGGAAACACCATACGTTTCTCCGACCAGGGTCCGGGCATTGCCGAAAAGGAGCGCGCCCTGCAATACGGCACGACATCCGCCACGGAGGAGATGCGTCGATACATTCGCGGGGTTGGGTCGGGACTGCCTTACGTGCAGCAATACATGCTCGACAAAGGCGGTTCGCTGCGCATAGAAGACAACATATCGGGAGGTACAGTCGTCACGCTCTCCACCAGACCCGCGCAGGTAGAGACGCACGCGCCCGCACCAAACTGGTCACAGCCATATACGCAGCCATACCAACAGCCATACCAGCAGCAGGCCCCCTCGTGGCCACAACAGCAGCCATACCCGTCGTGGCAGCAGCCGCAACCACAGCAATGGCAGCAACCCCAGCAATATCAAGGGTGGCCTCAGCAACAGCAGGCCTGGGGGCAGCCATCCGCCCCAACGTGGCCGGCGACCCCCGTGCCGCAACAGCAGGACGCGCCAATCCTACAGGGCCCCGTTCCAGGGTGGCCCTCCATATCCCAGCGCGGCCGGATGGCGCTCGACTATCTTGCCGCCCACGACTCCGTGGGACCATCCGACCTCACACGGGTTCATGGTGGGTCGCAGCCAACCTGGTCTCGTGAGCTACAGGCGCTCGAGGAGCAGGGACTCATACGCAAGGACGGGCAAAAGAGGCGCCTCACCGGCATGGGTCAAGCGCTCCTGCGCGGCGGTGGTCAATAACCGCATGCCAAGTTTTCGACAATTTCATTACGAGGACGCACTTTTCATCATATACTGAGTAAGAAAAACCAGGGGAAAGGCCACGGGAAGCCATGGACGGCACGAACGAGACAGACGCGGAGATTCTGTGGGGTGACGTAGTCGCGGCGCTTGAGGAGAGCGACCTTCCCGCAGCAACCATTGCCATGCTCGAGAGCTGCACGGCAAGCGAGCTCGGTGAGGACGTCCTCACGGTGCGCTGCTCCTCCAGATTCGTTCAACGCACGCTCAGCCGGTTGGGGTCCCAGCTCGACCAGGCCGCGACCGACGTCGCGTTCCAGCCCATGCACATAGAGGTCTCGTTTGAGCGCGGCGCACCACGGGAGCGTACCACCACATCCGTGGTCCCGAGGGTCCCAAGCCCCGCCCCTCAGCCGGCAGCCCCTGCCCCGCAGCCCAAACCCGAGCGCAAGAACCCGCTCGTAGAGGAGATAACCGCCGCGGGGTCCATGCTCACCTTCGACAGGTTTGTTGAGGGCCCACAAAACAAGTTCGCGTTTGACGCCGCAAAGCAAGTTGCCAACGGCAACCGTAACTACAACCCGCTGTTCATATATGGGAAGAGCGGGTTGGGCAAGACGCACCTCCTGCGGGCAATACAAAACTACATAGCCCAAAACGACCCGGAGCGCACCTGCGTCTACCGCGTGGCGACCGACTTCATCGACGATTACTCTCGCGCCATGAAGAACGCGCGCACGGGCGCGGCGGAGGCGCTCGCAGAGAACTATCACAGCATAGACGTGCTCATAATCGACGACATCCAGCTCATGAGCACCGCCGGAGGCACGATCGGCTTCTTCTACGACACGTTCAACTATCTTGTTGGACACGGCAAGCAAATCGTGCTTGCCGCCGACCGCACCCCCTCTGAGCTGGGCATGGGTCAGTCGCGCTTTGACGAGAGGGTAACGAGTCGCCTCGATTCCGGCATGACGGTGTCCATTCAGGTGCCCGACTACGAGCTCAAGCTCCAACTCATTGACGCATTCTATGAACGCATGCGCGAGGATGCCAGAGCCCAGCACGTACCAGGCATGGACGCAACCATAAGCGAGGACCTGCGCAGGGCCATGGCCGAACGCGCGGGCACTAACATTCGCGTGATCGAGGGCTTCGTGCAGTCGTGCCTCATGCTGGCGTTCCAGCGCGAGGCGCTCGGAGCGCACCTCACCGCAGACGACATTGCGAGCGTCGCGGAACAAAAATGGCCGAGCGGCCAGCGGCGCGTTACCGTCGAGCAGATTCAGGAGGCGGTTGAGCGGAGCTATGACATTGACCATGTGGGGCTCGTGGGTGGCAAGCGCAACAAGGAGCTCATGGAGCCGCGCCATGTGGCCATCTGGCTCACACGCGAACTCACCGACAACACCCTGGCAGACATCGGCAAGTATTTTGGCGGGCGCACGCACGCAACGGTAAAGCACAGCATCGGCGTGGTTGAGGAAGGCATGCGCGAGGACCGCGTTCTGCAGGACCGCATCGCCCGCATCCGAGACGCCATAATCGAGTAGGCGACGATGTTTACAATTTTGTCGAACACGCGGTGCCTCGCGACCACAAACCCACGTCTTGCGTTGAAAACGATTTTCGAAACTTCGTTGAAAGACGAAAGCGTTGAATCGCACCCGCATGCAACACGGCCGCAATTGCTGCGATTACCTGCGAAATGGCGTACTTGTCAACATTTGAACACGACCTACTACTGCTATTGAATCTATATTCAAACATTAAGAACAATAGGAGGAAAGCAATGAAGTTCACCGTAAGCCAGTCGGCTCTCGCCAAGGCGCTCGCCGTAGTCTCCAAGGGAATTGGCTCTCAGGCGACGCTTCCCATCCTTGCTGGCGTGCACATCGCTGCCCACGAGGGAACCATCGAACTGCAAACCACCAACCTCAACATCTCCATTCGCCATGCCATCCCCGCAAACGTGGAGGAGGACGGCGTTACGGTGGTCTCGGGCAAGATCCTCTCGAACGTGGTGAAGAACCTCCCCGACGCCGCCGTCGTGTTCGATGGCGGGGATGGTGGCGTGGAGATATCTTGCGAGAAGTCGCACTTTAGACTTAACACGCTCGACCCCAAGGACTTCCCCGAATTCCCCACCTTCGACCTCGCGCAGCAGGTGGAGCTGCCCAGCCCGCTGCTCGCCAGCATGGTCGACAAAGTGTACAAGGTTACGAGCAAGGACACCTCGCGCCCCATCCTCGCGGGCGTCCTCATCACTGTTGAGGACAACACCATACGACTTGTCGCCACCGACTCGTACCGCCTGGCCGTATGCGACGCCAGCAGCGAGACGTCCTCTGCCGAGGGCACCTTCGAGGCCATTGTCCCCGGCGTAACGTTCCACGACGTGCTTACGTTGCCGTCCATGACCGACCGGGTGTCCATAGGCCTCACCGAGAGCCAGATCGTGTTCAGCTTTGGGAGCACCACCTACGTCTCGAGGCGCATCGAGGGCAACTTCCCCAATTTCCGACAACTGCTTCCCGCGTCCTGCAACACCACCGTAAGGCTGGATGCCTCGCAGCTCGCGCAGGCACTGCGGCGTGTGTCCGTTATCGCGCTCTCCAACCCGTCGGTACGGTTCGACGTGGACGCGGACGGCTCCCTGCTCAAGCTCTCGGCGTCGTCGCCCGACCAGGGTGAGTCCACCGAGCTGCTCTCGGTTGACGTTGAGGGGCAGTCGATGTCCATCGCGCTCAACTATCACTACGTGCTCGATTGCGTAAACGCCGCGGCGCAGGACAAGGACGTGAGCCTCGAGCTGCTCTCTTCCATGCAGCCGGCCATATTCAAGTCGTACGCAGCGATCAACTACCTGTACCTGCTCATGCCGGTGCGCATGTAGTGACACTGGCGGGGAGTGACGCATGGGTCTGGCCGTCGAGCGCGTGACGCTTCGCGACTGGCGCAACTTCGAACATCTTACGTGCGAGCTCTCGGGCGGACTCACGGTGCTCGTGGGGCCCAATGCCACGGGAAAGACCAATACCATCGAGGCGTTGCAGCTCCTCACCGCCGGGGAGTCGTTTAGGAGACCTCGCACGGCAGACCTCGTGCGCGAGGGCGCGGACGTGGGACGCATCGACATGAGGCTCACGGGCGATGGGCGCGTGGTGGACGTTGCCTGCATCGCGGGCGAGGGCAAGCGAAGGTTCGTGCGCAACGACAAGCCATGCCGTCCGTCGGACCTCTCCGCCACGCTCATGTCGGTTCTGTTCTGCCCCGACGACCTTTCGTTCGTGAAGAGCAGCGCGCGCTATCGTCGCGACGCCATCGACTCGTTTGGTGCGCAGGCGAACGCGGGCTATCGAAAGGTCGCCCACGCATATGCCCGGGCGCTCGAGCAGAGAAATCGCCTGCTCAAGGATCCGCAGATAGACCTGGGCATGCTCGCCGCCTGGGATGCTTCCGTGGCGTTGGGCGGCGCCACGCTCCTGCATGCCCGCCTGGGTCTTTTTGCCCGCCTTCGCCGACACGTGCGGACGGTGTACGGCACCGTGGGCGGTGGCGAGGAGCTCGACTGTTCCTACGTGTGCTCGCTGGGAGGCGGCGTGGAGGACCTCGAGCGCGACGAGCTGCGCGACCTGTTTCTCGACCGTCTTGAGGAGCTTCGAGAGGACGAGCTCCGCCGTGGCGTTACGCTGGTTGGCCCACAACGAGACGACATCGCCTTCTCCATTTCTGGCAGAGACGCGCGAACGTTCGGAAGCCAGGGCCAGCAGCGCTCGGTGGTGCTCGCCTGGAAGATGGCGGAGGTCGCCATCGCCAAAGAGGTGCTGGGAGAGCAGCCCCTGCTGTTGCTCGACGATGTGATGAGCGAGCTCGACGGCGCGCGCCGTGCGGCGATGACGCGCTTTGTGGAGGGTGGCATACAAACGGTGGTGACCACCGCGCACCTCTCGTACTTCCCTCCCGAGCTGCTCGAACGCGCGGAGGTGATTCGCTTTGGCGCGTGATCGTGGCGGAGACCCCCGAACTGCGGGGGACGTGGTCGCGGACCTCTTGGGTGGTCCGCTGGGAAACGGTCTAACCAAGAGCCAGCGCGTTGCGCGCGCCTGGTATGCCGTAAACGGGGACCGCGAGCGCGCCCACACCACGGGCGTGTGGCTCAAGGAACCAACACGCCCCGGGGCCGACCCCACGCTCGTGGTGCGCGTTGACTCCGGATTGCTCGCCTCCGAGCTCGCCACCAACAAGGACCTCTACCTCTCGCGCTTGGCGTTTCGTGGCGTGCGCGTCTCCAACGTTCGGTTTACGGTTGGCGGGGACCCGCTCCCCCACATTCGCAAGGCCAAGGGCGAGGCGAAGGGCGGCGAGGGCGCCTTGCCCATGCGTGCCGACCTTACCCACGAGGAGCGTGCCCGCGTGGACCGCGCGACGTCCGGTTTGCCGGAGGGACTCAGACAGAGCGTTTCTCGCGCGATGTGCGCGTCTTTGGCGCGTGAAAAGTGCAGAAGTACACAAGACGGCTAAAAACGTCTTATTTTGGCTCTCAGGCCCTTCTCTGAGGTACAATAGACAGTCGCACTTACCCCAAAGAGAGGAGCCTTGTGGCAGTAAGAAAGAATCAGAACGGATACGCCGAGGGCGACATCAAGGTGCTCGAGGGACTCGCCCCCGTGCGCAAGCGCCCGGGCATGTACATCGGCTCTACGAGCGCGAGTGGTCTGCACCACCTCGTGTGGGAGATCGTGGACAACTCGGTGGACGAGGCGATGGCCGGATTCTGTTCAAAGATAACCGTTACGGTCCACGCCGACAACTCCGTTACGGTGACCGACAACGGACGTGGCATCCCCGTGGGACGTCACCCTCAAAAGCGCATCCCCACCCTCGAGGTCGTGCTTACGGTCCTGCATGCCGGAGGCAAGTTTGACAACGGCGCCTACAAGGTGTCGGGTGGCCTGCATGGCGTGGGCGTGAGCGTGGTGAACGCCCTCTCGAGCAGGCTCGTGGCCGAGGTCAAACGCGACGGTGGCGTGTATCGCATGGAGTTTAGCCGTGGCAAGACCACCAAGAAGATGGAGAAGGTGGGAACCTCAAAGACCACGGGCACGAGCATTACGTTCTGGCCCGACGAGACCATCTTCGAGACCACGACGTTCAACTACGACACCCTGCACGACCATCTGCAGGAGACGGCGTTTCTCAACAAGAACCTGCGCATCGTGCTGGTGGACGAACGCGAGCTCGAGCCGCGTCGCGACGAGTTTTGCTATGCGGGCGGCATCATCGACTTCGTAAAGTTCCTCAACGAGGAGAAGACCATACTTCCCGGCCTGTCGCGCCCCATATACATCCAAGGCTCGTCTGCCGCGGATGCGGACGCCGACAAGCGCGGCGAGGTGGAGGTCTCCCTGCAGTGGAACACCACCTACTCCGATCAGGTGCTGAGCTTTGCCAACGACATCTATACCGACGAGGGCGGCATGCACCTGGAGGGCTTCCGCGCGGCGCTCACCAAGACGATCAACGACTACGCGCGCTCAAAGAAGCTGCTCAAGGACAAGGAGCCCAACCTCACGGGCGACGACGTTCGAGAGGGCCTCACGGCGGTTATCTCGGTAAAGCTTCCCGACCCGCAGTTTGAGGGACAGACCAAGGCAAAGCTGGGCAACTCGTATATGCGCACGCTCACCAACAAGGTCGTGGCCCAGGGGCTTGCCGAGTTTTTGGAGGAGCATCCCAATCCCGCCAAGGAGATTTTCAAGAAGGCCAGCCAGGCGGCGAAGGGTCGCATGGCCGCGCAGAAGGCCCGTCAGGCAACGCGCCGCAAGGGCCTGCTCGAGAGCGCGAGCCTTCCCGGCAAGCTGGCGGACTGCTCGGTGCGCGATCCCGAGATGACGGAGCTCTTCATAGTGGAGGGCGATTCCGCAGGTGGCTCTGCAAAGATGGCGCGCGACCGCTCCATCCAGGCAGTGCTGCCCCTGCGCGGAAAGATCCTCAACGTTGAGCGCGTCCAGGAGCATCGAGCGCTCTCGAGCGACACTATCACGTCGCTCATCACGGCCATCGGCACGGGTGTGGGTCCCGAGTTCAACATCGAGAAGGCGCGCTACCACAAGATCGTGATCATGACCGACGCCGACGTCGACGGTGCGCACATCCGCATCCTGCTGCTCACGTTCTTCTACCGCTACATGCGCCCCATGATCGACGCGGGCTACATCTACGTGGCACAGCCGCCGCTGTATCAGATAAAGCCCAAGGGGCGCAAGGGCGGCAAGTACCTCTACACCGACGAGGAGCTTGCCATCGAGGCGGCCAAGTACGAGGACGCGAGCCGCTACACGGTTCAGCGCTACAAAGGCTTGGGCGAGATGGACCCCGAGCAGCTGTGGAGCACCACCATGGAGCCCAAGAACCGCATCATGCTGAGGGTCACCGTGGAGGACGCCCTCGCCGCCGACCGCGCCGTGAGCGACCTCATGGGCACCACGGTCGAGAAGCGCAAGGACTTCATCCAAACACACGCCAAGGACGTCCGGTTCCTGGACATCTAGCTTTGGGAGCGCTGCTCTTGACCTTTTCTCCGCTCGATCAGTCCTCGCTTCGCTGCGGAACTCGCGGATAAAAGGTCAAGAGCAGCCCAAGAGCTTTATTGTCGCGAGCGAGTTCTGCGCAGCAGCTGTTTGAGTCTCGCGGCAAAAAGCTCTTGGGCTGTCCGAACGTTTCACGTGAAACTTCGGGGCGTCCACCCGGACTAACCCTTTTGGGAGAGAAATTGGTGCGCCTTTGGCGCGTTTAGAAGGAGAATGATTTGGCAGACGAACCGAACAACAACGAGAACCAAGACGAGCTGAGGGGTCCCGACGGGCGAGACCACTTGGACGACCTGGTCAATCGCGCCATGCACGACATGGAGACCGATCCCGAGCTCGAGGACGAGGACCCCTCCGACGTCTATGACGACATAGAGGGAGACGAGGACGACTATCCGCCCGAGCAGGGTTCGCTGGGTCTTGCCGGTGCGGGGCTCAGCCACACCATATCCGACGAGGCGGGCACGCGCCTTAGCCTCACGGACATCCACGGCGGCGCGCTCAAACCCATCGAGATGGCCCAGGAGATGAAGACCTCCTTCCTGGAGTATTCCATGTCCGTTATTGTGGCGCGCGCCCTTCCCGACGTACGCGATGGTCTCAAGCCAGTCCACCGTCGCATCCTCTACGCCATGAACGAGGCCCACATCGTGCCCACGCGCCCGCACAAGAAGAGCGCGTGGACCGTGGGCGAGGTCATGGGCAAGTACCACCCGCACGGAGACGCGGCCATCTATGACTCCATGGTGCGTATGGCGCAGGACTTCTCCATGCGACTTCCGTTGGTGGACGGTCACGGCAACTTTGGCTCGGTGGACGGCGATCCCCCGGCAGCCATGCGCTACACCGAGAGCCGCCTCACGCACGCGGCCATGGAGATGCTGCGCGATCTGGACAAGGAGACCGTCGACCTGCAGCCCAACTACGACGAGTCGCTCTCGGAGCCTGCGGTTTTGCCGGCGCGCTTCCCCAACCTGTTGGTAAACGGCTCGTCGGGCATCGCCGTGGGCATGGCGACCAACGTTCCGCCCCACAACCTCGGCGAGGTCGTGGAGGCCGTGTGCCTCATGATCGACAACCCCGACGTGACGCTCGACGAGATCATGAAGGTCCTGCCCGGACCGGACTTCCCCACCGGTGGCATCATCATGGGTACCGACGGCATACGTGACGCCTATGCGACTGGTCGCGGTTCCATAACTGTGCGTTCCAAGGTGCACGTCGAGAACATCGGCAAGGGCAATCGCCAGCGTCTGGTGGTGACCGAGATCCCCTATCAGGTGAACAAGGGCACCCTGCAGGAGAAGATTGCCCAGCAGGTCAACGAGAAGCGCATAGAGGGCATCTCCGACATGCGCGACGAGTCCAACCGCAAGGGCATGCGCATCGTCATCGACCTCAAGAGCGGCGCCGTGCCGCAGGTGGTGCTCAACAACCTGTACAAGCGCACGCAGCTGCAGGCGAACTTTGGCGTCATCGACATCGCGCTGGTTGACGGCGTGCCGCGTACGCTCACGCTGCCCGAGATGCTCCGTCACTACATCGACCACCAGGTCGACGTGGTCACCCGCCGCACGCAGTTTGACCTCGCCAAGGCGCAAAAGGACCTCCACGTGCGCGAGGGACTGCTCATCGCCGTGGACAACATCGACGAGATCGTCCACATCATCCGCTCCTCTCGCGACGACAAGGAATCAAAGCGCCGCATGAACGAGCGCTTTGGACTGGACGAGATCCAGTGTGAGGCGATTCTTCAGATGCGCCTGCGTCGCCTTACCGCGCTCGCCCGCGACGAGCTCGTGGCCCAGATTGAGGACCTCCGCGAGCGCATTGCGTACTACACCGACCTGCTCGAGCACCGCGACAAGCTCATGGGCGTAATCAAGGATGAGCTCCGCCAGATTTCGGCACGCTTCTCTACCCCGCGCCGTACCCAGATCAATGCACAGGGTGCCGAGGATCTGGATGTGGAGGACCTCATCGCCGAGGAGGACATGGTCGTTACCTTTACCCACGCGGGCTACGTAAAGCGCCTGCCTGTGGCAACTTATCGAGCTCAACGTCGCGGTGGCAAGGGCATGCGTGGGCTTTCGCTCAAGGACAACGACTACGTTGAGGACCTCTTCGTGGCGAGCACGCACGATTACATGCTGTTCTTTACCAACAAGGGCAAAGTCTACCGTCTTAAGGTGCACGAGCTGCCGCTAGGAAGCCGTCAGGCACGCGGATCGGCGCTGGTCAACGTGCTCAACCTCGCTGAGGGAGAGCATCCCATGGCGGTGCTCACCGCACGCGACTTCCCCGAGGACGAATATCTCATGTTTGCCACCACGAGCGGCATGGTAAAGAAGACCTCGATGTCGGCCTACGACGTCAACCGTGCCGGCGGGCTCATTGCCATCAAGCTCAAGGCAGGAGACGAGCTGGTGGGCGTTCGCCGCGTAAAGGAAGGCAGCAAGGTAATACTTTGTAGTACAGACGGCAAGGCCATCATGTTTGGCGAGGATCAGGTTCGTCCCATGGGTCGCGACACCTCTGGCGTGCGTGGCATCAAACTCAAGGGCGACGCTCGGGTGCTTGGCATGGAGATTACCAACGGCAAGGGCGACCTCGTGGTAATTACCGAGTACGGCTTTGGCAAGCGGACGGCCGTGAGCGAGTATCCCGAGCACAATCGTGGCGGACAGGGCGTATTTACCATCGCCATGACCCAGAAGAAGGGAAAGCTCGTGGCGTGCCGCGTGGTTGGGCCACAGCACGAGCTCATGATCGTCTCCGAGACGGGCGTGATGATACGCGTTAAGGCAGAGGACATATCCAAGCTGGGCCGTGCCACCCAGGGCGTAAAGATCATGAATCTGGCCGAAGGCGACCGCGTGAGCGCCATGGCACGCATGATTGCCCGTAAGAAGAAGGCGCCCAAGCGCCAGGCGGGTGCCGGAGAGGCACAGGCCGTACTGGACCTTGCCGCAGCCGGCGAGGAGGACGTGAATCCCGACACCGTCGACGTTGGCGGAGAAGAGGAATTTGACGAGAGCCTGCTCGACGAGTAGCGACTAACTGGTAATACCTTTCGTATTACACGGGGTCATCGGCAACAAAAAGCCGATGACCCCGCTTTTATCCTGCGAAGTCCTCCGGGGAGAGACCCTCTACAAACTCGTGGAACGCCTGTGCCTCGCGCTCGCGCTCGTCTCGCTCAACGGCATCGAAATCGGGCAACGTGGCGGTGTTGAGGACGCGTTCATGGGCGTATATGGGAGTGTGCGTGCGCACGGCGAGTGCGAGGGCGTCCGAAGGCCGTGCGTCTATTGATATGGCCTCACCCGCAGCGGAGACAAGGTTGAGCTGGGCATAGAACGTGGTGCCGCTCACGTTGGCAATCACCACGTTGGAGATGCTTGCACCAAGTCCCGTAATGACGTTTTGCAGCAGATCGTGGGTCATGGGACGCTCGTGAAGCGAGCTGTCCAGCCCCATGCTTATGGCAGCGGCCTCCACACGCCCAATGCGTATGGGCAGCTTCGTGGCGGCCTCGCAGTCGTTTTCTCGGGCCTTGAGGACCACCAAGGATGCCATGGGCCCTCCCCCAACGACGACCGACTGTATGTCCATGCGTACCAAAGCCATGCGCTACTCCCCTCTTTACACGGATGGTAATGGTACTCATTTACCGTACGAATGTGTCGCACAAATCGGGAAAAAAATTCTCAGAATTGTCTTGACCTACAGAGCGGAATGAAGTAATCTTCTTACTTGCGGATGGGCCTGTAGCTCAGTTGGTCAGAGCGTCCGGCTGATAACCGGGAGGTCACAAGTTCGAGCCTTGTCAGGCCCACCATCCTTGACAATAGTCGCCCCAGCGTGAGCCGAGTCGCCGCTGGGGCGATTATTACGAGGGGACGTAGCTCAGCTGGGAGAGCGCGGGCTTTGCAAGCCTGAGGTCGTGGGTTCGATCCCCATCGTCTCCACCAATCATTCGGCCGGGGTCACCCGGCCTTTTTCATGTCGAAATGCCCATTGGGTCGCTACTCGTTTTGGACATTTCGTCTTCCCACAAATGCATGGTAATTCGAGTAGAATACACATGCATTACCAAGAGGAAGGTAGCATAATGGCCACAAAACGCCCCACAACCTTTAGCATGCGCATGCCAGAGGACCTCAACGAGAAAATACAGTCGTATGCCACCGAGCACAACTGCACCAAAGCGGAGGCTATGAGCCATTTTGCTCGCGCCGGCATCGAATTGGAAGAAAACGGTTCCGCCGTTCCCGCCCCTGCGGAGCCATCGCCAGAGCAGGCCACGCTCGATAAAATACACGCGCGGCTCGAAGCGCTTCAAAACCTCCCCACCATAGAGCCTGAGCCCACTACGGCCATTGTGCCGGCAGATATTAAGGACAAAATACAGGCGTATTCCACCGAGCACGAATGTAGTGAGCATGAGGCATTAACGTATTACGCGCGTATTGGCATACAGATGACCTCAGACCAGCGTCCCGCTACCGTGGGAGACATGAACGAACTCTCTCGTCGGATAGACGCACTCGCGCAGGACAGCCAAGCCAAAACGGATCAAATGAAGCAGATGGCCGAGATGCTCGCCAACATCCGTGACTACACCAAGCCAGACGAGGTGGAGCTGGAGGGAGAGATTGCCGAGGACGTTGAGGATCAGGAGCTCACGGAGGAGGAGCGTCAGCGTATTGCCGACGAACACACGCGCAAAGTGGTGACCGACGTCATGGAGGACTACCTCTCAATACAACAGGAGGCAGAGGATCAGCGCCGTGCGGCAATGCAGAATACCATGAATCCCTGGGTGCCTGTGCTTGTGGCCATCATTGTGAGCCTCTTAATTGGAATGGTGCTTCTGCTTACCAAATAATACAGGAGAATACGTATTATGGATAATGATAATACATCGTATGATGAGGTATCACCGCAGCTAGATGAGCTATCTAGCAGTCTTATGGGCGAGGCGTTGGACAGGCTCGCCGAGGGAGTGCGCATAAATACCTTGGTGGCGATCCAAGACGAGTCCGGCGATACGACACTCCTTGAACTTGCGGATGATGGACCCGAGGCGTTGCTTGAGGGAGCAAGACGTCAGGTAAGAAGAACCGCCCATGCGATTCGCTATGCAATTGTCTACGAAGGGGCCGTGGGCCTTGAGGACGACACGTTCGTCGATGCGCTGATCCTGGAGTTTGGCGAACGAGGCCATCGTTCGTACTCAGCCTATTCATTGTTTGAGGGTCGAGGAATGGGCGATGAATTCCGGTGGACCGAACCTGCCCCGGCGGGCGAAGAGGAACCTCTGTTGGGATGATGGTGAACCTGCCATAACATGCCTTGTTCGGCGTTAGTTGCATGCGTGGTGAGCTAGAATCGTTCAGTTGCACATACTGACGATCGAGAGGGACCTATGCTTCAAGAGCACATTCGCAACATTGCCATTATTGCGCACGTAGACCATGGCAAGACAACGCTTGTGGACCAAATGCTGCGCGCCTCGGGCGCCTTTCGCGAGGGTCAGCAAGTCCAGGAGCGCGTGCTCGACTCCAACGACCAGGAGCGCGAGCGCGGCATAACCATCCTCGCAAAGAACATCTCCATCTCGTATCACGACGTAAAGATAAACGTCATCGACACGCCGGGCCATGCGGACTTTGGCGGTGAGGTCGAGCGCGTGCTCAAGATGGCGGACGGCGCCCTCTTGCTGGTGGACGCGGCGGAGGGGCCTATGCCCCAAACGCGCTTTGTGCTGCGTCACGCCATTGCGAACGACCTGCGTATTATGGTGGTAGTTAACAAGGTCGACCGCGATGGGGCCAATCCCGAGGGTGCCATGGAGGCGAGTCTGGACCTTATGATGGACCTCGGCGCATCCGACGAGCAAATTGAGTTTGCCATGGAGCATGTGGTGTATGCCTCGGCGGTAAATGGATTTGCCCGCCTCGAGGCGGACGGCCCGGATGAGGGCGACATGTTCCCCCTCCTCGACATGATCGTGGAATCGCTTCCCGCGCCCGATGCGGAGCCCGATGGTCCTTTGGCCATGCAATGTGTGACGGTTGACCACTCAAGCTACGTCGGCCGCATTGGCATTGGACGCGTTTTTTCCGGTACCATCCACTCCGGCGAGCGCATTCTGGTGGTAAAGAACGACGGCAGCCGCGCCATGGCGCAGGTAAAGCAGCTGTTCACGTTTGACTATTTGGGTCGAACGGAGTGTGACGAGGTGGTTGCGGGAGACATTGCCGCAGTCGTTGGCGTGGACGGGACCGACATTGGCGACGTGTACACCGATCCGGACGATCCCGTTGAGCTCGACCCCATCGAGATAGAGCCGCCTACGCTTTCCATTGTGTTTGAGGCGAGCACCAGCCCCCTCGTGGGTCGCGATGGCGACATTGTGGGTGGTCGTCAGCTCAAGGAGCGCCTGCTTGCCGAGGCGGAGAACAACGTAACCATGCGCATTGAGGAGCTTCCCGACAAAACCGGTATTGAGGTTGCTGGTCGCGGCATCCTGCACCTCTCGGTGCTCATGGAATCCATGCGTCGCGAGGGATACGAGTTCCAGGTGGGTCGTCCGCGCGTCCTTTACAAAAAGGGCGAGGGTGGCGTGCGCTTGGAGCCCATAGAGCAGGCAGTCGTTGAATGTCCCACAGAATATGCCGGAAAGGTTATTGAGACCTTTGGTAATGCCGGCGGCACCATGGTGAGCATGGAGACGGGCGAGACGCAGACGCATTTGGAATTCAACATCCCCACGCGTGGCATCATGGGCCTCAAGACGCGCATCATGAACGTTACGCATGGCGAAGGCGTGTTCTATCACACGTTCCTCGAGTACGGCCCGTTTGTGGGTGACATCGGCGGCCGCAAGAACGGAGCCATGATATCCATGAGCACCGAGAAGGCCGTGGCCTACGCGTTGGGCACGCTGCAAGAGCGCGGCAGTCTGTTCGTGGGGCCAGGTGAGGAGTGCTACGAGGGCATGCTCGTTGGTGAGCGTCCACGTCCGGACGACATGGTGGTCAACATCGCGCGTACCAAGCAACTGGGTAACCAGCGCTCGAGTACGGCAGACATTGCCGTACAGCTCACTCCCCCGCGTACCTTTACGCTCGAGGAAGCACTTGAATACATAATGGATGACGAGTTGGTTGAGATTACTCCCAAGCACATTCGCATGCGCAAGCGTATCCTCAACGAGACGGATCGTCGCAAGTGGGCCGTTCGTCACGGGCTGGTAAAGAAGTAACGTAGCTATCAACAAATCTTCTCTTGCATGGGTTGTGGCAAGTGCGTTATACTCACCTATGCATTGTTACGGAGAGTTGTCCGAGCTGGCCGAAGGAGCACGATTGGAAATCGTGTATGCGCCTAAAGCGCATCCGGGGTTCGAATCCCCGACTCTCCGCCAGAGCATCCTCGCGGTGTCCCGTTAAGGGGCGCCGCGTTCACCCTACGGAGGGGTGGCAGAGTGGTTGAATGCGGCGGTCTCGAAAACCGTTTGGCCCTTTCGGGTCACGAGGGTTCGAATCCCTCCTCCTCCGCCATAGGTTAGTCAACGCCCTCGGCAACGGGGGCGTTTTTGGTGAGGGGACCTCACGGGGATTCGAACCGAGAGGTCGCGAGGCGGAGCCTCGCGGGCCGAGGAGCGGAGCGACGAGGCCGATGAGCGTCGCGCGGAGCGCGGCGCGGGAATCCCTCCTCCTCCGCCATAGGTTAGTCAACGCTCCCGGCAACGGGGGCGTGTTTGGGTGGGGTCCTGAAATGAGTCCCTCCCG
>JAFWMI010000062.1 GCA_017513965.1 Atopobiaceae bacterium
ATGCAGCTCGGGAAACAGGTCGCCTCTCGTCTCAAGATAGGAGGCGAGGTCGCGACGCGCACGCTCTGCGTAAGCAGCATAGCGGTCACGTTTGCCCCTGCGCGGCACCTCAAGCGGAGGAACAATTCCGAAGTTGACATGCATGGGTTGGTATGGGTCGGTTTCTGGATTGGTCGCATACGCGACGAGAGAGCCGAGGGCACCGGTTCTGGGAAGAGACAGCGGCTCGATGCCATTGAGGTCGGCGTAGGTGTTCACAGCCGCGAGAAGCCCGGAGGCCATGGCCTCGACATACCCTTCGGTTCCGGTGATCTGGCCCGCAAGCCGAACGGAGGTGCCGGGAATGCGGAAGGTCGCATCCAACACACGTGGGGTGTCGACAAACGAGTTCCTGTGCATGACGCCGAAGCGCGTGAATGACGCCTCCTCAAGGCCGGGAATCATTCGAAAGACACAAGCCTGGGCGCCCCACGTCAGGTTCGTCTGGAAACCAACGAGGTTATAGGAGGTACGCTCGGCATTCTCCGCTCGCAGCTGGACCGCAGCCCACGGCCTCCTCCCCGTACGAGGATTGATGAGTCCTACCGGCTTCAGCGCGCCGAAGCGCAGGGCATCAAGCCCCTTACGCGCAATCTCCTCGACTGGCTGACAGGCCTGAAAGAGGTCCTTTTGCTCGAAGTCGCGTGCAATGACGCGATCCGCCTGCACGAGAGCTGCGTGAAACGCATTGTATTGGTCTTTGTCCATCGGACAGTTGAGGTAGTCTCCCGACCCCTCTTCACCATAGCGAGACTGCTCGAAGATGACGGTGCGGTCAAGCGAATCCGCCTCGACAATGGGTGCCGCGGCATCATAGAACGATAGGTGCTCGCCTCCCAGAAGCTCCGCCAGAGATTCAAACAGCGAATCTGTGCACAGCGGACCCGCAGCGATGACGACGTGTCCCTCCGGAACAGACGTCACTTCGCGACGCTCGATAGTGATGAGAGGCTCTGCCTCGACGGCAGCGGTGACCGCACTCGAGAATCGCTCGCGGTCGACCGCGAGAGCGCCTCCCGCAGGCACCGAGCAGGCACGCGCAATGTCGAGAAGGCGACAGCCCATAGCGCCGAGCTCGAGCTTGAGCAAGCCTGCCGCGCTATCAGCCCTTGTCGCCTTGAGCGAATTCGAGCAGACAAGCTCGGCAAGCTGGTCGGTCTTGTGAGCAGGAGCAGATCCCCCTGGACGCTGCTCGAAAAGGGTGACCGGAACGCCTCGCGCAGCGAGCTGCAGGGCACACTCGCTTCCTGCCAAGCCACCACCAATCACCATCACGCGTTCTTGCTCCACAAGCACCCTCCTCGTATCGTGTCGCTAACTTTCTATTTTATCGTTGCAGATAGCATGCGGGACCGTGAGACGAGCTAGCCCACCCTTCCTCACGGCCCCGCCATCCCCTACCGACCGAGGTACGTTGCCTCGGAAGGTGCATACCTGCCATCAGGAAGCCGCACGACCGCACCGCTCGCTTCGTAGTCGGCCAGGGCGAGAAGGATGTTCAGCGGCTGCTCGCCAAGATGATTCGCGAGGTCATCGGGCCGCATGGGCGACGCGACAAGAGCCGACAGGATTCTCCCGAGATCCCTTCTCCCTCCCCCGCTCAGAAGCCTCGTGACCCCAAAGTCCAGCGAGAGCCGCACTTCGAGGTCTTCTTCGGATGCGATGGGCACGGCGCCGTGGAGGATCAGCTTGTTCGGGCCTACCGACTCTGGCGAGAAGACCGAACCGGGAATCGCATAGATGGTCCTCCCAAGCTCTGCCGCATGCTCCGCGGTGCTCGAGGTTCCCGAGCGCTCTCCTGCCTCGGTCACGACAAGCACCTTGCCGAGCGCCGCGATGATGCGGTTGCGCTGTAGGAAGGAGTACTTGCGCGGCGGGGTTCCCCAAGAATCAAGCGAGACGACGCAGCCACCGAGGTCCGGGGCATGTTCAAACAGGTCCCTCGACGACTCTGGGTACACATAGTCCGCTGCGCTTCCTGGCACGACGACCGTCTTTCCTCCCGCACGCTGCGCCGCCCTGAGCGCCGCCGCATCGCAGCCCAACGCCCCGCCAGAGACCACCGTTACCCCGCACTCCGCAGCTATGCGGTCGACGAGGGCCGCCACCGTGAGACCGTACGGCGT
The DNA here is from genome assembly GCA_017513965.1 of Atopobiaceae bacterium. Taxonomy (GTDB): domain Bacteria; phylum Actinomycetota; class Coriobacteriia; order Coriobacteriales; family Atopobiaceae; genus RUG440. The sequence goes on from JAFWMI010000062.1 coordinate 2,166, forward strand.
GGCACGGCGCGCTCCGACTACCGCGATGCTTCTCTCAGAGAGCGCGTTGACGTCCCCGATGCCGTACAGCACCCCTGGAGGCCGCTCAAGGTCATGCAGTGATTGCGGATAGCGCTCGTCATCTATCGACAGCTCCCAACGAACCTGCTCCATGGCTACTCCGTCCTCGGTCGATACGAGCAGGCCTCGACAACCTCCTCGACACCAATCTGTTCATGTTCAGAGAGGTCGGCGATGGTTCGGGCGACGTTTGCCACCCGTGCGATCCCGCGGCCTCCGAATCCCTTTCGCTCCGCCAGGCTCTCGAGGACGGACCGTGCCCGCTCCTCCATCGCCATGGCCCAAACCGAACTCCCCTTGCCTCGTTCTCGCTCCTTTCTCCATGAGCGGTACTCACGCGCCGCACTCACCTGGTCTGACATGTCCTTTGACGAAAGCCCCTCGCTCCCCCTGATCACCTTTCTCGAGCTTGGACGGGCGACGTCAATAAAGACGTCGATACGATCCATCAGCGGACCGCCGATGCGCCCTTGGTACGCTTGTATGCGTGCAGGCGTGCAGGTACAGGTGTGCCCAGGGTCGCCGAGGTGCCCGCACGGGCAGGGGTTTGCCGCCGCGATCAACATGAAATCCGCCGGGAAGATGTAGGCGCCTTCCGCACGCACGATGCGCACCCTCCTGTCCTCAAGCGGTTGGCGAAGGGCCTGAAGCACCGACCCGTTGAACTCTGGCAGCTCGTCAAGGAAGAGCACTCCCTTATGGGCGAGCGACACCTCGCCTGGCGTGACCGGTCTGCCTCCGCCGATCAATCCCGCAGATGAAATCGAGTGGTGCGGGGCACGAAAGGGCCTCCCACCCACATCGATGTCTCGGAGCGATTGCCCAGCAACGGAGTGCAGCAACATTGCCTCGATGCGCTCCTCGGGTGTAAG
>JAFWMI010000063.1 GCA_017513965.1 Atopobiaceae bacterium
AGAACCCGGGCTTTGTCGACAAGGCTTCGGCGGCAGTCATCGCGAAGAAGCGCGAACAGCGTGAGGATTTGGAGCGCACCATAGCTCAGCTCAACGCCCAGTTGACAGACTTCTCGTAACCACTTTGATTGAGGGGCAAGGCTCCTCGGTTGCACATAACATCCAATTGGGACGGCTCCCTTTTCCATGGGGCCGTCCCTTTGTATGTAACGATACTGCAGCGATGCTTGGTATACTGTACGCAGGTTAAGGATTTTTTCAGAGACGGAAGGCAGTGAAGCGTTATGAGCTCAATCCGCAATCGAACACCAAGGGGAGTCATGGCTCTCGTTTTGACGTTGCTTATCACACTCCAAGGAATTCCTGCAGTGGCGTTTGGCCAAGAAGAGCAGTCGGTTGGCAATCAAACGGCTTGTCTGTCTGTGCAGGGTTCCTCGAGTTATGTTTCGTTTGGCTCATGGAAGCTCAAATTGCCTGCATACTGGAGAGGGAAGGTGCGCGTTGACTCTCGTTATGTGCGCTCCGATCACGGGTACGATTCAAATGGCTGGAAGTCGTTTACCTACCTCTATCCAAAGAGTGGCACTGGCAGCAATAACGCGATCGTTGAGATACGCGAATGCAATGCGAAGGGCATTCGCATTCTCAAGAGCATAAGCGGAGCGGTTGGTAAGGTCACACTCAAGCATGGTAAGAAGACAACCATGCGAATGGGCGATGACGGATTCTTCTGGATTTGCAAGAAGATTGCCAAGGGACGGTACTTGGCTATTTCCGTCCAGCATTATGGCGCCAACACAAAGATGGGATGGGTAACCAAGAGCGTGGCAAATAGGCTCGCCAAGTTCCAATCACTTGGTAAAAAGAAGGCTTATCCGAGCAGCCTGAAGAAGAACGGTATTCCCAAGACGTGTCTTGCCGCCGTTGGCAAGGGAGTGTCCAAGCGCTAGTCTTACGCCGTTGAGACAAGAGGACGGTATGAAAGGGGACTGTCCCCCTGCGTGGAGTCTGTCCCCTTGATTACATGCAGAGGCGGAACCAGTTGGCTTGGAGCTGATCGGACAGTTGTTCGTTGCGAATCGTCTCGAGCAACGTGCGCGTACGCTCGAGTGAGGCGAGTACATCGGCAACGGTGGTGGTGGCGTCCTCTGCCGGCGGTAGGTCCGTCTCGAGCAACAGTCGCTCTTTGGGCACGAGCTTGAGCTGCTCCTTGGCCCGTCGCGTGTTCGCTTGCATCTCGTTTACCGAGAACCAGCACCCCATGCGGATGGCACGCCACAGCGCATCGGTGGACCCGCTAAACCAATGGAAGATGCACGTGCACGCCTGTGCACAACCTGTCTTCTCCAACGTGTCGAGCACGGCGTCTGCGGCACGCACCGAGTGAATACTCAAAACCTTGTTGCCTTCGCGTGCGCATTGCCCGACGATGTGGTCAAACACTTCGGCTTGACGCTCGTGATGTGGTCGCTTGGGCGAGAAGTCCAACCCTACTTCGCCAATCCAGCGCGTGTGCGGCAGCAAGGAATCAAATCGCTTGAGGTCTGCTTGCTCTATCCACCAGGGGTGCTGGCCGAGTCCCGCGCACACATGCGACATGCCATGCGTTGCGTCAAGGGTGCGCTCAAATCCCTGCGGCGTGACGCTGTTCGCGAGGAGCGACAGTCCCCGGTCTTGGGCCTCTCGGGCAAATGCAGTGGGGTCGGCTAAGAAGTCTAGGTGGATGTGTGCGTCTGCCAGCATCATCACAAACCCACAAGGTCACGAATTACTTTGCTCGCCAGCATTTGTCCCATGATGGGAGGGTAGTAAGACATCGTCCCAAGGTCAGAGCCTTTGGGAGGCCGCTTGCCCGGTTCGTGGCTGAGCGGGCTCGTCGTGTTGAGTGGTGCGGGCGGCTCGTCGGAATAGAGCACCTGCAGGTTGCGAATACCACGCTTGCGGCATTCCTTGCGCATGACACGCGCGAGTCCGTCTCCTGAGGTCTTCTCGATACGCGAGAAGCGCAGGCGCGTGGGATCGAGTTTGTTGGCACCTCCCATGGACGCCACGAGCGGAATCTTCTGGTCTTGGCACCACCGGGCGATGGCGAGCTTTTGCGAGATGGTGTCAATGGCGTCGACCACGTAGCTAGGGGTGGGGAAGTCGGCAAGTTGCTGCGCGATGTGCTCCTTGTCCAAGAAGGTGCTCACGGCCCATGCTTCTGCGCGTGGGTTGATATCGAGCACCATAGACCGCATGACCTCGGCTTTTGGCTGTCCAATGGTGCTGTGGAAGGCGAGCGCCTGGCGGTTGATGTTGCTCATCGACACCACGTCGCGATCAACGAGCACGAGCCTTCCCACGCCCCCGCGCACGAGCGCCTCGGCGCAACTCGAACCCACGCCGCCCAAGCCGAGCACATACACACAGGCGTTGGACAACACGTCAAGCCGCTCGTCTCCCAAGAGCAGACGTAGGCGAACAAAAGGTGTCTCGGTTTGTGACACTGGCTCCTCCCAACACGCTCGTTTTTCTCTTGCGTGGATAGCATTTTGCGTTGGTAACCACGGAGGGACAGTCCCTTTTTGGTTAATTCGCGAATTAACCAAAAAGGGACTGTCCCTCCGTGGTTAGAGTGTGGAACCGTGTTGCGAAATCGGAGAATATATGCGCTGGTTATGCTTTAGAATATCGAATAACATCAATTTCTTCATGAAAGAGTGAAGCCATGAGAATACCGTTTCGAACGACAGCTGCAGCATTCGTGCTGAGCGCTGCGCTGTGCCTGGGTGCCTGCGCAAACGCGGCGCCACAGGAACAAGTGCAAAACCAGACGCAGGAAATGGCACAGACGCAGGAGAAGGGCCAGGATGCGGCGTCGAACTCCGCGAGTGCGGAATCGCAAACCATCGGGCTTGAGAGCGTGGGCAACGCTCGCCAGCTGGGCGGCTACATAGGTGCGGATGGTCGTGCCGTTAGGGACGGCGTGCTGTTGCGTACCGCCTCACTTGCGGAGGCGAGCGAGGCTGATATCGAACGCCTCAAGAACACCTATCATCTGGCCGAAGTAATAGACCTGCGTATGAGCAGTGAGGTAGCGTCTGCCCCCGATCCCCAAATCGATGGGGTCAAGAACCTCAACCTACGCATTATCGACGAGGAAGAACTGGCCAAGAGGAGGGCCGAACTTTCCGCCGAGGGCACCGAGAGCACCGACGCCAACGACAAGATGGGCCAGCTCAAGCTTGCCTTTAAGCTGGGCATTGTGGGTGACCAGATGTACGTAAACTTCCTCGCGTCCAAGACGGGTAAGGAAGGCTACGCCAAGATGTTTGAGGAGCTGCTTGCGCTGCCCGAGGACAAGGCGCTGCTCTTCCACTGTACGCAGGGCAAGGACCGCACTGGTTGCGCGGCCGTGCTCATTCTTAGTGCGTTGGGTGTGGACGAAGACACCATTATGGCCGACTTCCAACTTACTAACGTGTTTAACGCTGAGCGCATCGAGGGCGAGCGAAAGAAGCTGACAGAGGCCGGAATGGAAGGCGAGGAGCTCGAGTCGTATTTGTGCGCCATGGATCAGGTCGATCCGCAGTACATGACCAATGCGCTGGACTGGATTAAGGAGAACTACGGCAGCGTGAAGGGCTACCTGACTGAGGAGCTTGGTGTAAGCGAGGATGAGCTCGCGCAGCTGCAAAAGAAGTTTCTTATCTAGGTAGCG
>JAFWMI010000064.1 GCA_017513965.1 Atopobiaceae bacterium
GACCTCGCAACCGTCGAACCGGAAATTGCTCGGGAATGGGCGGCCGAGCTCAATGGGAAGGCGAAGCCCGACAGCGTTACCGCCCACTCGACAAAACGAGTTTACTGGAGGTGTAAGAGGGGTCACGCCTGGGAGTCGACGATTAGTAATAGGGTTGAGGGCTACGGGTGCCCTTACTGCAGCAACCAGAAGGTGCTGGCAGGTTACAATGACCTGGCTACTACGAACCCCGCACTTGCTGCGGAATGGCATCCCACGAAGAACGGAGACGTCACCCCCTCGGATGTGATAGCCGGCGCACACAGGAAGTTTTGGTGGATTTGCGAACGGGGGCACGAGTGGGAGGCTTCTCTTTCTGGCAGGAACGCCGGCCACGGCTGCCCTTACTGTGCCAGCATATGGGTCCTCCCGGGGTTCAATGACTTGGCGACCGCAAATCCCGATATCGCAAAGGAGTGGCACCCCACCCGCAACGCTGATATCACACCTTCGACTATAGCCCCAAAATCGAACAAGAAGATGTGGTGGATCTGCAATCTGGGTCACGAGTGGCAAGCCTCTGTTGCCGACAGAACCGGGGGAAGGAGCTGCCCATATTGCTCCAACAGGCTAGTGCTACGCGGCTTCAATGATCTGGCAACGACTAATCCATCCTTGGCTGCCGAGTGGCACCCGACAAAGAATGGTGACCTTGAGCCTTCGAAGGTCATGGCAGGTTCAAGCAAAAGAGTATGGTGGAAGTGCGTGCTCGGTCACGAGTGGCAATCGAAGATCTGCCATAGAAACGCAGGGTCAGGATGTCCGGTCTGTAGCGGCCAGAGGACGGAACGAGGCTTCAACGATTTGCAGACCGTAAACCCTGATTTGGCTGCAGGATGGAACTACGAAAAGAACAGCCATTTGGCGCCGACGGATGTAAGACCAAATTCAAACAAGAAAGTGTGGTGGGTCTGCGTACACGGTCATGAGTGGGAAGCAACTATTAATAGTCGAAATCGTGGAAACGGCTGTCCATACTGCTCGGGAAGAAGGCCGACGCCCGGCGTCAATGATCTCGCAACCACCAACCCAGATATCGCCTTGGAGTGGGACAGAGAAAGTAACGGAAATCTGACACCTACAAACGTAACTGCCAAGTCGCGTAAGAAAGTGTGGTGGGTATGCACTCGGGGACACAAGTGGCAGGCAATCATATCGCGCAGGACTGGCGAGCGTAACTTAGCGTGTCCCTATTGTTTAGAAGAAGACAAAGCCAAATCATACGGGATGCCTTGTGACTGAAGCGTCTGACCGGATTGCGCATACTACGGACAGCGGCATTTTTCGTTGCTGGTGTCTTCGGCTTTGCTGAAGTGATTGGCAGGCCAACATCTTAGGTGCGTCTCGATTGCATGCAGTTGTTTACCTGCGTCGTTCATACTTTGTATACAAACTACCTTTTTATGTCTGCCGTACAGGCAACAATCTCCTTTATCTGGGACAAGGTAGACAGCGGAGAACTGTAATGGACCAGTTTATAAGCGGTACGTTTTGGATTTAGTGCTAGGCGTCATCTAGGTGAGATGCTGTTTGCAACCTTTTGACTAGGTAAGCGAAGCGGATGATTATACGAAGCTCGTAGCAACGACGCAGACAAACATTGCCTCTCCGCCGCCCGGAACTTCGCATAAGCATCGCCTACACGAGAGTCCTCGACCATTCAAGCAGGTCAGCCTTCTGACCTTCGCTGTATCCGCTCTCGGGCACGAACCGCGCCTCCGCGGCCGCTATCGCCTTCCTTTTCGCCTTCGTGTTCGCCTTTGCATAGACTTCGGTGGTAACCACGCTCTTATGCACTAAGAAATCAGCGAGTTCCAATTGTTGGGGCACGCCAGCGTCGCCATCACCCAGAGATATCTAAGGGTCAACACAAGGGCGAAGATGGAGATCATCGCGGCCGTGTCGCCGGTGGTCGAGGTCCCCGCCGCACTAGGTTGGCGCGCGGACTCCGACCTCGTGGGGTCCTCAACTCTATCTGCTCGTGAGTTCCGCCTTATCGCAACCGGACTGCCGTCGCGCCCTACGCCACCGGCGGCGAAGCACATCGGGTTTCCGTAGCCAGGCGGTTTCTGTAATCATCGTCTTACCTGCGTCCGTGCTGGTGCCAGCGTTGGGGAGCCCGCACCCGATTCGTACGGATACAGGCTATCGATGCGTCACAAAGTCATTGGGCTGTAGACTGGGGATGCCAAACTACGCATCCGGCAATATGACGAAGCTGTACCCATCGGGTCGATTCTGCCTTTGGTGAGGATCTCTCTCGTATGGAGTATTCGCCTTTGCAGCGGTTTGGTACAATTCCAAACGTGCAGGCAACTGCGCAAAGTTTGGGAGCATGTCCCCCAACTGGATCTAGGTTCGAATGCCGTCGTTCGGACTATTGGTGAAGGTTGGGGGACTTCCTACTTTCCGTAGCGCAGGAAGTCGTAGATGCGGATGCACTTGCGAAAGTTCGAGTCCTTCAGCAGCTTCTTCTTGGCAGCCTGATCGTCCTCCACGTCGACAAACGCCTGCTTCAGTACCTTCTCCAAGTCGTCGACATCTATCTCGTCTTCCTCAAGGCAGGGTATGAACGGGAATGGGCTGTTCGGCCCACATGCCTCGGCGATTCCCATCACGCTCAGCGTGGCCTCGAACCGCCTGCGCGTCGAGGACATCGACTTGCGCATCGTGTTGCTGCGATAGCTGTCTACAGACGTGAGGGTCGGCAGATATGCTGCGATGTCCTTACCCACCACATCGCTGCTGAGCTCGCTGGTGTACTTGAAGACCGGCATTATGTTCGGCTGATTCTTAATCGACCCTCATTCCTCAGTCCCCATCACATGAAGCCCAAATGCGTTATATCGGCACCTCGTCATGGGCAAGTAAGCTTATGTCGAAGGCGAATGCCTTGATGACGTCTTTAGCCAAGATGCGGTCAACGTAATGCCTCGAACGTATTCCGCGATTTCACCACGCATCGCGCTGTTCACGGCCGTCCTCGTCCCGTACACGGCGAAGGACCCGCTCGCCTGGATCGGCGACTACCCGCCAGCGATCCGCAGGCGCTGCGAGGAGCTCGTCCTCGTGGAGGCGAGGGAGGGAAGGTTCGCGGCCGCTGGCCTCGCGCGCAAAGCTGCCGCCACTCAGCGCGAGGCGGAGAAGCGGCAGCGTACTCACGACTACCAAGCGGCCGTCGACAAATCGGGCAGCGCCTACTTCACCGTTATCTTCACCGTGACCGTCTTGCTGCCGGACTTGTAGTTGGCGTTGCCCTTGGCGGTGACCTTCACCTTGAGCTTGTAGGTTCCCTTCTTCGTGCCCTGCGGGACGGTTATGGCTCCGGTCTTGGCGTTGACCTTGAACTTCTTGAGATTCTTCGCCTTGCTCGTCTTCTTGTACGAGACCTTGCCCCGGTTCCTCTTCACGACGACCGCCTTCTTGACGTTCAGGGCCTTCTTATTGAGCGTCTCGAGGCTAGCGGTCTTCTTCCTCGCCTTCACCGTCATGGGCTGCTTGGCTTTTTTGATCTTGAACGTGGCGCTCTTCGTGCCGGCGTAGTTGCCCTTGCCTGTGACCGTAAGCGTTGCGGTGCCTGCCTTGACGTTGTTCTTGTAGCTGATTACGTAGTCCGTTCCCGGCGTGAGCGTCTTTCCGTTCACCTGAACGACGGGAGACTGCGTGATTTTCTTGCCCGTGTAGGTCTTCGCTTTCAAACCGGTGATGGTCGCGCCCGAGAGATCGGTGGCGGTAGATTCTGCGGTTTTCTTCCACTCTGCCGTGAACACGTGGTCGCTGTCTGCGAGGTGTTTGTCTCCCGGCTGGTATTCCGATCCCTTCCAGCACACGAAGGTGTAACCTTCCCGCGTCGGGGCGTCGATGATGTCGAAGGAGGTCTCGAGGACGCTCTCGAACTTCTTGACGGCGACCGTGCCGTCATTCCACCGCCCGCCGGCGGGATCGAAGGTCAGCTCTGGCTTGACCTCATGCTGGACATCGTACATGTCCGAGATGGCGAGCTTGACTTCAACGTCAGTTATGCCCAAATTCGAGCAGCTGTCCTTCACGAGCCTGGCGTTCGTCCCTTCCAACATGAACATGCCGAGCGTTGTGACGGTTCCAAGGCTCGGATCATTGCAAAGGGACACCGTCACCATTCCCTCGAGCGTGTCGAGCGAAATCGGTATCGTGTTGCCGTAAATGTAGATGCTGCTCGCATTCCCGTCCGCATCGAAGATCAGCTCTCCTGTACCCAACGACTTGTCGCCCAAAAAGAAACTGGCGTATACAGAGTTGTCCGACGCATCGGCCGCCAGATGCACGGCTCCCTCCGCGTCTTGTACGGCATACCACTGCCCGTCGAATTTCGGGATTAGATAGGAAGAGTCGGCGGCGCTCATGTAATCGTCTGCAGATTCCCCCTCTGCGTCGTCGAGCGCGCGGGTGCCGTAGAGCGTCCTGGTGGGCTTGTCGAACTGCACGTCCTCCGTGTTGGCCGTCACCGTGAGCACTGGGACGTCGATGACCCGCTTGGGCGTGTCCGTCACGTCGATGCGGTAGTAATCCGTCCCGTCCCTGGATTCCGTCTTGAGGGAGACCTTGTCGTGATTCAAGACCTCCTTGCGCTGGACGTCTATGATCGTGCCCAGCCATGCCTGCACGTCCCTGTCGCTGGCCTCAAACGCCTTACAGATGTATTCCCATCCCCTCTTGGCGTTTCCGGATTCCTGGGACTGGAGATACGCGAGGACCTTGTCGTAGTCGATCTCGTCGGGGGCGCATCCGTCCTCTACGAGGTTCGACACGGCAACGCCGGCGTTGCAGATCAACTCGTAATCGAGAGTCGCCTGCACGTACGTATCGAGCAGCTCCCTCTCTGCCGAACCCTCCTCGTATGCCCCGGACAGCTCTCTCATCGCCTCGACGTAGGAGGCCACCTCGCCGGAAATGTCGCCTTTGGCGGGATTGTCGTAGTAGAAGATGCTCAGCCCGCTTGTCGGTGATTTCGTGGCCCTTGCCTCTAAGTTCCCGTCATCGTTTCTGCCAAAGAACACATGCGTTTTATTCGACCTCTGCGTGTGCCTCGAATAGACGACGTCCTCGTCATGCAAGATGTTCTGGATCTCGAGTGCCGACTGCGTGTAGGCGTTCAGGAACCCCGGTTCCTGCCAATCGGATTCGTACAACCCGATTCCGAGCTGCTCCATCACGGTCGCAAAGTCCTTCAGGTTGGCAGGGCCAAAATGGTAGGCGTCTTTTGGAACGCGGATCTCGTCATAGAAGCTCCCGGTTGTCGCCTCTGCCCGCATCTGCCTTGCGATTGCCAGCAGCTTGTCCACGATCCCGCTCTCCTTGAGCCTGTTCGTGTCGACCACGCAATAGATGTCCGAAGGGCCTATCGATATCTTGCCGGGGTTCTGGTCATAGTAATCGACGAAAAGATCCACGAGCCTGCGTCCCAAGACCCCGGCATCCATATTGGGGTCGTCTTTGAGGAAATCGAACAGCGCCGTGTAGTCGACCGTTGCAAACGGGTCGACGTCTGCCGACCCGAGGAAATAGTCCGTGTAATCCGACAAGGCGAGCGCCGTTTCAAAATTGCCCATCTCGCAGCAGTCGAAGTCAATGAAATCGAACTTGCCCTTGTCCTGCACCACATCGCTTCTACTGATTGCCTGTCGGAGCTCAAGCACGGACAAGGTCTCGTCTGGGTTTTCGGTGTTATGGTCGTCGTAGCCATAACCGACTTGGGGACCCGAACCATGGTCGTTCAGAATCAGATCGTATTTGCCCGCCGGCGCGACGCCATGGGCGTAGTTGATGAACTGCTGCAGCGTTTCCGGGTCGCTCATGAGCTCGTCTACGGATGGTTTGGCATCGGCCCCATCGCCGCTCACGCCGTCGCCGTCCAACAGCCTCAAGTAGCCTTCGGCGTCGTCTGTGGCTCCGTACACTTCCCAAATCTGGTTGTACTCGCTGCTGATCTCGGTCAGCGTGCCGGCGTTGCCGTCCTGGTCCCGCAGGTAGCCCGCGTCCAGATGCCATTTGAGCGAGCCGCCCGTCATGACGATGATGCGGAAATCGCTTCGATCGAACTTCGACGCCATGTATTCCTTGAGCATGGCGGAGCACACGGGATTGTTCTCCTCGGAGGAAGCGGCATCCAGGTAGATCATGATGGTGCGAACGACCTCATTGCCAGCATCAAGATCCGAGGCTTCAGAGAGAACGATGTCTCCCTCATCCGCGAGCGCGACGGGCGAAAAGACGCTGCTAAGGATTACCATGGCCATCGCCAGCATAATGCCAAGGACAACCAAGTACCGCTTTGTGACTAGGATATGTTTTGTAATCATTGCTGGCCTTCCTCGTATGCGTCTCATCATTTGCGCAGTAGAACACAGCAGAAACTGGTTGTATTATCTGGGAAGATGTCTCGTTTTACAAGCGCAATACCGCTTCGCCCCGACACTGCTTACTGTCGAATATGTGATTCGTTGCGGTCTCTGTCAGGTAACGTTATGTCTGCCCAGATAGCTCTTGCCGAGGAAGATGGCTGTAGCAGCCGAATGCTTGGCAAGCTAACCGGGTACGCCGAAGGGGAATCAGCCCAGCAGGGCAATCATCATACGTTTTCTTGAGTGTCCACGTCCGACCATACCCTCGCTTTGCCCACGTCCCAACCCCGCCCATGCCGTACAATCCGAAGAAGACCTCTGATGAAGGCCCGAGGACGGAGGGTGCCATGGTCCTTGCAATAGAGTGCGCGGTCGCCATCGCGCTGTTCACGGCCATCGTCGTCCCGTACACGGCGAAGGACCCACTCGCCTGGATCGGCGACTACCCGCCAGCGATCCGCAGGCGCTGCGAGGAGCTCGGCCTCATGGAGGCGGGGGAGGGGAGGCTCTCGGCCGCGGAGCTCGCCCGCAAGGTCGTCGGCGTCGTCGTGCTCCTGGCCGGCCTCGTGCTCCTGCTCACGAAGGTGAACGGCGACGCCACGCTCTGGCAGGGCTTCTTCGACTCCTACGCCATCTGGCTCGCCGTCGCCTGGTGGGACGCCGTCGTCGTCGACTGCGGGTGGTTCTGCCACTCAAGGCGGGTCCGCATCCCCGGCACCGAGGACATGCCTGAGTACCACGACTACCTCTTCCACGTCAGGCAGTCCTGCATTGGCTCGGCCCTCGGCCTGCCCGCATGCCTGCTCGTCGGCCTTCTGGTGCAGCTGCTCTAGCGGCATCCTACCCCCATTCGGGGACTCAGCTTTGTTCCATTCAAGTTGGCTTTTCCGCGATTGAATTGTGCCAGCATGCCTGCGTATAATGCCGAGAGACTACCTGCCGGGAGGTGCCTAACATGGGTGTGGAGCGAGCCAACATCGCCGACGCGGACGAGCTCGTGGAGCTGAGAGTCGCGTACCTAACCGAGGACAACGGCGTGCTCGACGAGGGCGATGAGGTGGCCATCAGGGATGGCCTCCCGGGCTACTTCGGGGCGCACCTCGGCCATGACCTCCACGCATATGTGGTGAGGGAGGGTGGGCGAATCGCCTCCTGCGCCTTCCTCATCGTTGTGGAGAAGCCCATGAGCCCCGCCTTCATAAATGGCAGGACGGGCATCGTGCTCAACGTGTACACCCGACCCGATTGCAGGCGACGCGGGTACGCCAAGCGGGTCATGGAGGCGCTGCTCGCGGGCGCCGAGGCGCTGGACCTGTCCGTGGTGGAGCTCCAGGCCACCGACGACGGCTACCCGCTCTACCTGTCGGTTGGGTTCTTGGATGACGAGTCGAAGTACCATCGCATGAAGTGGTTCGGCCGATAGGGCCCCTTTCGGGATGGCCCGCATACGACGGCGCCGAGCAGAAGCGCAAAGGGCAACCTACAAGGGGTCGCCCCACGTGGGCAGGGGCCCTATACGCAGAGCATGTCGCCCGCGCTGAGGGCGAACGGCGCCACGAAGCGGTAGGTCTCCATGTTCACCGAGAGGTTCGGCGCCGCCACCCACCCCTCTTCGGGCAGCAAACGCTCCACCGGCCTCAGTACGCACCGACGTACGGGATGCCCCGGAGAGAGCACGCAGAGCTCGTCGCCCACCTGCGCCTTGTTGCGACACGTCACCTCGACGAGCCACCCGTCCTCAACGGGCGCACACCGATCGACCACCGCCACGAGCAGACGGTCACGTGCGTACTCTGCGTGTCCGGGATTCTGCGTCGGGTTCCCATAGAAGAACCCCGTCGAGAAGGGTCGATGGCTTGTGGCCTCCAGCTCGGAAAGCCACGCCTGTGGGTCGTCGCCGTCCAGCACATGCCTATACGCATTGGTGACGGCGGCCACGTAGTACGCGCCCTTGTTGCGTCCCTCTATTTTGATGGCGTCGACGCCCGCCTCGGCGAGCGCGCCCAGATGCTCCAGCATGCACAGGTCGTTCGCGGAGAGCAGGTAGCTTCCCCGCTCGTCGGCCTCGAGCGGAAGCGGCAGGTTGGGGCGCGTCTCTTCCACCAGGCTCCAGGTCCAGCGACACGGCTGCGTGCAGTTGCCGCACGAGGCGGACCGCTCGGGTCCTACCAGCGCGCTCGAGAGCAGGCAGCGACCCGAGACCGCCATGCACATGGCCCCGTGCGCGAATGCCTCGAGCTCGACCGCGGGACCCAGCCTGCGACGCAGCTCGGCAATCTGCGCCAAGGTCATCTCGCGGGCGAGCACCAAACGCGACGCTCCCATCTCTGCGTATGCCATGGCCGTCGTGGCGTTCGTCACCGACGCCTGGGTCGAGACGTGTATTGCCACATGCGGCGCATGCGAGCGGACGAGGGAGAGCGCCCCGAGGTCTGCCACGATCGCCGCGTCCACGCCCATCGCGTCCACGAGGCGCAGGTATGCGGGCAGATCGTCGATGTCCTCGTCGTACATGAGGGTGTTGAGCGTGAGATGAACGGCAACGCCATGCGCATGTGCAAAGGCGACCGACTCGGCAAGCTCCTCGTCATCGAAGTTGTGGGCACGCGCACGCATGCCCCACCGCGGCCCGGCAAGGTAGACGGCGTCCGCGCCGAATCGCACGGCCGCCTTGAGCTGCTCGGGACCGCCGGCAGGCGCTAACAGTTCCATGGGCATGGTGGTACGACCTTCCCCGCTACGGCTTCTTGTCGGTAGCAAAGTATACCAACAGTTACGAGTGGCACTACTGTTTTTGCGATGGGCGACTGTTGGGTATGAGGCAGTGCGGGTCAACCACCGGTTGATTTCTTCAACCGAAATCAACTCCTCGTCGCTCGGCAAATCCGCCCGTACGCCGTATCCTTGAAGCACGTAGAGGGATCCAGCGCAACGAGGAGTGGCCATGGGACCTGCAATCACAATCGGCGAAAACATCCATCGACATCGCAAGGAGGCGCACCTCACGCAGGACGACCTCGCGCGCCACCTCGGCGTTACGAAGGCGTCCGTGTCCAAATGGGAGACCGGCCAGAGCTATCCCGACGTCGAGCTGCTGCCCAGAATAGCCGCGTACTTCGACGTGACGGTCGATGCGCTCATGGGTTACGAGCCGCAGATGGGCAAGGAGGGCATCAGGCGGGAGTGCGCCCGCCTGCGCGAGGCGTTCGCGACCATGCCCTTCGAGGAGGCGCACGCGCAATGCCAGAAGCTCGCCCATGACTACTACTCGTGCTACCCGCTGCTCGCGCAGATCGCGGTGCTGTACCTGAACCACCTGGACCTCGCGGACGGAGCGAAGCGGGGAGGGCTGGTGCGCGAGGCCGTGGGGCTGTGCCGTCGCATACGGAGCAACTCCAATGCGTCTGCCGACATCAGGCTCGCGGAGGCGGTCGAGGCGAGCTTGGAGCTTGCGACCGGCGATCCCCAGGCCGCGATCGAGGCCCTCGAGGGTGCGCCCGACGTCGACATGGGCACGGACATGCTGCTCGCCAGCGCCCACACCGCCCTGGGACAGGCGGACGAGGCGGACAAGATCCTCCAGGGGGCGCTCTTCCAGGCGCTCGTGCTCAGCTTGAATCGGCTCGCCCAGATGGCCATGCTGTATGCCGCCAATCCCCAGAGGGTCGACGTCGCCTACGAGCGTGCGCAGGCGATTATCGACGCGTTCGACCTGGAGTCGGTCTATGTGAACACGGCGGCCATCCACCTGTCGTTCGCGATGGCCTACATGATGGGTGGCCACGCCGACCGTGCGCTCGACTGCCTCGATGCCTACGTGTGGGCCGCCCGCGCGCTGACCTTCCCCATACAGCTGTACGGCGACGACTTCTTCGACAAAACGCAATCTTGGCTCGAGGACATCAACGGCATTGGAACGAGCGCCCCGCGCGACGATGCGCTCGTGAAGAGGAGCCTGGTGGAGAGCGTCGCGGCCAACCCGGCCTTTAAGGCGCTCGCGGACGAGCCTCGCTTCAAGCGCGTAATCGAGAGCCTTCGGGAGGTCGTACGATGAAACGCCTCGCAATCTATATCGCAGTAACCTTTGGCCTCACCTGGGGACTGCTCATCCCGGCGGGATTCTTGCTCGGTACGTTTGCGAACGGTGAGGCGTCATCGCCGGTGATGATGGGCCTCATAGCGCTGAGCATGTTCTTCCCGCTCGTCGGCGCGCTCGTGGCCAACCTCGCCTGCGGGCCCGAAGCCCGCATCGACCTCTGCTGGCGACCGCGCATCAAGCAGAACGTGTGCAACTACCTAATCGCCTGGTTCGCGCCGGCGGCGATCGCGCTTCTTGGGTGCGTGGTGTTCTTCGCCACCAACCCGCACCTGTTCGACCCGACGATGCGCTCCTTCATAGAGTCGACTGCCGCCACCGCGGGGCTTGCGCCCGACGAGTTTGCGCGTCAGATGCCACCGGCCCCCGTCCTGTTGGGTGCGACCATCGCCCTGTCACTTGCCATCGCGCCGTTCATAAACGCGATTCCCGCGTTCGGGGAGGAGCTCGGGTGGCGCGGCATGCTGTACCCCACCCTCGCTGAGCTCATGTCCGAGCGCTCGGCCGCGCTGGTCACGGGCGCCATCTGGGGCTTGTGGCACGCGCCTGCCATCGCGATGGGGCACAACTATGGCATGGGCTACGCTGGGTTTCCCGTCGCCGGCATCCTCACGATGACGTTGCTCTGCACCGCCATGTCCAGCTGGCTGTCGCTTTTGCGCACGCGGTCGGAAAGCGTGTGGCCGTGCGCCCTGGCACATGGCGCCTTCAACGCGATCGCCAACGTGGGGGTGGTGTTCTGCACGACCGGGCAGACGCTGCTCGGGCCCAGTCCGCTCGGCCTGGTGGCCGGCATCCCGCTGATGGCGGTCGGCGTGTTCTGTTGGCTGCGCCTATCCTCCGCTCGATGAGTCCTCGTCGAACGGCACGCTCGTGCCACTTAATGATATAATTCAGATAAGATTTGTCAGAGGGAGGGCGCGATGCAGATCATGCCGGTGTCGGAGCTGCGCAATCACTATGCCGCAGTGGAGGAGGCGGTGGCCACGGGTGGCCCGGTCTTTCTCACGAAGAACGGGTATGGCTCCATGGTCGTGATGAGCATGGACCAGTACGAGAGCCTTACGGGCAATGTTGAGGCAATGTTGGATGCGGCCGACCGTCAGGCGGCGTCTACCACGATGCGCTACTCCCATGACGAGGTGTTTGCCGGGTTGAGGGGGGAGCTACATCGTGCAGGGGCAGTATAGGCTGCAGTACCTGCCGCTCTTTTGGGACGACCTTGAGCAGGCGGTATTCTATGTCCGCGACGTGCTCAAGAACCCCGCTGCTGCGGAGCGCCTGCTCAATCGCACCGAGGAAGCCATCCTCGAGCACGCAAAGACGCCTCCCATGGCACAGATCTACAGGACCACACGTTCACGTCCCCAGCCGTACTACTGGTTTGCGGTGGGCAACTACATGGTGTTCTACGTGGTTATTGGCGACGTTATGGAGGTCCGGCGCTTCATATATGGGGCTCGCGACCTCACCAAGATGCTGCCCTAACGCTGTATGGCGGTCTGCTTTCAACAGATGCTTTTCATCACCTTTGCAAGCGGCTCAGCAATGGCCAAGGTGTTACCATGATGGCAATAGATGCTTGAAAGGTCTGGCTGGCACAAAGGGATGGAGCAAGAAATGAAACACGCCGTGCACAAAGAGCCACAAGCGACGCGATCCGACGGTCCAGCATGCTTGCGGATGGGCTTGAGCCTGTTTGCGGCGCTTCTCCTTGCGATGTGCATGGCGTTGCCTGCGCCGACGGTTGCCAAGGCCACCGAAGAGGTGTCGGGCATCGAGGTGATGGAAGACGACGAAGCCGACCCGGCGTCTAACGGCACGACCGAGGTGGAGGCTGAGGGCGCGCCCGATTCGGAGCAGGGCGATGCTCCGAGTTCGCTCTCGTCCTCGTCCGATGGCGACCAGTCCGTGTCCTTGCAGGAAGCCGCCAGGGATGACGGTGCGCTCGTCTCGCAGGAGGAGACGCCCGCCACGAAGATGGTCTTTTCGGACGGCATGGCGCAGCCGGTGTTCAAGTATTCCGACGCGAGGGCCGAAGGCTACACCAACGCGAACAGCGAGCTCTGGCGCTTTTGCGTGTATGTGGAGAGCGACTACGACACCGACCTCGACGGCAAATGCGACCTGATGAGGGTGTACGTTCAGGTGCCCCGTGCCGCGGTTGAGAGTGGCAAGGATGGCTGGAAGGCACCCGTGTTGTATGAGGCGCGTCCCTACAACGGCGGCATGGCCACGGAGCTGCACGCAGCGTTGGGATTTGGCTCTCCGGAGCTCAGTGACGAGGCGCTGGCGACAAGGCCGGCCAAACGGGTGGCGACGTCCTCCATGACCACGACCCAGCTCGCCCTCGATACGAATCGGTCCAATCCGGACACGTGGAAGTACTCCCTTCCCAAGGTGGGTGCAAGCCTGCCCGAGAACTTCATGTTCTACGACTATTATCTCGTGCGTGGCTACGCCATCGTCCAGACGGCGGGTCCAGGCTCATATGGCTCGGAGGGCCTCGTTTGCACGGGTACCCAGATGGAGCGCGACGCGTTTGCCGGCGTCGTTGAGTGGATCTGTGGCAAGCGTGCGGCCTATGCCGACAAGGAGGGGACGATCTCTGTGTCGGCCTCCGACTGGGCGAACGGGAAGGTGGGCATGATCGGTCACTCGTATTCCGGCTCCGTTGCCTATGAGGTGGCCACGACGGGAGTGGACGGGTTGAAGACGATCATTCCCGAGGCAGGTCCGTCAAGTTGGTATAGCTATGTGAACTCGCAGGGCATATGCATCGAGAAGACGAAGTCCTACGACTATATGAACTTCATCACGGCGACGTGTGCGACCCGATTGGTCATCAATTTTGGGGAAGACCCGAACTTCGACAGTGCATTGGAGCGTTTTAAGCAATTCCGCTCGTTCGTGCGCAACCAACAGGTGCAGCAGAAGGGAGACTTTGGCCCGTTCTGGGAGAGGCGTGAGTGGAGCACAGAGACGGATAACATAAGCGCATCCGCGCTCATCGTAACGGGGCTCAACGACGACAACGTTACCACGAGGCACGCCGACTACCTGCGCGACGCCATTCTGGCGTCTGGGCAGAATGCCAAGGTGATTCTTCATCAGGGTAACCATGCTTTGCCGTTTGACCAAGAAGACGCCGTCGACCTCGGCATGGGCAGGCATACCTATGCCGAATGGGTGAACCTCTGGCTTGCGCACGAGCTCTGCGACGTGCAAAACGACGTGGAATCGATGGCGGACTTCCTCGTGCAGAGCAATGTGGACGGCTCGTTCTACGAGAGCGAGCGCTGGAACGACGGCTCCACCGTCACCGTGCGCCCAAATGGCGACGGCGAGGTGACGGTAAATGCCAAAGGCGCCTACTACGACAACGAGACCCTGCTTGAGAAGACCCTTACGGGCAAGCAGAGCGAGAACGCGGTGCTCTGGACCCTTGACGTTGGGGAGCAGCTTACCATTGCGGGAAGGATGCCCGTGCACGTGCGCGCGAAGGTCGACAACGTGGGGGAGGGCGACAAGATGATGTGCGCGGTGCTCGTCGATGCCGCCGACGCGCCGTTTGCCACGTACGCCATGGGGGCGCGGCCCAGGACGGAGGTCGTGCGCGAGCATGACGAGTCGAAGGGCCCTGCCGACGCATACAGCACCGTGAGGTGGAAGCAGTCCGAGGCGAGCAGGAAGATCATCTCCTTTGGCAGGATGGACCTGCGCAACCCCGAGGCGGGTTACGACCCTGCGTCTGCGACCGAGCGCGACGAACCGATCGAGGCCAACACCTACTACGACTACACCATCTGGCTTGAACCGACGTACTACACCGTGCAGGCCGGGCACCGTCTTGAGCTCTACATCGTGCCGTTCTGCGGGTACCTTGGCGAGTCGAGTCTTCCAGGAGAGGATGACATGCTGCTGTCCACCCAAGCGAGCGATGACGCTGCCATGAATCTTAAGCAGGACTACATCATCACGATTCAAAACGACAAGAGCAGTGCGAGCCTGCCGACGACCAAGGAGGCGCCTGAGCCCGAGCCGGAGCCTGATCCGGATCCCGAGCCAGATCCGGATCCCGAGCCAGATCCGGACTCGGACCCCGACCCCGACGATGACGCCGACCCCGACGATGACGCCGACTCCGACGATGACGCCGACTCAGATTCTGGTTCCTCCTCTGGCCCCGTCCGCACGCCAGCTTCCACCAGTACGGTCACGACAGCACCTGCAAGCCAACAGGCTGCGTTGGCCAGCCGTTTGCCCGGCACTGCAGACGACTCGCCCGTAGGCGCACCGGTCGTGCTCGCGTTCGCTTCGGCCGTGGCGGCTTGTGCCGCGACGCTCGTTCGTGCACGCCAGCAATAGTGGCTTGTTGAGCGCAACATAACACTGCTGCTCTGCCATAGCGCGCCTTCCGTAGGCCAAATGTACGCATGTGCCCCGATTCTGTATATGCTGTTGCAGCATATACCCAGCTAGAGAGGGTATGGGCGCTTGGGCCTCGGAACGCATTTTGGACGTGTTTTGTGCACGTGAACTGGGAATGAGTGCAAGGAGTTCACGTGCACAAAAACGTGCTTGCGAAATCGGCATAATGCCTGATAGATTTCAATACGGTTCGAAGACTTATGTGCACGTGAACCCCGTCGTCACGACTTGGGGTTCACGTGCACCAAAATGCGCTCTGGCGACGGTCTTACATGCCGTCGCGTAGGCGCTCCTTGTAGTTTTCGCCCCATGCCCGCATGGCATCGAGTACCGGCTGCAACGTCCGCCCGGTCTCGGTGAGCGAATACTCCACACGCGGGGGTACCTCGGCAAACACCTCGCGGTGCACGATGCCGTAGTCCTCCATGGCACGCAAGTTGTCCGTGAGCACCTTCTGCGAAACGCGACCGATGGAGCGCTGCAGCTCCTTGAAGCGCATGGTACCGTTCTGCAGCAGGTCGCGCAGTATCAGCACCTGCCACTTGCTCCGTATAACGGAGAGCGTCGTCTCTACCGGGCATGCCGGCAGCTCCTCGAGCCTCGGTGCGGCCATCTCCACAACCTCCGTAAACAGCATCTTGCAGATGAGCGCCAATAGTTACCAGCACCGAATGTAGCAGACTATGGGCGGTCTGCCACGAGCAACAGTTGCGAATGGCCGACGACAGGGGGTTCGACTCTCCGCTCCTGTGCCTACCTTGAGAATCGCCTTGAGGGAGGGTAGCATTATCTGCAAAATGAGAAGATTGGGGTCCATATGGGACGCTACATCAATCCCGGTAATGAGGGGTTCGCCAAGATATTGCGGCGCAAGAAAAGAGAGCACACGTGTCACATCGGGCTCCAGGAGGCGTGACGAAAAGACGGGATTTGGGAAGGTGCCTCAAATGAACTACAAGGTAATCGACCGGGAGACCTACTACAGAAAGGGCGTGTTCCGTCACTTCTCGGAAGACTGTAAGTGCTCGACTTCCATGACGGCGAGAATCGACGTTACGGAACTCGTCGCGCATTCCAAGAAGGCCGGAACGAAGTTCTACATAGACTTCCTGTATATCCTCTGCAAGGTCCTCAACTCGCGCGAGGACTACAGGATGGGGTACCTTTGGCAAACGGACGAGCTGATTTGCTACGACGTGATCAACCCCACGCAGTACGTCTTCCACGAAGACACCGAGACCTGCACCCCCGTCTACACGGAATACTTCGAGGACTATGAGCGGTTCTATGCCGCTGCCCTGCGGGATGTTGAGGAGGCAAAGAAGACGAGGGAATACGGGCTGGACATGGCGAATCACCCCAACTGGTTCGACGCGTCGTACATATCGTGGCTCTCCTACGACTCCCTGCACGTTGAGCTGCCCGACGGGTATCTGCACTTTGCGCCGATTGTCAACTGGGGAAAGTACCGAGAAGAAAGCGGCAGGCTTGTTATGCCCGTGACCGTTCGCCTGAACCATGCGATTGCCGATGGCTATTTGGTCGCAAACGTGTTTCGTCTGCTGGGGCAGGAGATCGCATCGTTCGCGAGGCGGTGAAGTGGGTCGCTGCCACATCGGCATCGTGGTATGATGCTCTTAATACGCGAGGCACGGGGCCTCGTGACGACTGCCATCCAAGGGGATGTCTTTTTGGTCATTGTTCTGTAGGGAACGCCACAACCAAGTTTGAAGAAGGGGCACGCGAGGTGTCCTCGGTTTGGTGCGTTCCGAATCCCTGCATGCGTAATGGATTCTGATAGAACAGGACAAGATCATGAACTCCCCGAAGGCAAATTCCTTCCCCAAATCCACCATGCGCGAGCGCAGCATGGGGCCGAACCCGCTCAAGCTCTGCGAAGAGCTTCTCGGTTGCGCCCACATTCCCGCGGGCTCCGTCGTACTCGACCTTGGTAGCGGTGCCGGGCTCACGAGCGCGCTCATGGCACGCGAGTACGGCCTCGTCGTGTATGCCGCCGACCTCTGGAGCGACCCGTCCGAGAACATGCGCTTCTTCGAGGGGTGCGGCCTCACCGGCAAGCAGGTAATTCCGCTCAAGGCGGATGCCACGGCGCTGCCCTTTGCGGCTGGCTTCTTCGACGCCGTCGTGAGCGTCGACTCGTACAACTACTTCGGCCGCGACCCCAACTACCTCGGCGAGCACCTGCTGCCGCTCGTTAGGCAGGGTGGCGAGCTGCTCTTTGCCATACCCGGCATGGTGCGCGACTGCCACGACGACCTGCCCGCATGCCTGCTCGCGTCCTGGACGCCCGAGCAGCTCGACTTCATGCACGACATGGACTGGTGGCGCGCCAACTTCGCGCAGACGGAGGGCGTGGAGGTTCTCGACATGCATGAGATGGCCTGCACGCGCGAGGCGTGGAGCGACTGGATCGGGTGCGACAACGAGTACGCCGCAGGCGACCGCGCGGCTGTGGAGGCCGGGGCGCTCGACTACCTCAACACCATCGCGGTGCGGCTCAGGCGACGGTAGGCGGGTTGGCCCGACGGTAGGCGGGTTGGCCCGACGGTGCCTCGAGGTGAGGCATCGACGTAAAACCCCAGATAGACGGCGATGACACGGACCGTGTCACCAATGTGACGGCGCGGCTCTTTCCCGGCGTTCCCTATGGCGGGTATCTTCGCCTTGCCATGGGGACGCCGAGGGAAGGGAGATTCAGTTGAGAGCGAGAGACATGGGAGACGCCGGGAGAGACCGCTACGTTGGCGCGGGACTGCTCGTTGCCTTCGGGCTTTTGACGGCGCTGGTGCAGGTTGTGGACGTGCAACCCGTGGGGCAGAATGGTACCGACGTGGGGTTCGCGACGTTCAACACGTGGTTTCACGAGCTGACGGGGGTGCACATGTTGCTCTATGTGGTCACCGACTGGCTCGGTCTTGTGCCGGTGGCCGTCTGCTTGGGGTTTGGTGTGCTCGGCGTTGCGCAGCTGGTCAGGCGTAGGAGCCTGCTTCGGGTCGACCCGGACCTGCTCCTTCTGGGCATACACTACGTCACGGTCGCGTCTGCGTATGTGGTCTTCGAGATGCTGCCCATCAACTACCGGCCTATACCCATCGACGGGATCATGGAGGCGTCCTACCCGTCCTCGACGACGCTGCTGGTCCTCGGCGTCATGCCAACGCTGAGCTACCAAGTTAAAAGGAGGTCGGGCAACCCGTCGCTCAAAAGGGCAACGACCGTGTTCGTCATGGCGTTCTCGGCGCTCATGGTCGTGGGCAGGTTGGTGTCGGGCGTCCATTGGGCAACGGACATCGTCGGTTCGGTTCTTTTGGCCTTTGGCCTGTTCGCGACGTACCGGTTCGTTGTCGCGTGTATTGACGTGAGGACAAGAACAACGTGATTGGGAGCGTTGATGATGGAATTCAGTGAGAAGCTGCAGGGGCTGAGAAAGGAGCGCTCGCTCACGCAGGAGCAGCTTGCCGAGGCGCTCTATGTGTCGAGGACGGCTGTGTCGAAGTGGGAGTCCGGTAGGGGATACCCGAGCATCGACTCGCTGCGAGAGATCTCGCGGTTCTTCTCGGTGACGATTGACGAGCTGATTAGCCCGGACGAGGTCGTGGCTGCGGCAGAGGATGAGAAGAAGTCGTTTGCGCGCAGGTACGCTTCGCTGATATGCGGCATGATTGACATTCTGCCGGCGCTGCTCCTGCTCGTGCCAGTGTTCGGGAACGGGCAAGACGATCCGACCACGGCCAGCCTGCTGGCGCTCACGGGCGTCAGCTCGTGGGTGCGGGTGGTCTTTGCCGCGTGCGTTGGGGCGACGGCGCTCTGTGGTCTCTGCGAGGTTGCCGCCTCCCGCATCGACGCGCCATGGGGAAAGGCGGCGCTGACGGCGGGCATCGCTCTGTTGGCCGTCGGCGTGGCCGTCTTTATCTTGGCAAGGCAACCGTATGCCGGAATCACCTGCTTTGCGCTGCTTGCGACGAAGGTCCTGCTGCTCTGCAGCCACCCGTAACGGTTGCTGATGGCAACCTGCCACCCGTAACTGTTACCGGTGGCAGGCGCGCGGGTCCGATCGCTCGCGTTACAACAGATAGGCGTAGATTGCCCAAAAGTGCAGGAAGGTGCCGACGAGGCAGAAGACGTGGAACACGCTGTGCATGTATGGGTGGTTCTTGCCCAAGCCGTAGAGCACCGACCCGATGGTGTAGGCAACGCCGCCTGCGACCACGAGCGCCGCGCAGGCGAAGCCTGCCGATGCGGCCATGGTAGGCAGCCCAGCCAAAAACGACCAGCCACTCACCAGGTGGCACACCACCTGGATCTTTGAGTACTTGTCTACGTCGATGGCAGAAAAGACAATGCCCAGCACGGTAAAGAGGGCCACAATGCCAAAGAGCGTCCAGCCAAGCGGTCCGCCTACGCCCAGCAGCGCTGCGGGAACGTACGTGCCAAACACCAAAAGGTATACGTTGCAATGGTCAATAACGCGAAGCACGCGCTTGGCCATGCTCGCGGGCGGAAGCATGTGGTATATGCACGACACGGCGTACAGCAGAATCATGGACATACCAAACATCCACGCACAAGCGAGCGAAAGCGTATCGTGCGCTCTTCGTACCATAAGGATAAGGGCTGCCGTGCTGAGCAGGGCACCAATTCCATGCGTGATGGCGTTTATGAGTTCCTCGCCTAAGCTATAGCTTGGGACAGAGACTCTAGACATTACGTTCTCCATAACAATCACCTCAACTCACACATCAACACTTTTAGGTAAAGAGCGCTCTGGTGGACGAGTATACCCAAGGTCAATAGAAATAATACCACAACTAGAGTTGAATACTAGATGTGATGATAAGTAGAATAAGGAGAGGTGGAGCGTTACGAGGCGATTGGGGTGTACGAATGGAAGGTCACGAAGATTTTAACGGCATAGAGAACCCATGCCTCTATACGGCGCGTACGTTGCCGCGATGGGATGACCTGCCCGATTTTGGACTCTACATGGACCAGGTCATCTCGCTTATGGAGCGCTACCTGGGACCACCGGTGGGACCAGGCGAGCGGCGCCTTACCGCGTCAATGGTCAACAATTACGTCAAGATCGGTACCGTGCCGCCTCCGCAAAAGAAAAAGTACGGGCGTCCCCACCTAGCCTGTCTCATTGTGGTATGCGCGCTCAAGGCGGTGCTTCCCCTCGAGATTATTCGACAGTTGTTATCCAACCGGATTGAGCAGAACTCATTGGAGGAGGCATACGGCGAGTTTTGCACCTATTTTGAGGAGGCCGAGCGTTCGGCGGTCGGCCTTGTGGATACGCTCGACAAGACATCTGAGCTACAGGACGTTATCGTAGTCTCTGCGCTCAATGCCCAGGCGCAGCGTAACGTCGCTCTCGCGTGCTTCCTGCAGGTGGATTCTTGAGTCAACGTGAGTTGCGGCAGGCCGAGAATAGCCTTTTCCTAAGAGATGGTCAGATTCGCGAGACGGCTCGAATTCAGCCGTACACATGTACCCCGCAAAAGTGTCGCACGTGCCAAATAAGAGGACATGCGAATCTGGCATAACACCTGATAAATCGTAATACGATTCAAATACATATGGGTACGTGTGACGCTTCTTTGCGATGTGCGATTCACGTGCCCAAAAGTTGCCAAAGGAGCAGCGAGTCTGCCACCGGTAACAGGTACGTATGGCTGCTCAAAGAGCTTGACCATTCTTTAGGAAGGAGGAAAATTGAGAAACCCAGTCGCGGACGAACGAGGGGAGTGCCGAATGGCTTCAAGTGCGGAGTATCTTGCCTATGTGCTCGACTTGTTGGCAAGCGTGCCCGAGGTCACCACGCGCAAGATGATGGGCGAGTACCTGCTCTATGCATCCGGCAAGCTCTTCGGCGGCGTGTACGACGATCGCTTTCTGGTAAAGAGCACGGATGCGTCGCGGGCTATTCTTGCGACCGAGCAGACACCCTACGAGGGTGCGGCGTCGATGCTCCTGGTGGACGTGGAGGACGCAGATGCCGTTGCCGAACTCGTGGCAAGCATGCTGTCGGAGCTTCCTAAACCTAAGAAACGCCAAAGCCGTCGTTAGGGAATCGTCACTTCAACGATGGTCCCGCCGCCTTCTCGGGGCGTAATCGCCATCTCTCCGTGACACATTATCTCAAGGCGCTGCTGTATGTTCTTAAGTGCGATATGCGGCTCGTCATCTGCTATGGGTGCAAAATCGGCGCCGTCGTTCTCCACAATAATCTTACTGCCGGCATAGACCTTGCTCGTTTGTATATTGATGTGGAGCGGATCGGAGTCGGGATTCATGCCATGTTTGACGGCATTCTCCACGATGGGTTGTAGGGTAAGTGGCGGCACCAAGAAACCAACATGCGGCGTATCGTAGTCCACAAGGAGCCTGTCCTCAAACTGGGACTGTTCCACGGCGAGGTATGCACGCGTGTGCTCTAGTTCCTCGGTGAAGGGGATGAGCTCCTCGCTGGCAATGGCAGTAAAGTTCTTGCGTAGGTAGGTGGTAAAGTCCAGCGTGACCTGCTGGGCCAAATCGGGATTCTGTTTGCAGAGATAGTAGATGCTGGTCATGGTGTTGTAGATAAAGTGGGGCCGCATTTGCAGCACCATGATGCTTGCGCGCTGATGGGCGATTTCGCGTTGCTGACGGATTGACTGGTCAACTTGGTCCGACATGATGATGGCAAACATCGAAAGCATGCAGGCGGATATGGCAAGGCCGAAGAGTACAAATGCAGAAGCGAAAAAATGGATGAACAAGACGACCGCCATTGGGATAATGCCAACGAGAAAAGCGCGGTAGAGCTTTTTTGACAATGTGCTTCGCCATCGGATTACGATAGCCAAGTTGAGGGCGAGCATTGCCTCCAAAAGAGCAATCAGAAGTGGATACAAAGGCCCGCGATTGAATGGATTCTGTGGCGAAGCATAGTAAAACCACGTCGTGAACGGAGCGATGTTGATTGCTGTAAAGAATATGACCCAAAGGACTACTTCGGTGCGAAAGAAAGAGCTGCGGGACCAATCTTTCCCACAGCAGTGGAGCTGGTAGACCGTGCTCATGGGTATGAGGGCAGAGGCGA
>JAFWMI010000065.1 GCA_017513965.1 Atopobiaceae bacterium
CAGCATGAGCGCCTGCTCCGCCATCGCGACCTCCCGCCTGCGAGAGATCGCAGCAGTCGCGGTTTCGCAGAGCGTCGAGGGATCGACCGCAAACCTCTCGTAACGCAAGCCGTTTTCCTTTCCCGACGGCACCTTCACCACCTTGGGCGCGCCTGCGGGAAGCTCCATGGCGGTGAGCCCGGCCTTCTCCGCACTCTCGCGTGCGTTGGCGGAGCAGACGAGGGCGCCGGACAGGTCACGGCCATCGACTATGGTCCCCTCGGGGAGGTGCGCGAGGTAGAACTCGGCACCGTCCCTGTCAACCCTGCGCTCCACGGCCTCCGTCTCCACCACGAGCGTGACGGCGTCCACGCTACCGCTCGTCGCCGCCATCGTCGTCCCTCCATCCGAGTCCCCAGATGGCGACGATTCCCGCGATGGTGAGCACCAGCGCCACGCCTAGGGCGACGAAGGAAAGGATGCTGGTACCGGTCTGGCCCATGCCCTCGGACGAGCCGCTGTCCGAGATCGTGCCGTACGTTGAGACCGTGACCGTCTGGGCCTCGTCGGTGAGGTCCTGGTGGAGGGCGACATCATGGTTCGCGTGCCTCAACCTCTGCGTCGCGACGAGCCTCTTGCCCTCCAGGCCCTTCGCGTGGATGGAGAACTCCACCTCGACCGTGCCGCTCGCCTCCGTGGGCGTGAAGCGCACGGTCGAGGTGGATGCCCTCTCCTCCTTCTGGCTTTCCGTGCTCTTCGCAGATGCGGACGCGCCGCTCGTCTCTACCTTCCGGACTTCCCTTGCCGTACCGGCCTCCTTGCCGCAGGCCACCTTGTTTGCGGCCTTCGCGATGCTGAGCGTCGTCCTCTTGAGTGCGTCCGACGCTTGGTCGCACGACTTGTCCAGGTGGTACGTCCCGTCCTCGGAAACCCAGACCGTCGTGGAGTCCGCCTTGCCCTGGAAGGCGTCGCCTTGCGTGGTCGTGGGTGCGTCGGCGGAAGTGGTGGCGGTGGTTGACGCGCCCTTCTCCGAGCCGGTCTCCACGGTCGCGACTGCGGGCTTTCCGGTCGCCGCGTCCACGAGCTCGCCCTCCAGTACGTACTCGGTGCCGGGGGTGAGGTTCGAATAGCTCACGGTGTCGACGAGAGTGACGTTCGTGCTCGCGTCCACGGTTTTGCCACCATCCTTGTTATGGAGGTTCGTGGCGATGGCCGGGACGTGCAGTGCCTGGTCGTCGGGGGTGGTCGCCTCTGCAAGGGTGTGGCCGTCAAGAGAGACTACGGCGTGTGCCGTGATCTTTTTTCCCGCGAGCTCCCGCGTGTCGATGGTCACCGGCACCTCAACGGTCCCGTCCTGCTTGGAAGCCTCGAACGTCACCTCTCCCGTCGTCCCCTCGGCGCCTTTGCCGTCCTCTATGTTCGCGAGCGAGTAGGACACGACGTAGCCGAGCCCCGGCTCCAGGTTCTCGTATGTCACCGTGACGAGCGCCTTCGCACGCTCGTCGCAGGGCAGCTCGGCATCGCCGAAGGCGTCGGATCGTGCTTTTACGTCCGCCTTCGCAATCCTCACCTGACGGCCCGTGTTGGTCGTGGTCTTGCCTTGCGCGGTCACTACCTCGCCGCACGTCAGGGTCTCCGCCGTGGCGACCGTGCGACCGGCCAAACCCTCCGCGCCAATCTTGATGGAGACGTCAACCGACCCGGACGACTGCCCCGCGCCGATCGTAGTGACTCCGGCCAACGTCTTCCCGTCACGACCAGTTATCGGCTCCCTGGTCTTCGCGTCCACGAGCGTGACGAGCACGGAATGCGCGAGGTCGGGGGACAGCCCCTCGTAGGTCACGGTCGCCAAGAGCGTCGACCTCTCGGGGGCAACGTGCAGGCCGCTTGCAGCATCTGCCAAGGTCGCGTCGACGCTCGGCACGCTCACCATGGCACGCTCGTCCCAGGCATCTGAGGTGGAGGCGACGACCGTGCCCCCGACCTCGATTCGCACGTTGGCAACGATCCCGCCTCCTGAGACGTTGCGGGCGTCCGCACGAAGCGCGAGTTCCACCGCATCGCGCGAGGCGGGTTCGGCTGTCGTCCTCACGCTCGCCTCGTTGCCGTTCGCATCAAGCAGCACCCTACCCGTTCGGGCGTCGGTAAGGTCGCAAACGACCGTGACCCCATCCGTTTGAGGAAGGTTCCCGTAGCAGACCTTCGCGATGAGGTCTGTCTCCTGGCTCGCGATTGTCTCCGCAAGCCCTGATCCCGCATCGGACAAGGTGACTTCGACCGAAGGTATCGAGACCTCCTTTCCACCACTGACGCGAACTACCGCCATCCCATCCAGTGAGATCGTCTCCTGGACCATGACGCACGAGCCCGCAAGGCCCGTCGCGTCGAACGTATAGGCAAGCTCCACGGTGCCATCGGGCTCGTCGGTTGTGAACGTCGCGTGCGCGGTCACGGCATTCCCATCAGAGTCGTTGATCGAACCTCCGTCAGAGCCGTCCTCGGACATCCTGCGCAGGATACCATCGACCGCGTACTCGCATCCGGGTTCCAGGTTGCGGTAGGAGTCGACGCTGCGGACGCCCGCCTGCGCCAAGGCCGGCTCGCATGCCATGCCCGTGTGGGCGCCAACTGTCGTGGAGCTCGCGCTCGCGAGGCGCACTCGCTCGCTCGCGGCGAGCCCGTCCCACGAGGCGACGATGCGACCGTCCTGCTTCCTCGTCAGCACGTCGCACAGGACGACCGTCCTGCCGCCCAACGAGCCTGCATCAAGCGCATGCATAATCTCCACCGTGCCGTTCGCATCCGTCGGCGTGACCTCACACGTGGCTTCCGCACCCTCGATCGGCTTGGCACCCGCACCGATGAGCACCGCCCCAGACTCGCCGTCACGGACGGAGCTCCTTAGCACGTACATCGTGCCTGGCACCAATCCCTCGTACGACACCGTCTCTACGATGGCCGTCACGTCACCGCCTTGTGTCGAACGGGAGTCCGCGGAGGCGCGCTTGGACTCGCTCGTGATCTTCGGAATCGTCAGCTCATCGCCTGGCACCGTTTCATGCGCCGCAAGCGTCTGCGACTGGAGGAAGAGGCTCGTCCTCATCCCCATGCGCCTGCCGGCATGGGGAGTGGCGTCGAAGGGTATGGCGATGGACTCCTCGCCACTGCTCTCGCTAGGAGTGATGTTTCGGTTTACGGAGAGCTCGCCACCCTCGCCGTCGACCAGTGGCTGCCTCGTACTTGCGTCAACAAGCGTCACCGCGATTCGATAGGTCTTCTCCGGCTCCACGTTCCCGTATGACACGGTGGCCTCGACGCGCGCGCCCTTTTCCGCAAGGAGCTCGCTGCCCTGGTCGGTGCCGCCGCCAAAGCCGGCAGACAACGTCGGGAAGTGCACCGTTTGCGCCTCGTCCTGCACGTCCCCCATCGTGCGACGGTCTCATCGCCCCTCGCGAGGGTGGCGAAGCAGGCGACTGACTTGCCCGAGAGGCCGCTCGCGTCGAGCGCCGCGGCCGCGATCGCCACAAGCCAGATTCTGCCTTTGCCCTTCCCCCTCGTCCTCAGCCTCGGTGCGTCTTCGTACGGATTCCTCGCCATGGCGGACCCCTCCCACGTGCCTTTTCGTCGTCTTTTCGCGCGAGTGCCGGGTGGAGATTCCCGACACACGCGACCACGTTCAATGTACCAACGGCACACCCGCGCTGTGAAGGAGTTGCGCGAGACGCTTGGGAAAAGGCAAGGCTTGTCTTTACACTGTGTTTGCCTTCGACGAGCTCGATATTGTGTTCGCTTAGATGCAAATATCGTCGGCAGTCGTCAGCAAACTAATCCGAGGTCTCTATCTGGCCATAGCCCGCAAATCGAAGCGTGTTGGTCCAGGCATCCTCTTGGTAGGGTGTTGTGAATACTTGGTCGACCATTCCGGTAGCGGCTGATCGGGTGGGTAGGAGATGCGTGATGCAAACGTCCTCCGCATCCCGAGGCATGAATTCGAAGGATTCGTCCCCCATGTCCTGCCGCAACGCCCCCGCGACTATTATGTTTTCCGAGTACCCCAAGTCGCACTCTATGCCCGCTATGGTTATTTTCTCTGGGCTCAGCCACTTGATGATAGCGGGGAACTCCAGGCTCATCTCCTCGTATGCCACCATCTTGAACGGAGCGTCACGCCACTTCCTGACGACGCACTCACCTCCTGCGAGCGCGGCCTTCGATAGTATCGCGGCGTGCTGCGCCCCCGTCATGTCGTCAATCTCGGGAAAGGGCAACCGAACATGGGCACGCCGCCCGATGCTCTCGACCGCGCCGGCCAGCTCGTAGAGCGCCTTTAAGGACCGCGTCAGATCGTCATTGGGGTGCATAGTCCACACGGAGAGAACCTTGTCTCCGAACAGAACCGACACTTCACCGCACTCATATGCGGCGTCGAGGAATCCGAGGCTCTCACGAACGACAGAGCAGTCTTTCCCCTCAATCCCCACTGTCGTAATCTCGGGAATCCCCGTGACACCGCCTTTGAAGTCCGCTCGCAGAACCATCGACACCACTCGAGATGCGTCAGAGAACACCGTCTGAACGCCCCTCTCGCCCGAGGTACGACTCGTCCTAAACAATGCGAGCTCGTCACCCTCTTTTGTTATCAAGAACAGCTCCGGTATGGTCTGTTCGTCCTCATGGGAAGGCATGCTCAGATTCCCTACGCCGCCGTCTTCGGACACATCGAACGCGAACGGCCCGCTCGTCTCCACGATCCTTGCCAGGCAGCTCCTTATCGGGACACCGTAGTTCACGAAGTCTTCGACCTGCCTCCGCTCGTTCGCGTCCCTGGGAAGGAGGGAGATGTTGCCCTGGATAGGATGGAGCTCTGCGAGTGCCGCCGAACGGGCAAAGACATCGATCTGGACCATCCCTATGCCTGGCTGCTTGTACATCTGCGTCATGAGGAGACCGGGCTGGCGTTCGGATGCCTCCATCAGATCCTTGACCTCCACCTCGTCCACGTCATTGGGCGCCAGGTGGATGCCGTACCGATAGTAAGGTGCCGTCCTCTCCAGTATCTCCTGGACTGCAAGGAGCCTCTGCACAACTCTGTCACACCCGCCATCCCCTTCCATGTCCAAGGATTCGAGGTGCAGGCGAACGAGCTCCATCACCCATCCACTGTTCGCGCCCAGACAATAATCTGCAACGTCTGGCATCTGCGCCGCCCAGCCGTCTACCTTCGTCAAGCCATCCCATACCATGACGAAATGAGAGTCGGAGGCGAGTCCATAGAACCATTTCAGGTTCTCGATTGTTGGGTCTAGAGGCAGAACCAAGTGCCATTCCCGCAGATCGTATTCGCTGTTCTCAAGATAGGCCAGCAGGGTGTCCAGAGACTCCGCAATCTGTCGCTTTCGTGATGCATCCAAGTTGGTGGCGAACCTCTTGATCTGATAGACCGTGACGGTACCATCGCCATGGTTTTCCATGAGGTCAATTCCACGGTCACCTCGTGAGGGTCGAATCCGCACGACATTCGGGTTCAGCCGACAAATGTACGTAGCGAGAACGCCCTCGACAACCTCGCCCGAATAGCGTTCCCACGGTATAGGTGCCAGCACGTTTGCTCCAATCACTCACATCAATGCATATCCATACTCACCTGCAGCATGTCACCCTACGTTCCAGCGAATGGCAAGGAAACACAGCCGCTGATGCGCCTCATTGGCAGGCTCGTCATCTCCCGCGTCTGCCCGTTACTGGTAGGGCGCGCGTCTTCCCCAGCATCTCTCCAACGAGGTCGTGGAGCTCGGTATAGGGGTTGTCGAGGCAGTAGGTGAACCCGCAGTGCTCGGTCGTCCTCGCTCCCCTTCGCATCGTCACCTCGTTCATCTTCTTGGCACGCTCCACCGCGCTGGCGACGTCATCGAGCCCGATGCCCGAAAGGAGCCCCTTGAAGTTAGCCTCCCTCTTGTACTCGTGCATCTCCCGGAAGTCGGTGCCGTACGTCGCGTTGATCTGACGCAGGTACTCGTCCCTGTGGCCGCAGTGCACGGCGTTCGCCTTGTGCAGGATCATCCAGAGGTCGAACGTGAGGTTGCTGTAGGCGCATCGGTACCTGAGCCGCTTACCCATCCGGTTCGCGTCACGCATCTGGCGCAGCGCGTCCTGAAAGTTTCGCCGGCGCTCCTCCGATGAGCTTGCAAGTGTCCTTTAGGAGCCCGTTTGACGACCGGTCTCTCTCAGCAAGCGCGCCCTGCTCCGACTTTGGATCGGTGCTCATCCAGTTCCCGCCCATGTGCGTGTCGGGATACCTGTAGTGCGTCCCACCCCATCCGTCCTGCTCCCTGATAGCGGGAAGCACCTCGAACTTCATTCCGTCAGAGAAATCCACGACGACCACCTGACCGTCTGCCCTCACCGACGATCGGGGATAGGAGGACAGCACCGCTTCCTTTACGACTTGCAGCAGGCGCGATTGCGGGTTGTAAGTGCTGTAGTAATCCGGCCTCACGTAGAACCGCGACGGAACCTCGACGAGCACGTCGACGTCGCTCGTGTCTACGGCCGTGCCTCTGCCATAGGAGCCAACGTACAGGCTGTGCGCCGTATCGGATACCACGTCCCAGAGGGACCTGTTGACCGCCCAAGTGACCACCCTGTATCGCTGGGCGACCAATTGCCTCGTCTCGAGAGGGATGCTGTGATGGGTAACAGGACTTGCCATGCTCTGGACCTTCCCACTGGTAGAGATTCGATTAATCTGAATTGTTCCCAAAGCGCCCGTCGTGCATACGCACAATCCAAACCCGGCATCACCTGAGGCCGTCACCAAGACATGCGCGAGGAATGGGCGACGCATCGTGCTCCACTCGGCCTGGATGACAGATAGCCACTGGACTCGATTGAGGACTCCGCCTTCGCTCAGATGCCCTCACTCCTTACGGTGCGTCTTCCGCCAGCAGCTCCCAAGGTCATTCG
Source organism: Atopobiaceae bacterium (assembly GCA_017513965.1). Taxonomy (GTDB): domain Bacteria; phylum Actinomycetota; class Coriobacteriia; order Coriobacteriales; family Atopobiaceae; genus RUG440. The sequence continues at coordinate 6,943 of JAFWMI010000065.1, forward strand.
CAACGCCACCGCCCAAGCACACCTTCTTGTAGAACTCGTCCTGCCGATCCTTCAGGCAATCGAGGTCGAGCTTCCAGCCCTCAGGACTCGGCAGCGGGCGCATCAAGTGTTCGCAAACGACGTCATCGAAGCCCCGCAAGACGTCGGACGCGACGAACGAGCGGTCGGCCTCATTCGCGGCCATACTTCGTGCGAGGAGGGAGAGCTCCCGTTGTATGCCCGACATCTGTCCCTCGTCTTCGCAATTGCTCGTCAGCTCATCATTGTTGTCACAAATGCGTACAATCGTGACCCATTGGAGCCGCTTCGCGCCTGACTTGCGATCAGTGGACAGCATGGCCCCCGAGCCGCAGGCGTACAGCCCCTGGATGTCCTCATCCCCGTAGAAGACGAGGATGGCCCTATCGTTTCTGGCACTGTCCTGCCGCATGTAGACGTAGAGGTGTCGCTGATTGGGGGGAGACACGATGTTGCAGCGGTATCCGTTCCCGGCCTTCCCGACCACGTGCATGAATGCGGGAACCGCCCCTGACCTCAACGGCACAGAGGTCTCCATCAGAAAGTGCTCCACTCTTGGCTGCGATTCGCCAGTAGAAGGCTCAGAGAGGAACGAGCCGAGGTACACAGAACGCTCCAGCTTCCTAATGAGTTCGAAGTGGTCGGGCCCTTTCGGATCGGCGGGCATGTTGGGCAAGCGCTGACTCTGGGATCCGGCTATCACCCTGGCCGCACCGAGTATTTCGTCACTGAATAGGAAACGTTCACGCGACTCTGTGTCAATTGCAATCTGGACCATACGCGCAAACGACATCTCAAGGAATACGCATAGCTGTAATACTTGTTCCATCGTCGGGGCCTCATGGTTGGACGTCGTCGACGTGACCACATGATTGCGGCATCCGGGCCGTCTCTCCCACTTGCAGACCAGGCTTTGACTGACACCCAGATACTCAGCCACATCTTGTTGCCTTTTGCCCACCCCGTTCCTGAGGGGCTTAAGAGCGTGCATGCCGATGCCCTTGCGCACGCAGTATTCGAGATCGTTCAACTTGTTCTCTTGTGCCAAGGATACATCGCCCCCAGAATGCCGGATCAGACGCTCATGAGGAAGAGTCTCGAGCCAACGACGCACTCGATGAATACCATACTCATAATCTGCTCATATTGATAGTAGCAGAGTATCCGAGGCTATTTTGGGAATATGCGTGGACGCGCTCGACAAAACGGGCGTACTATGCAATTCCGTAGGAGTTTCATCGTTACGAGAATTGAGGGGTGGTCGTGGACAAGCATCAACATGCGCCTCTGGCCGAGCGCGGCTGCTTCGATCCAGCCCGTACCTAACCCGCACCGACCGAAGTCCGCCAGATGCGCTACCAAGCCGTGCTACGCACACATGCGAAGAACGAGTGAGGTGAAAGGAGCGGTCATGAAGGACAAGGGCCTGCCGACTGGCATCATCGAGTACGATGGGGCAATCGCATATGTGGGCGAAAAGTCGTACTTGCCAGAGCACTTTGTTGATGAGCAATACTACTACGTGGTATCTCGCATCGCGCAAGACCTATACTGCGCCCGCACAGTACCTGAAACCACTGATTCCACCACGACCAAGAATTTACGACTACCGTTTCCCCCGGATTGGCGAGGGACGGCGACCAGCATGCTTCGCAAACTGACCCACATTGAAGGCCTCATCTCCTGCGATGCGGAAGGGGAGTTCTGTCTAGCCCGAACTCTCGAGGCTGCAATTGAGGCAGCACGTATGTCGCTTAAGGGATCTGGCCACGTGTGCTACCAATGCCCCTGGGCGTGCCCAAGCGTCTGTTGGTAACAATGTAGACGATATGTCCCGCACCCAAGCGGTTGACGTTCGCCCAGAACAAAGCCCCTGACCTGTTACTTCGCGGGCTCGGGGGCGTTACGCCTGCTGCCATGCAACCACGCGGACGCACCTACCGCAAACAGGGGGAAGGGGCCTTCCATGCAAGAGCACACGCTTCTATCCGAGCACGCAACAACGATGGCCCTGGACCAGCACGCAAGGTCGGTGACGCTCGCGGCGCTAGCCCCTCGCGCCCGGCGAGACGAGAGCCGGGCGGCTCTCCGACTGCCCGTCCTCGGATTCGATTGTCGATTGGGCCAAGTGGGCGACCGAGCCGCTGAGGTTCGTCTACGGATCTGGGCCGTGCGGTTCCGGCTCGCGCGCGAGATCAGGGCGATGGGGATTGACTTCGACATCATAGCCGTGACGAGCATACCCAGGAGCACGGAGGACAAGAGGCTCAAGGGGGACAGGATTCAGATTCACCCCGAGTCGTAGCGCAGCATCTTGGCCTTGCGGCGGTCGCGGCTGACGAAGCACCAGAGGGTGCCGTCGGCGGGGCTCGAGCCCAGCTCGGCCTCGACGACCGTCGCCCGCCTCTGTATGTCGGCCCGCATGTCCTGCGGGCGCACCTGCACCATGATCCTGGGCGGGTCTACCAGGCTGCCATTAACTAACCCACCAGCATAAGCGCCACAACGGGTCCATTTGGGACTGCGGTGGAGGGCTCCACAACCCGGTCGTTCACGTGCGCGGCCCGCGAGCGAGGCCCACGGCTTGCGCGAGATCAAGAGGCTGCCCCACAACGAGAACCCGCTGTGGAAAGTCAACTGCCTCTGTTTCTGCTGTGCCTGCTTCTCAAAGGCCACTCGGGCTTCGGCCGATCCAACCCGGCGGGGCGGTTCGACCTCTTCTCGGCGATGATGAACCCGCCCGAAGACCGGCTGGAGAGGGTGGCCTTGGTGCTCGACCGGGCAATGTCCTCCCCGAATACGCTGCGATATCTTGGCTTCTACCAGCAGATGCGCAGCTCAGAGGGTTGACAGGCGTGAGATTCAAGCCAAAGGTGCAAGAGGGGGGATTAGGACGGCTCTTCACACGGCACGATGTAGGCTGCATGCCCTGAGGATCGACTAGCGCAATCTCGTCGGCAAAGAATCGGCGTTTTGAGATTTTTGGCCTCGAGATTGCGCTAGCTATTTTACACATCGCAATCTCGAGGCCAAAAGGATCAAAGGATCGCTTGCCCGGGTGTCGAGATTGTGGTGTATTGGCTAGCCGGTGTCGATGCCGTTGTTCAGTCGGCCTCGGTCATGGCCAGGGAGACGTCGCGGTAGTTCGCAAACAGCTGCTTGGTTATAGTGGCCCAAGCTCTTGGACAACTGATTGAGAGGACATAGAGACCCCGTACAATAGTGCCAAGCGGCACGGAAGGGGATCGAGATGACCAAGAAGAAGACCTACTCTCCCGAGTTCAAGGGGAGGATAGTTAGGGAACTCGTTGAGAGCGACGACAGCGTGGGCGTGATCGCGGCAAAGTACCACCCGAACGCGAATATGATGTCGGGGTGACGCAAGCAGCCCTTACAAGACCAGCCGCGGCACCTTCAAGCGGAGGCGCCTACGCAGGGCTTTCGCTTACACCAACTTTTATAGCACGATCTCCCATGGTCAGCAGTCCGGCAGGGACGAATCCCGTGCATCCCGCCTCGTACACGCCGTAGGCCGGCAAGGGGAACCTCGCCATCCACTCGACCATGGACCCGTACCTGTTGCCACGGAAGGTGCGCACGGTGATCCCGACGGTCCCGGTCTCGAGGGCGCATATCGTGGTGGTCCGAGCGTGGCCATCGATACCGAAGGAGGCAGGGTCAGGGTAAATCGTGTGGGGCCTCCCGTCCCTCGTGGCGCCGCGCGCCGCCTGACTGTGTCAGGCAGACATTGTGCGGCTTGGGAGGCCCCATTTCAATCTTCCCGGCAGGACCTTCCAGGTCCGTCGGTTCGGGGCATATTGTCTAACACCTTCCCTGCCATAGCCAGATTAGTACCAATGGCTAGACGGTGCTCGCTGGCAAACCAACACTATTGCTTCGGTTACGTTAGGTGGTTATTGTTTGGTATCACGGGGTTTTGTAGTACGGATGGTCAAAATATCAGAGTCTCTTATCCATTAGCCTATCTCTTTACCCCAGCCTGCAACAGTACTCTTTGTGCTAAGTATCATGGCAGCGGCAGACCTCATCTTCTTTGCCGGCTTCCGCATGGCACGAGCAATATTCTCTATAGTGGAAATCGAACCATCAAAATTCTCCACGTTTTCGTACATTCCTTTGGCCGATTGCTGGAGCATTTCTATACCGTCAAGGAAGCTTGCTACTTGCGAATCATCATCTTCTTCTTGCCGCTGCGATATTGCCATTAGCTCGAAGAATGCCGATACGCCCTCATCGAATTCAGCAATCTCTTTCATGAACTCCGAACAATGCTGAACAAGTTCGTCAGCAGGACCATCCAAGTCATGAGCCATTCTATTCACAATCGCAACCCTGCCTTTTATTGCCTCACGTTGGCCAAGGTCATTGATGCGTTTGGTATTTTTCTCAGCAAGACTTCCAATGGCCTTCATATCGTCGCCAATCTGAACAGCAATACTCGCAATGCGTTCAGGACACTCCTCAAGCTTTGATACGCGATCCAAAATCCCCTCGGCATCATCGTCACCAATACTTGCGATGTGCTCATCTAACCTTCGCTGCGCGTCCTCAAGACCAACTGCCCGCTCTTTTATGTCATCCACGATTTTGTTGACGGCCATTTGGTATTCACTGCTGTCTTCGTCCAGGGCCCTGGACCTACTAAAATCGTGATATTGAGTCTCTTCAAGGATAGCTGCGATCTCATTATCAGGAAAGTCGCGTACAGCCTTAGTAATATCGACGAATACTATGGGGCATATGCTCCGCTCTAATCCCGCCCCCTTAAGGGTAGCGTATGCTGTTCGAAACTCCTTAAGACACGATGGTCGGCGAAGATAGCCAGGGGAAAGTATCGGGATGAACAGAACGGTTTCGCGAAGATTTCTTTCTATAACCTGTCTCCAATTGTCTCCCCAAGATATATTCTCCGTATCTTTGAAGTCCCCAAGTACCTCCCCCGTCTCAAGTTCGAAACCATCTCTTACAGACTGAATAAGCCTTGATATTCGTCCGCGAGACAGCTCGTCGTCACGGCGAGAATAAGACCAAAATGCTTTCCAAGTAGTCGGTTCCGCTTCGATGCTCCCACGAAGGTAAGAAACTACCATCCCCGATGGTTCAGAATCAAGATAGCCATCGTGTTCAAGACCCTGAAATGCACGTTGTACAGTTGTTGGACTCGTATCAAAGTCCTCTGCGAGGCTCCTTACGGTAGGCATCTTTGAGCCAGGAGGGAACGTCCCATCGTCAATTTTTGACCTAATGTGCGACATCACTGTACGATATGCCGGCTCTTGACGATTGCTCATGCCATACCTTTCTTTTTTTGTACCGGTATGTTCCGGTACATGTTAGCTAGAATCAAAATGCATGTCAAGGCTGAAGGTCAGCTAATTATTTAGGTATGAGCACAATGTAGTACGTACAGCTTCACCTCCCGTGCGCCAAACTCTCGCCGTTGCTCATCCCGACCTCCGTTCCTGAGAGCAGCTGTTGCCCGCGGCTCCCCCACCGTAGTTCGCCAACAAGATAAAGCAAATGTGACCCGGTGGAACCAGATGCTGCACCACAGTCTGAGCTAGGCTGATCGGGTAAGAACACCTTAGCTATGTTTTCTGCAGTCCCCTCGACCTCTGGTAAGCCGGGATTTCTAACGGACTCTTTGCTCACCAGTAATTGAGAAGCTTATGTATATGGGAGTCTACGCCCCAACAGCCGTTGGTATCTCAAGGACCTCGTACACCAGGCGACGGCAGCGACTGATTCTGTCATCGCTCATATGAATTCTACTGCGAGCACCTGCATATGCAGGGGA
>JAFWMI010000003.1 GCA_017513965.1 Atopobiaceae bacterium
TGCGCCATCCCATGTACGCCGCCACGTTGCTGCTGTTTTTGTCCATGCCCATCGTGCTGGGCTCCCCCTTTGCGTTTGTGATTCTGCTCGCCTATTTGCCCATCATCGCCCGGCGGATCCAAAACGAAGAGCAGGTACTTGCTGCGGGACTTGAGGGATACTCTGCGTACATGCAGCGCGTGAGGTGGCGGCTCGTACCGCACGTTTGGTAGTCGCGTACGACAACGCTACGTGCTCAGCACGTCCAACGCCCGACGGAAGTGCTCCTGTCGTATGCCGTCGCTGTTCTCAATGAGTACCAGATGCCCCTTCGCCACTTCCGGGCGCTCCTCAAACCGCGCTCGGTCGTCTAGAATCACGTATGCCTCGCTGGGGTGTTCGTCGAGCCACGCGCCGATCTCCGCGGACCTATCCGCTCCGGGAAGAGAAGGCGTTACGTCAAACAAGGGCGCCCCAACCGCTTCGAGTTGGTGGAGTAGGTTGCCAACGATAGCCCCAAGCAACGGGTCTCGCGTGTCCAGATCCCCCCGCCAGCTCGACGACAGCACCACCTTCGCACCCGTTCGCGCAACCAGCTGGCCCAGATAGGCAAGCGACACGCGGTCGCATCGAAACTCCTCGGGCTCCCGTCCCAATGCGGCGTTGCTCTGCAGGCTCGTCGGCGTAACAATCACGCCATCAATGTCCAAGAAGATGGCCTTCATCGCCTGCCGCCAAAGACCTTTGTGACGCCACCCACCATCCCGGCGAACGCCGGAACGGCAAGGTTCTGCACAAGGTCAAACTCAAACGGAACGTGCTTGACGAACTCCGCTTGTATGTACCGATATGCCAGCATGATTGCAAAAAACACGGCAAAATAGCCGATGACGACCTTAACAACGTCTTTTAGTGATACGTCCACACATGCCCCCCGTTACGACCATGGAACACACCCATCCAATAGAGTAACCCATTAGGCGGTGCCGTCCAAAGAAGGACATGCAAACGAAAACAGGCTCTCGCCCGAATCCCATGTTCGTACGAGATCCGGGCGAGAGGTTGAACAGCATCTTGCGTTGAGCCAGTGCTACGAGGCGTAAGCAGAGAAGTCCGAATAGTGGCCGCCGGAGGTCGTCGTAGTACTTCCATGCATGGAGCCGCCACTCACGTACCCCTTGAACGTGCGGTAGCTGTTGGTGCCTTTTTGCACGATCCACCCAGAGTTACTAAACACTATGTAACCCGAACTTGCGTCATAGCTACCTTCGATGTAGTACGATTCGCCCGTATCCAACGAGCACGTGCCGCTGATACTACCACCGCTGTTGCCGCTGGTAATGTTGAGGTAGAACGTGCGGGTGTCGGTGTATTCCGATCCATCCTGACGCGCATACACTCCCTCGTAGTTGCCTTCCCAATTGCTGGCGAGGGTGTTTGTTGGCTGCGATGGGGCATATTCTACAGGTGTCTCTTGCTCACTTGCTTGCTCCCTTGCCTGTCCCTCTGGTGCACCACCGGCCTTGTTAACGATAACTTCAACCCAGGAATCGCCGCCAATATAGTATGAGTCCGAATCCGCCTCCAAAAGTATGGTGCAGGGACAAACGCCCGAAGCAGTATCCAAATCCGCTTCAATAACATAGAGGCCTGACGAATCTAAGTTTGTGGGGACATAGTATTCCTCTGGCCATGATGAGATGGTGTATGTATTCTTCGCACCCAAGACGTCTGCAAAAGCGCGCGCATTGCAGGGGCCTTGCGTCTTTTCGTAGTCAAACACCCTCTCAAGCCAACCATTGGCACCGTAACAGTAGTCGTTGTCATTGAAATAAGTACTGGAAGAAGTTCTAAACAGCATATGCCGATTGGCGTCCAGATTATCGAAGTGCGTGTAATACGTTCCATTCATTCCGTGATCACCAAATCCAACGTACGAGGGATCATCGCTGCGACCGCTGTAATTAAGAACGTCCCTGTACGATTTACCCAATCCATGGTAGACGATATCGTACAGCTCGGCACTGGTATACCGCGCTTCAGAATCATCAACTTCATAGTCGCTGGCGTCCGTAAGGATACTCTTGCGCTTTCGGTCATCCGTCTCATAGTAAACATGCTGAGAGGAATCCTCAGACCCCTCAGTGGATTGTCCAGAGGAGGAGGAAGAGGAGGAGGATGACGAGCTAGAGCTGGAAACGCTGCTGTCATCGCATCCAAAAAGGCAAAGAAGAAAAACCACGGACAGAATGAGCGTCGCCATTCGCTTCATAGTAGCCCCCAACATCTAAACCTGAATTGGCATGCCTATACGCACGACTCACTATATCATACGGGCCTATACAAACCTGAACCCAACAATAGTGCCCGAGCAACCGCATCTCCCAACGATTAGCAAGACAGCTTCTTTGCGATTGTCTTGAGGCAGTTGTATGCGGTCTTTGAGGTATACCTACTCGTCTTGCCAAAGCTCTGCAGCTTGGCCATGCGCTTGCGCGTTGCCTTGCTCGACATCTCGACTATCCGGTAATCGAACGTGTCGACCATGAGGTATCTTCCTCTGCCAGTCTTCACAAAAAAGCCCACGCCACCCATCGGCAAAGGATACAGCGCGACTTTCTTCCCATTCTTAAGCCTAACCTTTGTGCTGGAGGCATTGCGTCCATTATTGGTATATTGCTTCATCGACTGTGCGTCCATCTCGACAAGGTAGAGCAAGCCCTCCCCCTTCCTCGACGTGATGTCGATGGTTTTCTTCCCGTTGTACGTAGATATGCTTGTCTTGGCATTTTTGCGCCAATACTTGGGCAGGGCAAGCTTCCAGCCCTTGCCCCTCACGACACTCTTGGAAGCCTGAGTGGTGAGCACCATCTCCTCGCCCGCAGGCTGCTCTGCGATGGCTGCTGTAGGTACCAGCCCCACGACCATCAACAGCGTTAGCATCGCACCCGCAATTGCCTTCCCCATGTTGAACTGCCTATGCGCCATTTCCTTGCCTCCCCTTCTGTCAATCCACCACCTTTTTGAGCTTGCTTACAGCCAACAACAGTATATCTGTAAGCAAGCTCAGTTTGGTTACGTAACGGCGCCTAGTAGCTGGGAATCGGCGATGGCTTTATGCCACGCACCGTCATTGCAGAACGCGTCGCATCTTCGAATGCCCAAACAACACCCCACGAAGGCTTGTCGCACCAATTGAGCATCGCCGAAACGCCTGGTTTCTGGACATATGAAGACGCATTCCGCCACACCCGATCTGCCGCTTTGCCATCTTCCCCCAGCACCAATGCGCGAGCGAGCACGAGCTGCCACGTTTGAATGTCAAATCCCTCGCTCGCCTCGTCGCAACTGCTGTCCAAATCATGTAGCCAGAGTCGCATTCGTCCAAGTTCCGATCGCAATTGCACAGCCCTCTTGGACAGAGGCGCAATAAGGCGATGGCTATCCAGAAGATACGGAAACACGATAACGCCGATTATCGGGCATGCGATAATCGCCGCCGACCGATCAACCATAAGGGCTGCGGTACCCATTACAAGAACGCATGCATACAAGAACCCCAGCATCTTGAGGTGCGTTCGTTGGCCTACCGTCTCTTGGTCGTCATCCAAACCTTGCTCATGGCACACCTCACGAATGGTGGCTTTGAGCTCTTTGAGTTGCTTGAGGTACGTGTTGCCAGGCCACGTAACCATACGTCTCAGGTCGGAGAGAAGAAGGCATTCTCCTTGGTATGTGCTCACAAACGAGCGCTCTGAGGAAATGGACGTTCTTCTTGAGACCGTATCGAGAAAGGTCTCAAACAGGTCAAGAACCTTCCGGTCCAAAGGGTCGCCAACGAGCCCGAATCTCTCCCTATGGAAGACGAGCATCCATTCGTCTTGGTTTCCGATGCTTTTGACGGGACTCGATAGAGCGATTTCGTCGTCCCACTTTGTCTTCGGGGTGTAAACCGGTGCGATTTCGACAACCCCCAAAGGCGAGAGACGGGCGAGCGTGGCAGCAATTGCGCTGTAGGCTAGCGAACCTCCCGAAAGAGCCCATCCCACAACGAGCGGATGAACGTCGTCGGAAAGCATGGCATCTCCCACGCCCTCCGCTTCTGGCTCGTCCCCTTTGTGCCTCGATTGATACTTAGCGAACATTTGCCGGTACCATGCGTTGGTAACGTGCTGGAGATGGGTTTTGTCATACGCACGACGAATGCGTCTTGCCCTGTAGATACAGTATGCACCCATGCCAATCGAGCTGACCAAGTAGAACGGAACCTCAACAGAGAGCCGCTGTTCGCGAGCCAGTTTCTCGGCCTCTATTGCTTGCGTCTGCATCCTGAGCTCTTCTTCGTGCTTCTTGCCAAACGCTTCGGCCGCAGCTTCCTCTTGCGCCCGCATCTCTTTCCCCTGGCTTTGTGGAAGAGGGTCCATCTCGTACAGGAGCCTCGCCGGAAACAGCGCACGTACCTCCTTGTCGATGCCGTCAACAAGATACGCGCCGCCCTGCGCCCTATAGGTTCCGTTCGATTCTATGGCAACAATCGCATATGTCTCGTCCTCATCCTTCCAATCCATGATGGTATGCTCCCATGTCTGCAAGTCGGTTGGCGTATCGGCGGGCCTCCCGTCCTTGTCGTTGGGAAACAGGAGCTCGAATGATGCCGTCTCGCTCAGTTTTTGTGCGGGACTCCAAAGCCGTAGTTGCACCCCGCCTGCGTCGGACCAACGCCGGACCGCCCCTGTGAGGTAATAGCTCGCACGAAACGTTGCATCACCATCGTCGGGGTTCTTGGGATACAGGGTCACGCTGGTTCTCCCCTCGTCCTCGACGATTGCGTAGTCTCCAGCCTTGAGGTTCTCGACATCCTTGACCTGGCGGTAGGGCACTACGTCACCGTTCGCACCAACCTCTTCAACCGTAAGCCCCGCGTAGGTGCCATCCCCAAAGCTCGCCCCCGGCCCCACAAGGCCCCATTCCATTACGCGTGGTCGTTCGGGCGACATGCCATAGTGAGTGCGTAGGTCGACGACGGACACGTCGCCATCGTTTTGGATGCGCATGGTTACGTGGTCATCCCATACATAGTTCGCAAGCGCAGGCGTAGCTGCAAACAGCATCTGCAGTATCACGATTGCGGCAAAGACAAAAGCCCGCAACGCCATGTTGCACCCTCCAATCAGGTCCTGGGACATGCGGTCCTGAAGCGTCCTACCATTCGACGATTCAATGGATGTCATATGCCATGTTACGCCTTCCTCTCGTTTTTGTTGCACAACAACGCATCCGCACGTGCCCTTCCATCCACACGAGTCATCGCATCGCATTTGTGTAATCATTTGGTTACAATCGTACGTACTGGGCGAAAAGCAGTTTGGGAGGACGCACATGTCTCATTCCGAAACCATGAAGATGTTTCAAGAGATGCTCGACAAAGGAACCCACTGCTCGCAGTGCGTGTTCAGCTATTGGGCGGAGCGCTTGGACATCGACCCTGAGTTTGCAATGCGCATAACATCAGGTCTTGGCATGGGCGTAAACCATGGTGACTCGTGTGGCGCGGTTACTTCAACAGCCCTTGCCTTTGGTCTCGTCCATGGCTTTTCTGATGCCGCTGAATCTAACTCGGATGGCGGAGTCGAGAAGCTCCTCAAGGAGTTTGAGGCTGCATTCGCCGAACGTAACGGCTCGCTTCTGTGTCGCGACTTGTTAAGCGGTGGGTACGATGCCGCCGATCCCAATGCCACTGTCCCCAAGGGCGTCGATCCCTGGGAAAACTGCGCAAAGTACTGTGCTGACGCGGTCGAGCTTGCAGAGCACTACCTAACTGCAGAGAACATCGAACGGTATTCATCCCTAGCTTTGGCAGCCAATGATGGGAATCCGTATGATTCACCGTCACCATATGCCATTGGCGCAGCCTCGGGGGCCACGGGTCTTGCACTTGGTGTTCTCGCAACGCTCGTCGTTACCTACGAGAAGAGACGCGCCAAGAACGAGCGTGAGATGAAGGACCGTTCATAACACGCTCGTATGGCAAACTTAGGTATTCCGCCCATATCACCCTAGCCTGGCAACCCGCCATTGACGCTGTTGCCCTGATAGGCACCCTCACCACCTTCACCACCACTGGTGACGATCACGTCGTCCTGCTCGAACGCTATTACCTCAATCTGTAGGGTCTCGTAAAGTTCCATCCCGCTGAACCCACCTCCCATAACCGAGCGTCATCCTGGTGACGCTCGGTCTCGTTTTTTCTCCTTACGCGCTTTGGCGACGCACGACCACACCACAGACTGCAGCCGCAGCCCCAACAAGTACGACGGGCAGAATGCCCACCACGTGGTCTCCCGTTGACGGCGTCCTCGTCGCCGCAGTCACGCCACCGGACGCGCCCGGCGCTGTTACGGACGTCCCCCTGTTCGCGGGTGTGTTGGACTCGGCGGCGTCACCCGCATCATCCTTGTCCCCGCTCGTTTGGTTCTCCTCGCCCGTGCCATTCTGCTCGGACTGCTCCTCTTCGTCGTTGCCACGACCCACGTTCCAGTCGAAGATGACCTCTTGGTCCTCGGCAAAGGCACCCTCGTCGGTTGTAGTCACGGTGTCGGGTAGGTATATCTTCTTGACCGTCCAGCTGTCACAGAAGGCACCCATCGCAATGTGGTTCACTGGCTTGCCGGCAATGTAGGCGGGCACCCACACCTCTTCCTCGTTGCCCGCATAGTCAATGATGACCACCGAGTTGTCCTCCACCTCATAGCGCAAGAACCCGTGCGTAAGCTGTGTTTGGGCATGTGCCGCCATAGGCACCAACGCAGCCATGAGCAGGACGATTGCGACAACGGCCGTGAGCAGTCGCACGCGAATGGCCAACACGTTGTTACTCTTGTCCATCTTTCGTCTCCTCGCTCCTCGTCGCCTACGCGCCAATGGCATCGAAGCTCGTCTGCCGTATGTTCGAATAGTACGTGAGCTGGTCGCTCGAGCCATTCTTGGTAAGCACCATGTAGGCGCGATAGTATACGACGAGGTCGTCCTTTGAGACGGTGTTGGTAAGGTATGCCGCTCCGTTCGTTGTCTTGCCCTTGTACACAAAGCGTAAGACGCCCTCGTGGCCATTAACGAACGTGTCTTCGGTAAGGCCACCGAGCCCAGTTCCATACAGAACGCCGTGCTCCAATAAGGTATAGCCACTTGGCACGTTGCGCGAAACGAGGCATTGTATGCGATGCCTGCCATCCGTCTCCTCGAGCCTGTTGAATCCCGTAATGGCGATTACCGGATCGCTCTGCACCGCGCTCCCGTTGGGTACGTAGCATGCCGTGATGGTCTGGTCCCCAACCGCATAGAGCTTGAGCGGGCTCGCATGGCCAAGCACCTCCCCAGCCGCGTTGCGCCACGACTCGAAGACCATGCCCGTTACCGCCGGAGCATTCAGGGAGGCAACCGTGCCCGGTTGATACTCCGTCACCCCGCTCTCCACGGGATCCTCATTGGGCTTTTTGGTAAGCAACGTCACTTTGGCCTTCTCCTCCGACGGCTTGTACACCGGACGAATGGTGACCTCGGCATAGTTTTGTGCGGGACTTTGGACCTTTGCCAGGATGGCCTCCCGTGTAGCCTCCTCCCGAGTGCCCTCGAAGACCCACCGCACAAAGGTGTTGCCCAGCTTGGCCGGCGGCGCCGCGAGCTCGATGGAGCTTGCGTCGGCAAGGTCTGCCGAGTAACGGCGATAGAGCATCACTTGGTCGTCGGCAGAGAGGAACTTTACCTGCGTCTGCTCGTTTGACCCCGTGCTGTACACCAGCGCGATGGTGGTGGAGCTCGTCACCGTATAGTCCAGGGACGTCTGCCCGGTGCCAATGACCTTTTGGCTCTCATTGAGCCACATCACGACCCTTTCGGGATCCTTTGCCGTAATGGTGAGCTTGGTGCCAACGGGTATGCTGTGACTGCTACCCCGTTGCACCGACTTGTCGGCCACGCCATCGAGCGCGACGGTGTAGGAGGCACCGTTGACCGACTCGATGCGCACCGTGGCATTCACGTCCTTGGTCGCCTCGTACACGGCTACGACCAAGGTGTCTTCTGTGACGGTGAACGTGTAGCTGCGTTGATTGGAGAGCTGCGTGTCCTTGTCGTACTCCTCCACCAGCCCCTGGCTCGTCTTCTTTACCGGGTACCAACCAACGAACGCCCAGCCTTTCTTGGTAGGCGCGCTCACCGTAACGACGCTCCCTTCCTCGTACGGATGCGACGAGGACTCTATGCTTACGTCTGCCACGGATTCGTGCGTGTTCTGATCGCAGCTGAAGGCGGCGACCGCGAAGGACCTCTCCTCAGGATCAGGCAGGTCCTCGGTGATGACCGTAAACGTCGTCTGCGCGCTTCCATCCGCAAACCGTGCCGTTAGGGTATGCTCGCCAGTGCCTAACGTCTCGAGGTAGGTCGGCAGGAGCTTGACGATCACGCCGCCTCGTTCCGCCGTGTAGCACTTGCTGTTGAGCTGCTCGTCATCCACCATAAGGCCCTGGAACAGGTCGAACGCCTCCTCGTTGTTCTGCGAGCGCTTGAACACGACGGTGAGTGGCGTCACGTCTCCCCTGGTCCATTTGCCCTTCGCGCCCGATGACACATAGTAGAGCGCGTCTGTGGGCGGGTCCTCTATCGTCTCCCACGAGATTATCTGCGAGCACACGGTGCAGCTGATCACCTCGTCATGCGAGCCGGGTTCGGTTTTGGTGGGCTTTACGACGTTGACGATCGTCACCTCTCCCGGCGTGTGCGCCGTGCAGGGAATCGACACCATACGTCGCCAGAGCTCGGTGTCGCAGTCGGCACAGTGGACCACCTCGTCTTGCGCACCACGTACGCTGCACGTGGGTGGTACGACGTTCTGGTAGACAGGCTCCCCCTCCCGGTGAGCGGTCTTTCCCTCCGTAACCGTGTTGCGTCCAACCTCTTCGCCACAGTTCTTGCAGTACGTCACCTCGTAAGACACACCTTTTTCGGAGCACGTGGCTTCCCGCTCCCGCTCGACCTTTGCCTCTTCGTTGGGCACATGAGGCTGCATGGGGAGGGTGAGCTCATCCATGGAGACAGGTGTCGTTCCTGCTTCGTCCGCGAAGAGGGCGGAGCAGTTCTCGTCTGCGCAACACCAGTGCGCACGCACGCCGTTTTCAGTGCACGTGGCATCGACCTGGTCCATATACACCATGTCGTGGGTGTGTTCTGCCGGCAGGGCTTTGGTCTGCACATGGCTGGAGTCGCGCCTGCACGTACGCTGCGCAAGACCAGCCTTGCTGTCCGTGGGCACCTCGACGGTCTTCCAGTCACCCCAATCGTGGCCCAACGCCTCGTCGACGGTGGTCGCGCTATGGAGGAGCGCCCCGCATTCGTCACAGAAAACATCCGTGGTGTGATAGCCGTCTTCCTCGCAGGTGGCATCCTCGGAGTAGCCCGTCACGGCCTCCCCCGCCTTATGCGGCAGGCAGGGCACGACCACATCCGACTCGTCCTCCACGGGTCGGGTGCCCTCGGCATCGAGGAACCATGCGCCGCAATCCTCGCAGCACCAGTACTCGTTATGGCCCTCGGCCATGCAGGTTGCAGGCTTCGCGCCCATATGGACCAAGGCGTGCTCGTGCTCAAGCGTGGGAATGGCACGGTATTGAACGTGCGTTTTGTCGTGGGCGCATACGCGCTTGGCCAGACCTTCGTCGTACCTGGTTGCCTCTTTGACCGTCTGCCAGGTGCCCCAGTCGTGGCCGGTCGCCGCGTCGAGCACCCAGTCCCACGACAGCCATTCGCCACACCGCTCGCAGCGCACGACCTCGTCGTGGTTGCCATCCTCCTCACAATCGGGAGCGTCAACGTTCTCGCGCATCGCCTTGCCAGGCACGTGACCCAATGGCTGAGCATCCTCCACCGTCTTGCGCGACAACTCTCGGTCACATACCGTGCAGCTCACGACCTCGTCGTGCGTGCCCGCATGCTCGCAGGTGGCCTCCACGACGTTCGTCCGCACGGGATCTCCCCTTGTGTGGCCTGTCGGCGGAACGTAGACACCCTTGCGCGAGAGCTCCTGCCCGCATACCGTGCAGCTCACGACCTCGTCACAGAGCCCTTCCTCCTCGCAGGTTGCCGCTCGTATCTCCTCGCGCGTCGCGGAACCAGCCTGATGGCCAAGTGCGGGGGCATCCTCCACCGTCTTGCGCGAGAGGGTCTCGCCGCAGGTGGTGCAGCTCACGACCTCGTCGTGCGTGCCCACATGCTCGCAGGTTGCCTCCACAACATTGGTCCTTACGGACTCCCCGGCAGTGTGTCCCGTTGCGGGGACAATAACGCTCTTGCGCGAGAGTTCCTCACCGCATTCCGTGCATTTGACAACCGCCACGTAGGATCCCGCCTGAGTACAGCTTGGCGACACCTCGCTTTGATGCTCCTCCTCACCCGGGGTGTGGTCAAGACGCGGCACGATGACGGACGTGGTGATCGGCTGCGTACAGGCCTCGTCGAGGAACCACCCCATGCAGTCCGGACAGGCCCAATAGGCCAGGCTGCCCTCAGACGTGCAGGTAGGATTCTGCGCGGGAACGAACGTCTTGTTTTCGTGCGTGCAGGACTCCGTTATAACTGCCCTCGTTTGCATGTGACGCGAATCGCGCTTGCAGATGCGGACCTCGGAGGTTCCCTCGTCGTCGCGCGTCCACGCCCCCCAATCGTGATCAAGCGGAGCAACATGAACGGCCTTGCGCTCGTACTCCTTATTACAGCGACTGCAGTAGGTCACCTCGTCGTATGAGCCCGCGTCGGTACATGTGGGAGCAACCTCGTTGACGTGCTTCGTCTCGCCAGGCACATGGCCAAGCGGCTCAGAGTCCTTCACGGTATGGTGAGAGATCGCCTTGCCGCAGACGGTGCAGCTCACGGTCTCGTCGTGCGTGCCCGCATGCTCGCAGGTGGCCTCCACAACATTGGTCCTTACGGACTCCCCAGCCGTGTGTCCCCTCGCCTCGACGGGGACTTCCTTGCTCGAGAGGACCTCGTTGCAGACGGTGCAGCGAACGACCTCGTCGTAGGATCCAGGCTGCTCGCACGTGGGCGCCACCTCGTTCTCGTGCTTTGCCTCGCCTGGCTTGTGTCCCAGCGCCGAGATGACCACTTGATCGGCGCTCTGGACCTGCTGCGTGCAGCCGCTGTCGAGGAACCACTCCTGGCAGTCGGGGCAAGCCCAGTACTCGTTGCGGCCCGCCTGCGTACAAGTTGGGTCTGCCCGTTCTACGTGCAACGCATGCTGGTGGCTGCAGGGGGCATGGGGGGCATCGCGCCGTTGGGTGTGCGATGCATCCCGTGTACACACACGCTCCTCCTCGTTGGTGCCCTCAACGGGAACCCATGGGCCCCAATCGTGACCCAGAGGCTCTATGGATTCCTGAGAGGTACTGATTGCCCGCTTACAGGTGGCACACCGGTAGATTCTCTTCTCCACCCCAGCTGTCGTGCACGTTGGTTCAACCTCAGTGATCGTTTCGTATTCGGTTTGGAGGGTGTGCCCCGTGGCCTGAATCAGCACCTCGTCGCTCGACGACACCACCTTTGTGCACGCCTTGTCGAGGAACCACTCATGGCAGTCGGGGCATGTCCAATACTCGCTGTTGCCCTGCTCGGTGCATGAGGGGTCCTTGGCACTCACGTGCTCAAGATGTCCGTGTTTACAGGGCTCGGAGGGTACCGTCCGCACCTCAACATGACTCTGATCACGCTTGCAGACGCGCCGCTCCTCATTGGTCCCCTCAACGGGCGTCCAACCGCCCCAGTCATGCCCAAGCGACGCGATATTGACCCACGCGCGCTGGAGAATCATGTCGCATTTCTTGCAATAGATGGCATACATGCCACGCCCGCTATGCTCGCAGGTGGGCGCCTTGTAATACGTATCGTGATCCGGATAGTCGCCAGTCCAGTGATAGGGCACGAAGCCACTGGTCCTCTCGTGGGCCGTCTTGGCGATTGGCTCAGTCATCGTGTGATCGGGGTCAATCTTGCAGGTGTACTTGCGTACTCCCAGCTGGGTGCACGTTGGACTCTTTATGACCTCCCCCTCATCCCACTCATGGCACTCGAAGAAGTCGTCCCATTTCGCATATAGGGTAGTCGTCTGCTGCACAAGGTTCGCGGGAAAGTCGAAGGGATGCGTGCATTGCTCGTCCTTGTACCAGCCCTTAAAGCGATAGTGCGACTTTGAGGGGGCGGCAGGCTCCCACACCCTTTGGCCATACTTCACCGTTATGCTGTCTACCCGCGATCCCCCCATCGAATCAAAGACGAGGGTGCAGTCGGGCAGCCACCTCGCATAGGCCGTCTGTTCAAGTTCGCTCGCCGGTATCGCGAAATCGAACTCCTGCGTGCAGGCGACATCCTTGTACCAGCCGCCGAACGTGTAGCCTTCACGTGTGGGATCCGCTGGTCGCACAAACCTGTTGCCCACGGCAACCGCCTGCCGTGCCACGGGAGTACCACCCTGCGTGTCGAAGGTGAGCGTACACTTCACTGTGGACCATTGCGCATAGAGCACGACGTCCTTCTGCAACTCAAAGCTCAGGCGATCGCCTGCGCGGTAGGTGATCCCCGTGCCGTCCGGCTTGGTGTTCCAGCTTGCAAACAACGTGCCCCCCTTCCGGAAGGCACATGAGTCAACTGTCTGGTTGCGGTCACCCCACTGGTTCTTCTTGTTGCTCGAGCTCATGTCTCCCGTCCCACCGTTGGCGTCGTACGTGAGCGTGCAGTCCGTCCTCACGAGATAGCGACAGGCAACCGTCGAGACTCCACCATCTACCACTACGCGCTCCGTCCACCTGCTCAGGTTGTACCCTTCGGGAATGACGCCCTTAAACCAGGTGTTGTCGAACTCCCGGTCGGAACCGTAGTAGGTGCCGCGTCCCTTGCCGCGGTTGGAGCCCTCTAGGCTCTTCTCGACCTTGCAGCCCTTCCAATCACTGCTATCCTTTCCCCCGTCGATGGGATTGCCCGAGTCCGAAATGATGGTGCTGCGCTCTATTTCTGTGGAGCTCGCACTGGCATAGAAGAGCGCCTTCTGCGAACCATAGACCGTACTGCCAACGATCTCGCCCACCGTCGCGCTTCTTGCCACGTTGAGGGCAGTTCCCCGCTTCTCACTCGTGTTGATAAGATCCGTATCGTTGAGCGTGGCAAGCCTGCATCCCGACCCAACGTAGATGTCGCCATAGACATAGCAGGCGTCGATGGAGGCGGTCACCTTTCCCATGAGACAGATGGTGGCCTCTTGGTCCGCCCGGGCGACGTTGCGCCTCTCGGGGTCTTCCAGCATGCACGACGCAAGTTTGAGCTCCGACGCATCGTAGACGCGCAGGAGGTTTTTGAAACTGACGCCAGACGCCTTAAGCTTGGCGTTTGTCACCTTCGCCATGCCATCAACCTGGAGGTTGGAAGTCTTCTCCAGCTCATTTGTCTTGTCTTTCATCGTCCAAAAGCGGCCTGCCTCAAGCGACAGCGTACCTGCCGTCATGTTCACCGATTCGATCTTGGAGGTCTTCGTCTGGTTCTTTGGAGACAGGACACGCACGTTGATGGGACGGTTGATCGTGATGGGAAGAGCGGCTGAGTCGTCGCTCGTGTTTTTGAGCGTAAGCGTAATGGAACCGTCAGTGGGCACATTGGCAAGCGCCGCGTCAAAGCTTGAGTATTGCCTGCCCTGGTCGTCGGTAATCACCTGCTGCGCGGCATATGCAACAGTCGGCGCACACACGAGGGCCACGAGGGTCGTAAGCATTGCGAGGAGCAGGTATCTGTGCAATCTGAACCATTTCATGATCATCCCATGGTCTGAGCGGAAAACACTTACGACTCGTTCTTTTCGTTCTCATTTTGGCACCGACGTTTGGAGTAGGCGACCATGGCGGCGCCTAGGGCGCCCGCGGCGAGCCCCAGCCCGCCATAGCTCCCATCGTCACCCGTCCTGGGAATGGCCTCTCGCCCTAGCAGGCCGTTGTTGTTAGTGGAGCCCGAAGCGCCGCCGTTAGTACCGGTGCCAGTGCCATTGCCGCTGGAGCCGCCCTTGCTCTTTACCGTCACCGGTGCCGGGCTTAGGTCCTCGGCGCTTACCTCGTAGTCGCCATCGTTAATCCTGAGCCACTCGACCGGCTCATCGTCCAACGCCTGCAACCACTCCATGGGCTGCGAGCTCTCCGCCATCGTGGTGAGTCCACCTTGCGTTTGCATCGAGAGGTCGTTGTTGGAGAGCTGCAACGTGGAGATTCGCACTACGATGTCGGTCTTACCCGACCAGTCGGACGGCACGGGGAAGCTGATCCTGTAGACGGCACTCCTACCCGGCGCGAGCCAGTAGTCATACTCGTTGTTCTCGAACGTGCCATCCTCGCGACGTATGTTGAAGGCAGACTCCAGAAGCGTATCCTCGTCGAACACAAGCAAGTCATCGTAGGCCACCGTGCCGTCCGTCTTGCACACGTTGACCTTGCAGCACCTGAGCCATTCGTTGCCGTTGTTGCGAACCCCAACGTTGATGTTGACGTTCTTGCCTGGCAGCACGATGTTGGAATCCGCCTCGATGGAAGTTACCGTAAGGGAGCGCACTAACGGCATCGTTGTGCACCACAGGTCTGCCTTGCCCGCCTTGATGTCGGTGATGTGGGTGTTGATGAAGGAGACGTCCCTTGATCCCATGCTTGACGACTGATAGCTCGCATCCGATCGCCTCGGCAACACGAGGGTGTCCATGCGGTGGTCGACCTCAGCGAACACGTACGGCTCGCAGAAGATGCCTTCGTTGTCGTCGAGGAAACCCGACGTACTCCAGAAATCGCTCGCCAAGATGGCATAGTAGCTATCGGTCTTGTCGGATTTGCTCTGCCCGCCGGTCTCGTCCACATCGTATTGAGCCGCGTTATCGCGAAGCACTGGCCAGTAGATGGTATCACCATACTGGTCCACGCAGAATCCCTCGACGCCAACACCCTTTACGCCGGCATCCGTAAACTCGAAGGAGGGCGAGCCCTCGAGGTCTGCGATGTGCACCCGACAAAGATGGCTGTCATAGGCAGGCGTGTCACCGTATTGCGCTGCACGCTCGCCAACAATCTTGGTGCTGCAACACGCAAGGAAGTCGCCGTTGCGCCAGTAGATGAGCTTGACGGCACTGTAGTCATCGGCGCCATCGCTGGGATAGCGACACGGCTTGATGGACAGAACGGCAGGTATGGCAACGGAGTTTGGCACGCCCAAACTGTTTGGCCCGAGGGTGTTTTTTGTTTTTACGAGGATGGGGTGGGTCAACTCGTTGCCAAAGAGCTGTATGAGGTGCCAGTCCGTTCCGGGCATCTTCGCAGAGCAGCTCATGCCATAGATGCTGTAGTCGGTAATGGCGCCAAAGCCAAACTGGCTGGTGTCCACGAACTTAATGACCGTCCCCGACCCTTCAACCTGCACAAAGCCCATCCCCAAGCCAATGTCGGGGTCAGCTCCCGTGCCAGCGCCCTCATCCGTGCGGAAGACGTCGTCGGGGTGGTCGGCCGCGCGGTCGAGGAAGGTAAAGAACATGGGGCTGTATCCATAGCTCAGTTGCTCGCCACGCCAAAGGTGGGGATCGACGGGCATGATGTGCGGACAGGAGAACATATGGTACTTGTGAGCAACGCCACCTTGGGCAGTGCTCGTGTATTTGAAGTCCGTTACGGGGAAGAGGATGCCCAAGTCGTCATAGAATTCCACTTCACCGGACCGTTTTACCTGGTAATGGAAAAACGCATAGCCAAACGCCTGGTCGGTTGCCAGCTTGGAAATCGACGTGCCTGTACCATCGGCCCTTCTGCCACACACCAAGAAGAGATGGATGTAGCCGCTCGCAACATAGAGCTCAGACCCGGCCCGCTGTTCAACATAGACGTCGAAGTCGTAGTCATACAGGTCGACCCGATTGAAGAGCTGCTGCTTCTGTAGCCAACGCGTATCGAACACACGGGTGCCGAGACCGCGCTTGGTACCATCGATCTGATCGCAGATCACGCGTGTGCGTGGTACGCCGTCGATGCTCGTAACACCCAGACGGAACACGTGCGGTGTGTCCAATATGTCCACGACCTTGGAGCGCGGGTCACTGAAGATGTCGGAGGCAAGCTGTATGTCGAGACTGGGCACGAGGCCGCCTTCGCGACCGTAGCCTTTGACGCCTGCGTCTTCCGTGCCTTGGGTAGCCATAAACGAGCGCGTTGGAACAAAGCTGTTGGCAATGCTCGACCTTTCCGCCTGTTCCTTCACTGCCGTCGTCTCGGAGACCTCGTCCACGACGGGCTCCTTCTCTTCGGCCTCGATCGTCTCCGAATCTTCCTCGACCACTGTCGCCGTCATATTGGACACATCGTCCTGTGGCACCTCCGCCGCTTCCAGGTTCACTTCCTCTGCATAAGAATCGAGACCTTCTGCATCGTCTGGCATGGTTTCTTGGACGGTCATCGCTTCTTCGGTCGCCGTATCCTCCTCCTGTGCCTCAACCACGGGCGCTGACTCCGATTCGGCCGTGGCATTGGTCTGCTCATTCACCTCATGCTCGTCCGAACGCTCCTTGTCAGTTGGCTTCCCGTCGTCCGTACTCCATGGCGCAGCCGCACCCATAGGCACCGAGACGGACCAAAACCCAAAGCTGCCGTCATCTGTCTCCACGGTTTCGTATGCGAAGTCGCCAACGCCGTCGTCTTCGTCCTCGGATTGGGTAGCGAGCGACATGGTTCCGTAGCTGCCTTCGACTTCCACCAACCCGGCAAGCGCCCCATCGGAGATGATGGAGCACGCACAGTCGGGATCATTGAGGCAGTCGAGGATACTCTCGCTCGCAAACTCCTCCGCCGCCTGAGCGGACAGCGCCTCGAGCGCCTGTACACTCATGCCCGAGCCATCGTCGCGCCAATTGTCGATGAAGTTTGGTATGTCTATCGTGGGCCACATCTTCTCGATTGTCATAAGCCA
>JAFWMI010000066.1 GCA_017513965.1 Atopobiaceae bacterium
TTATCTTGGTTAGCGAGAAATGGGCTTTTGATTCTCGCGCCCACGTTAAGGCGGTCGTGGTGCCTATGCTTCGCGCGCAGTTCTGCGAAGCAGCTGTTTGAGCACGAAGCATAGGCACCTACAAGACGCGCCGCGAAGCGGCGCACACATATTATCTTGGTTAGCGAGAAATGGGCTTTTGATTCTCGCGCCCACGTTAAGGCGGTCGTGGTGCCTATGCTTCGCGCGCAGTTCTGCGAAGCAGCTGTTTGAGCACGAAGCATAGGCACCACGACCTCAACAACAAAGGAGCACAGCATGAACGAATTGGAACTCAAGTACGGCATGAACCCGAATCAAAAGCCTTCGCGCATCTTCATGAAGGACGGGTCCGACCTCCCCATTAAGGTGCTGCAGGGCAAGCCTGGATTCATCAACTTCCTCGACGCACTCAACTCCTGGCAGCTTGTGCGCGACCTCAAGGAAGCCACGGGCCTGCCTTCTGCCGCGTCATTCAAGCACGTTTCTCCTGCCGGCGCCGCCGTCGGTACACCCCTCTCGGACATCGACCGCCAGATCTACTTTGTGGGCGACAACCTGCCCGATCCTTCCCCCATCGCCTGCGCCTACATCCGTGCTCGTGGCGCCGACCGCATGAGCTCCTACGGTGACTGGGCAGCGCTGAGCGACGTGTGCGACGCCGACACCGCCGCCTATCTCAAGCCCGAGGTCTCCGACGGCATTATTGCGCCCGGCTACACCGACGAGGCGCTGACCATTCTCGCTCAAAAGAAGGGCGGCAACTATAACGTGGTGCAGATCGACCCCACCTACGAGTGTGCCCCCATCGAGACCAAGGACGTGTTTGGCATCACCTTTGAGCAGGGGCACAACAACTACAAGGTGGACCGCGCGCTTGTCTCCAACTTCGTAACCCAGAACAAGGACGTGCCCGACGAGGCGCTCGTCGACATGATCATCAGTCTCATCACCCTCAAGTACACGCAGTCCAACTCCGTCTGCTACGTAAAGGACGGCCAGGCAATCGGCGTGGGCGCCGGTCAGCAGAGCCGCGTGCACTGCACCCGCCTCGCCGGCAACAAGGCGGACACATGGTACCTGCGCCGCCACCCCAAGGTGCTCGGCCTCAAGTTTGTGGACGGCATTCGTCGTGCCAACCGCGACAACGCCATCGACGTGTACATCTCGGACGAGCACGACGACGTGCTGCGCGACGGCGAGTGGCAAAAGTGGTTTGCCGAGCGCCCCGAGGTTCTAACCCGCGAGGAGAAAGCCGAGTGGATTGCCACGCAAACCGGCGTGACGGTGGGTTCCGACGCGTTCTTCCCCTTTGGCGACAACGTCGAGCGCGCGCACAAGAGTGGCGTGAGCTACATTGCCGAGCCTGGCGGCTCCATCCGCGACGACAACGTGATTGAGACGGCCGA
The DNA here is from genome assembly GCA_017513965.1 of Atopobiaceae bacterium. Lineage (GTDB taxonomy): Bacteria > Actinomycetota > Coriobacteriia > Coriobacteriales > Atopobiaceae > RUG440. The sequence goes on from JAFWMI010000066.1 coordinate 1,428, forward strand.
CAAGTACGGCATCGCCATGTGCTTTACCGGCATGCGCCTGTTCCACCACTAAGCCCAAGCAAGTCTCGATAAACTGGTGGCCGCCCACCCGTGCTTCGCACGAGCGGGCGGCCACCTTGCTTGCTCGTTCCGTTACTTCAAAGAACGCCCGAGCGCGTAAGCCTCCCGAGGATAACGGCTCGCACGCGTAGAGCTCGGCGTACCGCAACCATACCCCAGCACCATACCGCAGTCTTGCCAATGGAGGTAACGCACGAGCGTGTGGTAGTGGGCTGCGAGTGCCTCAAAAGTCCAGTCGTCTGCATTCCAGGCCACCGTGAGCAGGGCAGAGCGAAGACGGCGTCCCGTAATGCTTGCGTTTGCCGAGCAAAAACGGTCAATCACGGTCTTGAGCTGTGCCGTCATCCCGTAGTAGTAGAGCGGTGTTGCGAGGACCAACATGTCGGCATCGAGGATCTTCTTTCGCAGGACGTCCATGCCGTCGTGCTGCACGCACGGACCCTCGTAGCCACACGCCACGCACCCGGTGCAGGGTGATATGTTTAGCCTGCACACATCCACGCGCTCCACGGCGTTTCCAGCCTCGCGGGCGCCACGGCAAAACTCATCGACCAGCACAGACGTGGAGCCCTGTAAGTTGGGACTCGCCTGAAGAACGAGCACCCTCATTTCAGCACTCCCTTAGCCCATGCCGCAATCTTGACGCTTGAGGGACGACCATTGAGCAGGCCGCCTTCCTTAACCTGCGACTCTGGCAGCAGCGAACGAATGCGAGACGTCGCCTGCCCAATGCCGCTGCCTCCACTCGTCGCGAAGGGCACCACGACGGCGCCCTTGAGGTCACTAGCCTCCAAGAACGTGTCGACGATGCGCGGCTCCACATACCACCAAATGGGAAAACCCACAAAGACCGTATCGTAGGACGACGTGTTGGGCGCGCCCACTATGGCAGGGCGAGCGGTTTCGTCGCCCATCTCCAATGACGATCGGCTCTCTCGGTTGTTCCAGTTTAGATCTGCCCGCGTATAGGGCACTTCGGGCTCGATTTGATACAGATCGGCACCTATCGCAGAGGACAGTTCGCGCGCAACCTGCGCTGTTGTTCCGCTTGCACTAAAGAATGCCACCAACGTCTTTGTCATCGTCGCTCCTTCTTCTTTGCCTCCGCACGTCTTGTATGACTCCATTTTGCGCGAATCCCATAACCCCATTGAATCGTCCTTCGGCCCCCACGTCCAATGCTTGTTCTGAATACGTTCCATGCGCTTTTCGCATAGAGCCGATATAACGAAAAAGGGACGCAGCGGGACATGTCCCCGCAAAACCATTCCCGTAAAAAAACGTGCCGTTCACGCGATATGAACGTTTTTGACTATTATTGATTGTTTTTGATTCATTTTGTTGCTACAATTACCTCAGCGAAGGGAAAGGGGAGCCACACGTGATTGCCGAAGAGCGGCTAAACCGCATCGTGAGTCTTGTAAACGAAAGAGGGGCCGTCTCTGTTCCGGAGCTCATGGAACTGCTCAGCATTTCGGAGTCCACCATCCGTCGCGACCTCATTAAGCTGGACAAACAGGGGCTGCTCAACAAGGTTCACGGCGGCGCCACACGCATTCGCTCCGACTATGTGGTGGCAGACCAATCCATGGCCGGCCGGCAAACGCTCCACATGACCGAAAAGCGTCTTATTGGTGCATATGCCGCCAAAATCATTCAACCCGACGACTTCGTGTTTATCGACGGCGGAACCACTACCGAATGCCTCGTGGAATCGATTACCGAAACCCATGCAACCTACCTCACCAACTCGCTCCCCCATGCACAGCGTCTTTTGGCCAAGGGTTGTCGAACGCTTTTGCCCGGCGGCGAAGTAAAACAAGCTACAGAGGTGCTTGTTGGTGCAGAAACAGTCAATACCATTCGTCGATACCACTTCACCATCGGCTTTTGGGGAACCAACGGAGCGGGACTTGAGACGGGCTTTACCACGCCCGAGTTTAGCGAAGCAGCAGTAAAACAAATCTCACTTGAGCACACGGTACGCCCCTATGTGTTGTGCGATTCTAGTAAAATGTCAAAGACCTCACTTATCACGTTCGCTGAGTTCATGGATGCGACGGTCGTCACAGATCGTCTTCCAGATAATGAGGGCGCGTTTCGTATGGCAGGCAATGTTGTGGAAGTGAAGGAGGAGCAATGATTTACACAGTCACGTTTAATCCCTCCCTGGACTACATCGTCCGGGTGGAGGACCTCAAGCTTGGGGAGGTGAACCGTGTCTACTACGAGAACATCCTTCCCGGTGGTAAGGGCATCAACGTGTCAATCGTGCTCAAGAACCTAGGACACGATAACACCGCTTTGGGCTTCATGGCTGGCTTCACGGGCAAAGAGATTGCCTCCAGCATGGAGAAGTACGGTGTAACCTGCGACTTCATCGATGTAGCCGAGGGCATGAGCCGCATCAACGTAAAGATCAAGAGCAACGAGGAGTCCGAGATCAACGGCCTTGGCCCCAAGATCACCGAAGCCGACATCGAGGCGCTGTATGCCAAGCTCGACGAGCTCAAGGAAGGCGACTACCTCGTGATTGCCGGTAGCGTACCGTCCACCCTGCCTGGCGACATGTACGAGCGCATCATGAGCCGCCTGGAAGGCCGCGGCATCAACATTGCCGTTGACGCCGAGCGCGACCTGCTCACGCGCGTGCTCAAGTATCATCCGTTCGTAATCAAGCCCAACAATCACGAGCTGGGCGACATCTTTGGCGTAAAGCTCACCACCAAGGACGAGGTCGTACCGTATGCCAAGAAGCTGCAGGAGCAGGGCGCGCGCAACGTGCTTATCTCCATGGCTGGCGAGGGCGCCGTATTTGTGTCCGAGGAGGGCGAGGTCGTCAAGAGCGAAGCCCCCAAGGGCAAGGTCGTCAACTCCGTAGGCGCAGGCGACTCCATGGTCGCAGGCTTCGTGGCCGGCACCATCGAGACGGGCGACTACGCGCAGGCGTTCCGCATGGGTCTGTGCACCGGTTCGGCGAGCGCATTCTCGCCCGACCTGGCAACGCGCGCAGAGGTTGAGGCACTGCTCGCAACGCTGTAAGGCAATTCGGGGACTTGTCCCCTTTTGCATATGGAGGTGTTCCGCGCATTGGGAGGCACACCTCTAGGAGGTATCTCTCCCAATGCGTGGAAGGTAGGAAGGCACTAGGTAAAGGAAAGGAAGGGCAAGACGTGAAAATCACCGATTTGCTCAAGGCTGAGGGCATTAAGGTTGGCGCATCCGCGGCCAACCAAATGGATGCCATCGACCAGCTTGTCGCATTGCAGGATGCAAGCGGCAACATCTCGGACAAAGCCGCGTACAAGGAGGCCATCCTTGCACGTGAGTCCGAGTTCTCCACCGCAGTGGGCGACGGCATTGCCATCCCCCACGCAAAGACCGCTTCTGTTAAGAAGCCCGGCCTTGCCGCGATGACGGTTCCTGGCGGCGTTGACTGGAAGGCGCCCGACGGACAAAACTCCGACCTCATGTTCATGATCGCCGCTCCCGAGGGCGAAGCGAACACCCACCTGGAGATTCTGGCCAATCTCTCCGCGATGCTCATGCATGAGGAATTTGCTAACGCACTCCGCGCCGCAAAGACCCCGGCTGAGTTCCTTAAGGTAATCGACGACGCCGAGGCTGAGCGCAACGCCGAGCAGGCCGCAAAGGCAGCCGCTCCCACCGGCGGCAACGGCCCGGACATCCTGGCCATCACCGCTTGCCCCACCGGCATCGCCCACACCTACATGGCAGCCGAGAACCTCGAGAAGAAGGCCGCCGAGATGGGCCTCGTGCTCAAGGCCGAGACGCAGGGCTCCGCTGGCGCCAAGAACGTCCTCACCGCCGAAGAGATCGCCAACTGCAAGGGCATCATCATCGCTGCCGACAAGAACGTCGACCGCGCGCGCTTTGCAGGCAAGCAGGTGTACGTCACCAACGTCTCCGCAGGCATCAATGAGCCCGAGAAGCTCATCAACATCATCCTCAACAACGAGGCTCCCGTACAGGAGGGCACCGTCGTCTCCGCTGACGCAGCTGCAACCGACGAGAGCATCGGCTCCCAGATTTACAAGCACCTCATGAACGGCGTCTCCCACATGCTCCCGTTCGTCATCGGCGGCGGCATCCTCACCGCTCTCGCGTTCCTGTTCGACATGGGCGCGGCCGGCACCGGCGCTTACGGCTCCTCCACCATGGTCGCCGCATTCTTCAAGAAGATCGGCGAAGAGGCCTTTGGCATGATGCTGCCCATCCTCGCGGGCTACATCGCCATGTCCATCGCAGACCGTCCTGGCCTCGCCCCCGGCGTGGTTGGCGGCCTTATGGCCAAGAGCGGCATTAACATCGCGTTCCTCCAGACCGCTCCCGACTTTGACGCGAGCGTGTGCGTCTCCGGCGGCTTCCTTGCCGCTCTGGCAGCTGGCTTCATCGCAGGCTACCTCACCAACTTCATCAAGAAGCTCTGCGACAACCTGCCCGACGCTCTTGAGGGCATCAAGCCGATTCTGCTCTACCCCGTGCTCGGCACGCTCGCCATCGGCGCCATCATGTACCTGCTCAACCCCATCTTTGGTATGCTCAACACCGCGATGAACGACTTCCTCAACGGCATGGGCACCGCAAACGCCGTACTGCTTGGCGCAGTCGTTGGTGGCATGATGTCCATCGACTTTGGTGGCCCGTTCAACAAGGCTTCCTACGTCTTCTGCACCGGCCTGCTCGCCTCTGGCACCGAGATGGGCCAGGTTGCCATGGCTGCCTGCATGGCTGGCGGCATGGTTCCTCCCATCGTTATCGCCCTTTCCACCACGTTCTTCAAGAACAAGTGGAGCAAGGCTGACCGCGACGCCGGTCTGGTGAACTACATCATGGGCCTGTCCTTCATCTCCGAGGGCGCCATCCCGTTCGCCGCTGCCGACCCCGGCCACGTCATCCCCACCTGCGTAATTGGTTCCGCTATTGCTGGCGCCATGTCCGCTGCCTTCGGTTGCACCAGCCCCGCTCCTCACGGCGGCGCTTGGGTACTCCCGGTTATCGGCAACCCCGTCATGTGGCTCATCGCAATCGTTGCCGGCTCCGTTGTTGGCGCTCTGATCCTCTCCTTCTGGAAGAAGCCCTACGAGGAGTAGGTCCCTTCCCTTGCGCTCCAAGGTATGAGCAGCCTTTGAGCGTCCCTAAGCCAGGGGAAAGGCCCCGTCGTTACGACGTCGGGGCCTTTCCCCTTTTTCGTTTCCATGGCTACTGGGGAATAGGGCGGCAAAGTGTACGCGCGATCGTTCAGCTTTCCAATAACCCCAGTTGGCGCACAGGCTTCGGTTCGCGCGCGTACACTCTATAAAATACAGAGTGTACGCGCGGCGACCTTAGTCTTGATTGCCAACAGGGTTTATACGTTTTTTAACCAATCGTACGTACACTTTCCCTGCGCGCCTCAATAATTCGCGGAAGCCAATGACGCCCCGCCTTGACTTTGCGCACCCGCCAAAGATACGCTGAAAGAACAAGCGGCGATGGAGGAGGCAGTCATGCAGAAAACGCAGTGGCAAGCACACACAAACGCACTGAGAATCCTAGCGATCGCACTCCTCGCGGGCGTAATCCTCCTCTGCGGCAATCCGCAACGAGCCTTTGCCGCTTCATCATCGGAAACTGTTCTCCTAAGCGGATACGAACCCGGAAAGGGCTGGCAGTCGTGGACGAACTCCGTAACGCCTCGCACGACAGGAGGCATAAGCGCCATTAAGATCAAGCTCGACCGCCAGACGGCTAGCGGAGACATCATGTACCGCGCATACGTACGTGGTGAAGGGTGGGGAGACTGGCGCAAGAACGGCGAAGCTGCGGGGTCAACAAAAAACGGCGCACTGCTAGGCGCCATCGAAATCAAGCTCACGGGACAGCTGGCCAAGAACTACGACGTATGGTATCGCGTGCAGGCACAAGGCTTCGGCATGCTGGACAACGCAAAGAACGGGCAGTCTGCCGGCACGAAGGACGGCCTCTTTGGCGCGGAATCCATTACCGTATCGGTGCTCTCAAAAGACCACTTGGCGCCTGCGCTCACAAGCAGACCCTTCCGGTATGATGCGGACAACAACATGTATGAGGGGTACATGCACTTGGTAAAGACCTTGGCGGCCAACGGGGTGGGCACGTACAAGAACAGTGCCTACTATCACTTTGAGGACGTGTTTGGGGACAACAAGGACGAGCTCCTCGTGTCGTACAAGGACTCCGGAGGCAGCGGCTGGCATGTGGTTATGTACACGTACGACGGCGTACGGTCCAAGCTGGTGTTCGACGAAGGCGTCTACGGCGATCAGGGTTACAGCTTCTACAAGGATTCCAGCTCGCTCATCTTGTCCCTCAGCGGGCATGGTGGCAGACGCGACGTGTTCTACCAGTACAAGAGCGGCTCGTACAAGGAAACCATGAACTGCATAATCACGGGTGCTGGCGTTCGGGACTACTACGACGGGACGGTTCCCATCGCAAACTATCGCTCCAAGGAAGTGCTCGACGAGGTGCGCGTGGGCACCTGCACGTACGTCCCCGCCTCGTACGAATGGTCACAGGCACAATTCTAGGATCTGGCCGAGGGAGATTTCCCAACACGTTACAGCAGCTCGTCGAGCGTGCGGCCGTAGGCCGGCAAGAACTCCTCCATGAATTCGGCAACCTCGGGCAGCTCGGCCGCCATTGCGTCGAGTGACTCGCGCGTGCTCCTCGCCGCCGTCTCGAACTCCGCATTACCCGCATGCGCCTCGTCCACACATTTTATGAGCGCGCTGATCTTGTCCGCGGCCTTAACCAGCTTGTGCAGGTAATCGTCGGCATCATGATCAAACACGCCTTCGTACACGGGTCTGAGGTCGTTGGGCAGCGCGTCCAAAAGACGCTCTTCTGCCGCGGCCTCCACCTCGGCATATGCCGAACGAATGTGGGCGTTGAAGTACTTTACCGGCGTGGGCATGTCGCCCGTAATAATCTCGGAAGCGTCGTGGTACATGCCCACAAGCGCAGCACGCTCCGCATTGAGCGTGCGCCCATGGCGAACGTTGCCCAACACGCACAGCGCATGCGCAATCATCGCCACCTCAAGCGAGTGCTCGGCCAAGTTCTCTGGCGCCGAGCTCCTCATAAGTGCCCAGCGCTCGATGTACTTAAGACGCGAGAGCAGAGCAAAGAAGTTGCGCTCATCCCGCATGCCGCTCACCACGCTCCTCAAAGTGCTTCTTTATGCAGCGGTCGGCTAGCACGGCAAGTGAGTCAAACACCCCGCCCGGCGGATCGGCCATGCCTTGGTACACCACCGAGAGCTCCGTACAGCCCACGACCACCGCATCGCACCCCTGGTCTATGAGTCCTTGCACCACGCCAACCAAATCCTGTTCGTCATACGGTTGGTTCGCCTTCACCTTTTCGTAAATTAGGCTGTTGAGCACCTTTTGGTCCTGCTCAGAGGGCGCGACGGTTTGAATCCCGTAGGGCTCGAACCACATGTCGTACACGCCAGAGGAGATGGTCCCCTCGGTCGCCATAATGCCCACCTTGGCAGGAGTCCCCACATGCTCCGCAATGGTCCGCGCCGTCTCCTCAACAATGTTGAGCACGGGTATCTCCACCGCATGCGTCAGCGCGTCATAGAAGTAATGGGCCGTGTTGCAGGGCACGGCAATGTAATCCACGCCAAACGTCTCGAGCCTTCGTGCCACCCCCACCATCTCGGGCAAGGGGTCAGGCGCCAGGCGATTGAGGATAAACGACGTGCGATCAGGTATTTGAGGATCGTTGATAATCACCACAGGCACGTGTTCCTGATCGGTATGCGCGGGGGTACGCTCAACCAGCAACTTCATAAAATATGCCGTTGCAAGCGGGCCCACACCACCCAAGACGCCAAGAACCGGCTTGTTCATAAATCCCATCCCTTCATCGCATTCGCTGTACCCATTCTAGCGCTTTGTGCCCACCCGCCGAAGCATCTTGGCTCCCTACCGAGCACGAAACCGAATGGCACATACTCGCCCACTAAAATGTACACTCCGGAATACGAATGCGTACGAGGAGCAAACCATGTCACCTGAGGCCATTCGCAAAGTCAACGTTATAGGTCATCTCAACCCCGATACCGACAGTATTTGTGCAGCGATATCCTATGCATACCTCAAGAATCTAACTGACGACTCCGGCACCATATATGAGCCCCGCCGCGCAGGGGCACTCAACCGCGAGACTTCGTTTGTGCTCCGTCACTTTGGCTTCGAGGACCCGCGCCTCATCACGAGCGTGGCACCACAGATTAAGGACATCGAGATAACCCCCCTGCAAGGCATCCATCGCGAGACGAGCCTGCATGTGGCCTGGAACCTCATGCGCGACTCCCAGGCAGGCACGCTCTGCATCACCGACAGCGAAGGCGACCTGCAGGGACTCATCGCGGTAAAGGACATCGCCAATGCGAACATGGACATCTTGGACACGTTCGCCCTTTCTCGCGCGCGCACCAAGTATCAAAACGTGGTTGACACGCTCGACGGCCACCTCATCATCGGCGACCCCAATGCCGTCATCAAGATGGGCAAGCTCTCCATTGGCACCACGCCCGAGATGATGGACGGTCTCGTGGCGCCAGGAGACACGGTGCTCGTCACCAACCGCTACGAGTCGCAACGCTTCGCACTCGACTCCGGCGCTGGCTGCCTCATCGTTTGCTGCGGCGCCAACGTAACAGGCGTCATTCGCAATCTGGCCGAGGAGCGCGGCTGCACGATTCTCACGACCCCACACGATACGTTTGCCGCGGCTCGCCTCATCACCATGTCCGTTCCCGTGCGCGCCAAGATGCTGCCCGAGGAGAAGATTGAGTTCTTCTCGGTCAATACGTCGGTTGACGAGGCACAACGCGTAATGGCCCGCACGCAGCATCGCGTGTTCCCCGTGCTCGACGAAGACGGCTCATACATTGGCGTGGTGAGTTCGCCCAACATGCTCAACGTAAAGAAGAAGCACGTGATTCTCGTGGACCATGCCGAGGCCTCTCAAACCGTAGACGGCATGGACGAGGCCGAGATCATGGAGATTATCGACCACCATCGCATTGGCACCATCGAGACCCCTGGACCCATCTTCTATCGCAGCGAGCCCGTGGGCTGCACCTGCACCATCATCTATGAGATGTTCGAGGAATATGGCGTAGAGATTCCCGCCGACATCGCGGGCATCATGATGAGCGCCATCCTGAGCGACACGCTGTGCTTCCGCTCGCCCACCTGCACGGCAAGCGACATCGAGGTGGGACGTAAGCTCGCCAAGATTTGCGGTGAGGATCCCGAGGCATACAGCGACGCCATGTTCGACGCAGGCGCCGACCTCACAGGCCGCACCGCCGACGAGGTGTTCAACTCCGACTTCAAGATCTTCTCGCGCGGAGACGCAAACTTTGGCGTTGGCCAGGCGTCCTTTATGACGCGGCAGAGCCGCCTTGCTGCGGAAGAGCTGGTAAAGCCCTACTTCCCCGCCGCCTCAAAGGCCAAGGAACTCCCCGTCATCTTCTACATGTTCACGGACATTCGCAGCCAAACGACGGAAATGCTCTATTGGGGCAACGGCGCCGAAAGACTACTAGCCCGCGCGTTCAACGTGACGCCCAAGGACGGAAAAGCCATCCTGCCCGGCATTGTGAGCCGCAAGAAGCAGGTTATCCCAGCGCTCATGTCCATCATTCAAACCAACCAAGAAGAAGAGTACTAAAGTACTAAGGCGCGTTCTCCCAGCGATAGGGACTACACAAAAGCGGCTCCCCCACGACAGTCCGTGGGGGAGCCGCCCTTTTGCATGTACGCTTGGCTACTCCTCTGTCTCCAGCTTGGCAAGCGTGTTCATCATGGCAGGAATGACCTGCTTCTTGCGGCTAACCACGCCGGGAAGCACCGCCATGCCGTCCTTGGCCTCAACGTCGAATGCGCGGGAGCACAGGCGCTCTGCACCATTGCCCCAGTACAGCATCTCGGTGGTCTGGCTCTTGATGTCGGTGAACATGTAGAAGATCATCGGCACGTCTTTTATCTTTGCGGCCTGCTCAAAGTACGGTGCGAGCAGCTCTTCGCCCGCCTTGCGGCTGTTCTCGGTCATGTATGAACCCTGGCCCACGCCAAAGCTCACGTTGCCGCGCGAGAAGATCTTGAAGTCGGAGTTGAACACCTCGTCGGCAGAACGTCCCTCAAGGTCGGCACCCGCATCGAACATGGCGTCGCTGTACACATCGGGATCCTCGCCGCAGATCTTTGCCAGCTCCTTGCCCACGTATACGTCGCGCGGCGTGCAGGTGGGCGAACGGAAGCACAGCGTGTCGCTCAGGATGGCGCTCATCATAAGGCCGGCGATGTTGGCCGGAATCTCAATGCCGTTCTCTTGGAACATCTCATAGATGATGGTGCAGGTGCAGCCAACCGGTTGCAGACGATAGAAGATGGGGCCAGGCGTCTCGAGCGTACCCACGCGATGGTGGTCGATGACCTCAAGGATCTCGGCCTCGTCCATGCCGTCAACCATCTGGGAGACCTCGGCGTGATCCACCAGGATAACGAACTTCTTTTGCGGATTAACCATGTCGCCACCGCTGATGAGCGTGAAGTAGTTGCCATCGGTGTCGACAACGGGGAAGAACCGGTGCCCCGTCTTCGCCATCACCTTTTGCGCCTCCTCAACCGACGTGTTGAGCGAGAACGACTCGACCTTGCTGGCATCGAGCATCTTTGCGCGCACAGGCACCGACATGGAGATGAGACGAGCCGCGGCGTACGTATCGTACTCGGTGGCGATGATGGCCGCACCGCGCTCCTCTGCCAGCTTCTTTACCACGCTGGTTACAGGGGACTCGCAGCACACGATGAGGCAGCCCGCACCGGCCTCAAGCGCGAAGCGCTGAGACTCCACGCGATCGGTTACCAACACGGTGTCGCCGGGCTTCACCACGCCGTCCATGGCCTCGGGGGTAGTGCCCACGCACACCTCGCCCGTGGTGATGCTGCCCTTGGGGTCACCCACCACCATCTCGCCGTTGAGCGTGTCCAGGATGTTGACGTATCCCGTGCCTGCCGTTGCCAGCGAGCTGCGGTCCAGAATGTCCATGTTGGCGTTTGCCACGTCCTGGATGGCAATAACGCCCTGGAGCTTGCGGCCGCCGTCGGTAATGGCCAGCGTGCCCACGCCTTCCTCGCGCATGAGGTTCCAGGCGACGAACAGGCTCGTCTCGGGATTGATGCCCGCCTGCTCGCTGAGCGTAAGGTCCTTGATCTGCGGAGCGACACTGGTGATGAGGCGCGGCTCCTCAAAGCCAAAGTGCTTGAGCGCATAACCGGTCTCGCGATTGACTGCGCCGGCACGACGGGCCTCGTACACCGTGCTCTGATCGAGCTGGTTCTTGAGATATGTGTAGCTTATGGCAGCGCAGATACTGTCGGTATCGGGGTTGAGGTGTCCAATGACGTTGACCTTGCGAATGGAATCGGGCATAGGTCGCTCCTTTGCAACGAGATGCATATACGCTAGTTACTGTAACGCGATGGTGCATCACAAGCACAGACGCGTCGGGAGACGCGCGGAATGCGTGGGCGCACGGCGTCTCACGCCCTCCCTGCTCGCTGTTCCCGTCACCATTCCCGCAGACTCTGTGTGAACCGCGTGATAAACGCAACAATGCGCTACCATGTGATGGCCACAACGAAAGGTCGCCATGGTTTTTTTCTCCCTTAGCTTTGTAATATTCCTCATATGCTTGCTTGTTTGCTACTACGCATGCGGGCGGCTTGCCCCCACTTACCAGTGGGTTGTGCTGCTGGTTGGCAGCATCGTGTTCTACGGCATTGCGGGCAAATGGCCCATGCTCGTGTTTCTCCTCGTTACGGCCTTCTCGACCTGGCAGGGTTCGCGCATGCTCGCAAAGCTCTCGGCCGATGCCAAGGATGCACGCAAGGCCGCAAAGGGCAGAGAGGCAAAGAAGGCGGTCAAACAGCAGTTTGTGCGCAAGCGCCGTATAGTGCTCGTCGTCGTGCTGCTCATCACCCTGGGCATGCTCGGATACCTCAAGTACTGGAACACCATCCTGTTCAACTTTGGCCTTGAGCCAAACCCCAGGAGCTTGGGCATCTTGCTTCCCTTGGGCATATCGTTCTACATGTTCACGGCACTGGGCTACTTTATTGAGGTATATAACGAGCAGTACGATCCTGAGCCCAACTTTGCGCGATTCTTGCTGTTCGTCTCTTGGTTTCCCCAGGTAACGCAGGGCCCCATCAACCGATATGGCGAGATAGCCCAACAGCTCTTTGCCTCACGACGCGTCGATGGCCACGCCATGCGCAGGGGTCTGCTTCGCATGGCATACGGTATCTTCAAGAAGTACGCCATCGCCAACGTGCTGATTATCAACTTTAGCGCCATCTTTACGAACGCAAACACATCCACGACTGGCCCCGTTATCATCATTGGCATCCTCATCTACTCCATAGAGATGTACGCCGACTTCTCGGGCGGCATCGACATCGTTGAGGGCGCTTCCGAGCTCTTTGGCGTAGAGATGGCCCAGAACTTCCGCCAGCCGTACTTCTCCACGTCGTTGGCGGACTTCTGGCGCCGTTGGCATATGTCGCTGGGCGCCTTTATGCGCGACCATGTGTTCTATCCGCTTGCCGTAACCAAGCCCATGAAGGCTCTGAACAAGCAGGCCACCAAGGTGCTGGGCAAGCAGGTGGGACGCACCATCTCGGCTTGTGTGGCCAACGTAATCGTGTTCTTGCTGGTAGGCCTCTGGCATGGCGCCGAGTGGCACTTCCTGCTGTGGGGCCTCTACAACGGCGTGGTGATTGCGCTCTCGGACCTGCTCGCACCGTTGTTCGAACGCCTCTCGCAGGCCCTTCACGTTAACCGGGAGTCTGCGGCATTCCATGTGTTCTCGATCCTGCGTACCTTTGCCGTTGTGGCTGTGGGTCGCTACTTCGACTGCATGGAAAACGTTGGGCTCATCTTCCTGTGCCTCAAGAACACCGTTTGCAACTTCACCCTCATGGACCTCAAGCACCAGCTGGTGGCCTACGGAGTCATGTCTCCCGAGACATACGGCTTTGTACCGCCAACGCTCGTGGCCTGCGCCTGCGTTTTTGTTATCAGCGTGCTCTACGAGCGCGGGGTGGACGTGCGCGAGGCGATTCTAAACCTCAAGCTTCCCGTACGCATGCCGCTATACCTTGTGCTCGGACTCATATTCGTCTTCGCCATGGGATACGGTCTTACCCAAGGGGAGGTGTTCCTGTATGCGTTCTTCTAATAAGGTGCTCAGGAACGTACTCATAGTACTGCTCTTTGTTTGCGTTGCCGTTACCATCAACGTGCTCATCACGCTTGCGCTCGAGCCGTATGGCACCGCCGCAGAGGTTACGTGGTACGACTACCGCTCTTCCGCCGACGAAGACATCGACACCCTCATCGTGGGATCCTCCTTTGCGCAACGCAACGCCGATCCATACGCACTGGACGAGGCGCTCGGCTCGAACTCCTTTAGCCTGTCCACGCCCGCGCAGTCGTTTAGCAACGCACTCGCGTCACTCGAGACTGCGACGGAAGACCACGACCTCAAGCGCGCAATCATCTTTGTTGGACCCGAGTCATTCCAAACGGAGCCGTGGTTTAACGCGCAAGTTACGTTCCTTCAGGCAAAGAGTCGTGGGGAGTCCATCCCCAAAGTGCTGCAAAACGTCGGGCGGCTTGTGTTCGACGAAGTAAACTTCGCCTCGTCCAAGTCCATCACCTGGATGTTCCCCTGGTGCTACTCATCGGTTGGTTACGACGTGGAAGCCATCCAGCAAAACCTCGACAATCGCCGCAACTACCCCAACCCCATCGACGCTGCCAGCATTGTGGACCCCACGTGGCACTACATGGGCAAAGGGCATGGCGGCTATGAGGGCGAGCTCATTCGAGACAAGATGTGGCTGCACGAGCTCACCTTTACCACCGACGCGCCGTTTCTCGACAAGAACGTTGCGGACTTCACCCGCCTCCTCGACTTTGCCGAGGAGCACGGCATCGAGCTGTACGTGGGTTTGGCGCCGCGCCCTGAGTTCGACAACCTCGCTCACAAGAAGGACAACTACCCCAAACTCATGGCGGGGCTTGAGAAGCTCGTAAAAGACCATGGCGGAGTATATTACGACTTCAACATGACACGCCGAGACTTCTATCACGCCGAGGAAGACGGGTTTAGTGACAGCCAGCACCTCAACATCGAGGGCGGCAAAAGCCTGTGCACCGCGCTTGGCAAGCTCATAAAGGAAGAGGAGTCAGGCGGAAACACGAAGGCTCACTTCTACGCCTACGACAAATGGGACGAGTACCTCTCCTCCGACTGCTTTGACCCGGTTGAATACGCCCACTTTACCTACAAGATCAACCACGATACGGGCTATGTGGAGATTACCGCCCATTCCATCGCGCAGCCAGGCGTTACGGTGGAGTACGAGTACGAAATAGACAACCCCATAAACGGCATGTACATAAACGTGCGGCCCTTCGATACCGACCCCACGTACCACTATCCCATGCATGCGGGCAATGGCGACGTGCGCATGCGGCTAAGCGTGAGGGAAAAGGGCACCAAAAAGACCATACGCACCTTCTATGCCGACATCTTCTACTAGGACCAAGCAAGGAGCAGTCATGCGCAACGTTCTTCAAATGCTCGAGCACACTGCAGAGCGCCTTCCCCACAAGACCGCAGTTGCCGACCCCACCAACGCGCTTACGTTTGCGGAATTGCAAACAGCCGCTCAGTCAGCAGGCTCTTGGCTTGTGGCCCATGGTGTTAAGCCACGCACGGCCGTTGCCTTCTATCTGGAAAAGAGCGCACTTGCCTGGGCGTCCATGCTTGGCGCCATCTATGCTGGCGGATTCTATTCCGTCATTGACATACGTCAGCCCGAAAGCCGGGTTGCGGAGATGCTCAAGGCGCTTGCACCTCAAGTGATACTCACCGACGCAGAGCATCTTGACCGGGCACGCGAGCTCTTCGATGCCAACACCTACACACTCGCCTGCATTGAGGACGTGGTGACCGCCACGATTGACGAAGCCGCACTTGCCTCGGTCCGTACCCAAGCCACCGACATCGACCCGCTTTATGCTAACTTTACGAGCGGCAGCACGGGAACGCCCAAGGGGTTCGTGGCTCCGCATCGCTCGGTATTGGACTGGGCGCGAACCTTTACGTCCACCTTTGGCATAGACCAAACCGACGTGATGGGCAACCAGGCGCCGTTCGACTTCGACGCCACCAACAAGGATGTGTATTCTTCCCTGCTCACCGGGGCAACGGTTCAGATAATCCCGCGCGCGTACTTCTCTAACCCCACGCAGCTCATGGACTACGTTTGCGACCACGAGGTAACCACCCTATGCTGGGCCGTAAGCGCCATGTGCTTTGTCTCCATCATGGGCGGGTTTGACTATCGTGTGCCCACCACCATTCGTCGTGTGCTCTTTAGCGGCGAAACCATGCCGCCCAAGCAGCTGCGCGTGTGGCAAAAGTACGTGCCAAACGCCCTGTATGCCAATTTGTACGGCCCCTCCGAGGTTACCTGCAACTGCACGTACTTTGTGGTCGATCGCGAGTATGCCAATGACGAGGTCATTCCCGCCGGTAAGGCATTTGCCAACGAACGCGTCTTCCTGCTGGACGAGCACGACCAAGAGATTCACGCCGCCGATGAGGTCGGCGAGGTGTGCGTCGCGGGGTCCTGCCTAGTAATGGGCTACCTTGGCGCTCCCGAGCGCACGGCAAAGGCGTTTATGCAAAACCCCGCCAATCAACGCTGGCTGGAGCCCATGTATCGCACAGGCGACCTTGCCCGTTACAACGAAAACGGCGACCTGGTGTATGTTTCGCGCAAGGACCACCAAATCAAGCACCTCGGACAACGCATTGAGCTGGGCGACATCGAGGCCGCCGCACACGGCGTAGACGGTGTAGAGCGTGCTTGCTGCCTGTATGACGCCGGACGCAAACGTCTCATACTCTTTTACGTTGGCTCCATTGCCCGCAAAGACCTCAAGGAGATTCTGCGTGAGCGCCTGCCTCAGTACATGGTGCCCAACAATACCAAGCAGCTCGACGAGATGCCTCTCAACAAGAACGGCAAGATAGATCGCGCGGCACTTGGCATCAAGGCTCGCATCAAGGCCTAAGTACTCAACGCCATCCTTCATCTTTAGCTACAATAACAGATGTTCAACATTTTGTATGTAAACGAACATACGGGTACCTTAGTGGAGGCATGGCACAATGGCATTGCACCTGCGCAGCACGCCAAGACCATACATTGCAGGTCCACTCGATAGAGAGACACAGCGAATCATCATTGGTGGTTCGCTTGTTCTTATGCTTGGCGTGGCATTGAGATATTGGGCCATGTCGATTGGCCATAATTTTGACTTTGATTCGTACTGCATCGTGGGCGACCTCGTACGTCATGGGCAAAGCGTGTACGCAAACACCAAACGCTATAACTACGCACCCCCCTTCTTCCTCATCCAAGGTCTTCTCTATCGCCTCTCGGAGCTGTTTACCAACGACCAAGTGGGGACCTATCGCGTACTCATGGTGTCGTACCTCACAGGAATAGACGTATGCATAGCCGCGCTCATTGCCACGCGCGTAAGCCTGCGCGGCGGGGCGCTGTTCTTTCTTAATCCCGTTTCGGTACTTATTACCGGGTACTCCAATCAGTTTGACAACATGGCGGTGTTGTTTGCCCTGCTTGCTGCGTTTGCCTACCATCCCGGGGACGAGTTTGACAAGCGAGACCTCAAGTTCGTGTTGTTCTTTACCCTCAGCCTCGTGTCCAAGCACGTGTTGTTTGTATTGCCCGCCTTCATCCTCATGCGGCAAGACCTTTCGTGGAAGAAGCGGGCGCTGTATGCCTTTGTTCCGCCCATTCTCTTTTTGCTCAGCTTTGTCCCCTCGGCTTTGCGGGGTCCCGAGGCACTCAACGGCATCATCCAGCACGTGTTTTTGTATCGTGGATGGAACAATGCCCCACTCCTCCGCTGGCTCTATACGGCAATTCACCTGCCGGAGCAGTTTTGGATCGTGGCATTTGGATTGCTCATGTGCACCGTTGGCTTTGTGGTACGAAAGCAGGAATACAGCTTCGTTGAGGTTGTGAGCGTGTACTTTATCGCCCTCGTCGCGTTTTCTTCGACTATCGCCAATCAATACCTCGCGATTCCCATGGCCGGCCTATGCATATTGGCTACAGGCGCATGGAAGTATGTGTACGCATTCCTGGCGTCGCTGTTTGTGTTTTTGGACGGCAACGGGCTCGCCATGCGCAATCCCGAGTGGATTCAAAGTCATTTTGGCGGTGCCATCGCCCAAGCAGCGGAGTTCTATAACCGCTCCAACGGCTATGTCATCCTCGCTTGGATATTGTTTGCGACCTTGGTATACATACTCATACGCCATCGCATGGCATTTGCTCGCGAGGAAGCCTAGCGAAGGTCTAAGCGAAAGGACACAGTATGGACTCCCTGTACATCGTCGTTCCCGCATACAACGAATCCCAGAACATCAAGTCGCTCATCGACGATTGGTATCCTGTTATTGCTCAGCACGACGGCAACGGTGATTCTCGCCTCGTTGTTATCAACGACGGCAGCACCGACAACACCTATGACGTCCTTTGCTCGTTGGCCCAAGACAAGCCACAGTTACAGCCGCTCACCAAGCCCAACGGCGGGCATGGCCCAACGCTCATCTACGGCTACAAGTACGCCATCGACCACGATGCCGACTTCGTGTTTCAAACGGATTCCGACGGCCAAACGAATCCGGCTGAGTTTGAGCAGTTTTGGCAATTGAGAGACGAATACGATGCCGTTATAGGCAACCGTGCTCATCGCGAGGACGGCCTGTCACGCGTACTCGTGGAGCGCGTGCTGCTCATAATTCTGCGTCTCGCTTTTGGCGTAAAGCTACCGGACTCAAACGCCCCCTTTAGGCTCATGAAGCGCGATCTCTTGGCCAAGTACCTCCCCAAGATGCCCGATGACTATAACCTTCCCAACGTTATGCTCACCACATACTTTGCCTATTTCCACGAGAAGGTAAAGTTCATCGAGATTACCTTCAAGCCGCGACAGGCGGGGAAGAACTCTATAAACCTGCGCAAGATCGTGGGCATAGGATGGAAGGCCGTAGGCGACTTTGTGAGCCTGCGCAAACACATCAACGACTAACCAAAGAGGGACAGTCCCTCTTTGGTTACGCGCCGCTCGCGCGCATAGGCTTCTACTCACCCGCCGCCCATTTGTAAAGTGTCGGGCAAAGCGCTAGCATCAGGAAGAGGCACATACCAACCAAGAAGGAGTGGAATCATGGATATTACCCTTGATGACGTTATTGAGATGCTCGAGGACATTCAGGAGGACGTGGACTACGAGAGCTGCACAACGCTCATTGACGACCATATTCTTGACTCGTTCGACATCCTGGCCATCGTAAGCGCCGCAGATGATGAGTTTGACGTCTCCATTCCCGCCAAGGACATTATTCCCGCCAACTTCAACAGCGCTCAGGCACTTTGCGCACTTATCCAGCGTCTCGCCAGCGAGGACTAGCAGCCAAACAGAGTCTTTGTGAGGGGCCCTTATGCACGCATGCGTGGATAAGGGTCCCTTTTGCCGTAGCTAAACAAACACATAGCGATCGAGGCGATCAAACGCTTCGACCACGCGAGAATACGGCACCGAGACGGCTATGCGCACACAGCCCGGACAATCAAAGAGCCTTCCGTCGTGCCACGTAACGCCCACATCCCATCCAGCACGCACCAAATCGCTTGGCAGGACGCCGTGTTCGGCACACCAGGTATTGCAGTCTGCCAGCAGCACATAGGTACCCTCGGCTCGCGCACACTGGACGCCAGGATAGTGCTTGCGTATGTGCTCATAGGCATACGAGGCATTATTGCTCAGCACCTGGCACAGCTCGTCTGTCCAGGCAGCGCCTTCGGCAGAATATGCACCTATGAGCGCATGCATGGAGAGAACATTCTGAGCATTGTAATGCGTTATGGAACCCTGCCGTTCCACACGGTCCCTCAGCCAAGGGTTGTATATCACATGATACGACCCTATCAAACCAGCCAAGTTGAACGTCTTTGAGGGAGCATACAGCGCCACCACATGGTCGTGCGCCCATTCGCTCACCTGCTGCGTGGGCACGTGCGTGTGCTCGTCGAGAATCAAGTCGCTCCAAATCTCGTCGGACACCACGTATACGTCGTGGCGGGCAAAGAGCTCCATGGCACGCTCTATCTCCCAGCGCTCCCACACACGCCCGCACGGGTTATGCGGAGAACAAAAGATGGCTGCATGGATGTGGTTCTGTACAATGCGGCGCTCCATGTCCTCAAAGTCCATGCGCCATACGCCCGCCCTATCGAGCACGAGCGGACTATGTACCAGGTTATAGCCATAGCCACCCACGGCCGCCGTAAAGCCCACATACGTTGGCGTGTGCACGAGGACGTTGTCGCCGGGAGAGCAGAGCACGTTAAGTGCGCTCACCACACCACCTAACACGCCGTTTTCGTAACCAATGTGCTCTGACAACAGGTCGTCAACAGACTTGCGGCTGCGATGCCAGTCGATAATGGCTTGGTAGTATGCGTCACTGGCCTCGTAATAGCCAAAGAACGGATGCTCTAGGCGTGCACGCATCGCCTCAACCACGCTCGGCGCCGTGGCAAAGCTCATGTCGGCAACCCACAAGGGTATGGAGTCAAATCCCTCTTTAGGCACCGCAGGCGCAAAGCCACTGCCATCACCCAATCCGTCAACCGCAAGCGAATCGTGACCGTGCCTGTCAACGATGCTGGTAAAGTCGAAGCTCATGTTTCCTCCCATTTCCCGTGCCCACATCATTGTAGCAAGCAGCTGTTAGGGGCAACTGTTTGTGGTTGCGAAGTTTGTGGCACAATGGTTTGCAAGTGCGCACGGTCTTCTTTGAAAGGATCCGCGAATGTCCCTTTCCGCTCAGCCGCCCTTTGCCTGTGACGTTCACACGCACACGATTTTTTCTCGTCACGCCTATTCCACCATTGGCGAGTGCGTGGCCGCAGCGCGCGCTGCGGGACTTGAGCTCCTAGGCTCAACGGACCATTATTCGTGCATGACAAGCCCCACGCTGCACGTACGCGACTATCAGTACTTTATTAACTTTGACATATGGCCGCGCGTGTGGGATGGCGTACAGGTGCTGCGGGGCGTTGAGGCCGACATCGTCGACCTCAACGGCAATCTGTTTGGTTGGGACCACATGCTCTACGAGGGCATAACGGGTCGCGCTTTTGAGCATCCACACACGCTCAAAGAGCACGTATGGCGCAACATTGACTATGCCATTGCGAGCATCCACGACAAGACGTTTGCAGACCATGCCACGCTGGCGCAAACCACTCAAATGTACGTGCAGGCGCTGGATGATCCCAAGGTACTCATTCTGGGCCACGTGGGTCGAACTGGCGTCCCCTTCGATGTGGATGAGGTGCTCATCGCGGCAAAGGAGCACGGCAAGCTCATCGAGATCAACGAGCACAGCTTTGCACCCCACTACGGACAGGTATGCCAAGACACCTGCCGTCATATTGCCGAACGCTGCGCTGAGCTCGGCGTAATGATTGCCACAGGAACAGACGCGCACATCGCCTGCGACGTAGGTCGCTTTGACGCCGTGCGCGCCTTGCTAGAGGAGATTCACTTTCCAAGCGAGCTCGTAGCCACAAGAAGCGCGGATGCGTTTCTTGGCGTACTCGCCAACATGCACTAGCGCGTCATACTAGTGATAGCTGTTCCAGAGCTCCTGCCATGCCGGCATTGAGTTGACGATTGTCTCGTAGCTAACGCAATAGCCCACGCGCACCCACCCCGGACAGCCAAACGAATCGCTGGGAACCGGCAGCAACTCCAAGCGCTTGGCACGCTCAAAGAAGGCGTTTGCATCGGGCTCGAGCGCTCGCATCCAAAGGTAGAACGCCCCTTGTGGTTCAATAAACTCATAGCCAATCTTGCTCAGCCCCTGCGTGAGCGCCTGACGATTCCTTTGGTAGGCTTCGATGTTTGCGGGCACATCTACACAATCGATAAGGACCCGCTGGAACAACGCAGGCGCGCACACAAATCCGAGCTTGCGCCCTGCTCCTGCCACGGCAGGCACCAACTGGTCACGATCGGGATTGGTGTTGGGAACGAGCACCCAGCCTATGCGCTCGCCCGGTAGGCTCAAGGACTTGGAGTAGGAGTAGCACACGAGCGTGTAGTCGTACAAGGAGGGCACCCAGGGAACCTCAACGTCGTAGGCAATCTCCCTGTAGGGCTCGTCGGAGATTAGATAGATGGGATGGCCATACGTTGCGGAGCACTCCTTGAGCGCATGAGCCAACTCAACAAGGTTCTCTTGGGCATAGACGGAGCCAACCGGGTTGTTGGGAGAGTCAATCATCACGGCAGCCGTACGTTCGGTTATTGCGGCAACAACTGCCGGCACGTCTATCTGGAACGTGTCGGCGTTCGCCATAACCTCCACGCACGTCGCTCCCGCATTCTCGATGAACACCCGATACTCCGGGAAATAGGGGGCGATTACCACAACCTCCTCCCCCTTGTTGCACACCGCGTTGAGCACAATGGAAATCGATGCGGCCGCTCCGCAGGTGAGGTACAAATCGTCGGCGGTATAGCCGGTATCGAACCGTCGATTCAGCGAACGGGCTACTGCCTCCCGAGCTGCCGGCAATCCATTTGCCGGCGTGTACCCGTGTAGAGCCGTCGCCGGCAAGGTAAGCGCATGCGCAATGGAGTCCCGCACGGCATCTGGCGCCGGCACGCTGGGGTTACCCAACGAGAAGTCAAAGACGTTTTCCGCACCGATCTGCGCCTTACGCGCCGCGCCATATGCGGCAATCTCTCGAATCGACGACTTTGACGCGCCGTATGCATAGCTTTGTTGGTTTATGCTCATAACCCGCTCCTCTCAGTTGACATTCTATTGTATCGCTCGTATGTTTCGTGCGCATTTATGGAGGGAAGGCGCAGGAACCATGAAGGAGCAGTGAGCGGACGATGGAGCACTTGTGAGCTGGGCAACCAGTGTTTGAAACCACCCAAAAGCGGAGATGAATTACATAACAGATGACGTTTTTCCCGCGTCATCCTTTCCTTCCTTGTTTGCGCGTGGCCAGACGCGCACCTGTCCGCAAGACAGGCACAGGCCATCGGGTCCTTCCTTCCACCCGATGGCCTGTTGTTGTATCGAACGAATAACGTGCACCACCCATGCAATGGCGCGCAATTGCCGTCACAATTCTGCATAATTATGCATACAACTCTTATAAATGAGTACACTTGCTCTAGGAATGATATATATTCCCTTTGAAATTTGCAATTATTGCCTATTTTTTTAGTTAGTATAGAGCTATGTGGAGTAACCATCCATCATCGCGATAAGGAGCCAGACCGTGAGGGCTGCATACGATGGCATTTATTTTGATCTGAGACGCTCCATCGACGAAGGCGTCTATCAATACAAGGACTACCTTCCTTCGGAGTCGGTACTGGTAAAACGCTATGGATGTGCACACAATACCGTGCGCAAAGCTCTTGCCATTCTTGCCCGCGAGGGATATGTGCAGCCAATACATGGCAAGGGCGTGCGCGTACTGTATCGTCCCACGCCCGCAGCATCAGACAGTCAGCGCGTCTACGACCTCAACGGCATTGAGCCGTTTTTCAAAGCCGGCGATCATGGAAACTTTGTCGCTCGAACGCAAGTGCTCACTATGGATCAGCTTGAGGTGTCAGCGGAGTTTGCTGCTGCCACCGGGTTTGACGAGGGCGAAAAGCTCGTCCACTTGGAACGCGTGCGCTTTATTGACGAGAAGCCACTCGAGCGCGAGATCAACTTCTTCCGCGCAGACATTGTTGAGGGCATGACAAAAGAAGACGCCGAAGAGTCGATATACCACTATATTGAGGACGTGCGCGGCGGCAGGCTCGTTACGAGCAAACGGCATGTGACCATCGAGCATGCAGACGAACGCGATCGCGAGCTGTTGGACATGGAGGATGCGAATTACATCGCTGTTGTGCGTTGTGCAACCTTCGATGGAGAGGGACTCCTCTGCGAGGTTTCCACCGTGCGCCATACCCCGCAAACGTTCCATGTGGAACAAACGGCACTCCGTACACGCATTAGCCGTAACATATAGGGCAAGGGAATTTGGGCTGAAGGTGAGCGGGGAATGCACGTTCTCCGCCCACTTTTTATGCGTAATACCCGTAATCGTCGTAAGAGACATCGTATGCGGAGTAATCGTCGTACCCGTACCCCCCATAATCGACAACTTGGTCCGTAGCGACACCCTCCGTGGACTCGGTCGATGTCTCGTTTTTGTTCTCTGTGGTTCCGTTCTCGGTAGACTCGTTTCCGGCTGTATTGTTGCTGTTGGAATGGTCGCTCGAATCCGACGACCTCAGGATGCTGAGTCCCATCGCCTCTACCGTAGATAGATCCTGTCCAATGTCCTCAACCAGCACGTCGTGAGAGTACCTGTCGAGCATCCAACCAGCAGTGCCCATGGATGGATCGCACAAGCACGCGAGGCCGTTCTCGTCGGTTACCAAACAATAGGCGCTACCATAGGTCTCCCCCGTTCCCGTGGGGACCTGCACGGGAACGGCGATGGCGTCGCTGTAGCCAAAATAGCGCAAGACATACGCCGTAGCGGCTGCAAACTCATAGTAGTCGCCAACACCGGTTACGCCAGTTTCTGTGCTGTCGTCGCTAAAGAACTCACGAGCACAGGCCATGACCCAGTTTGGTCCCACCGGCTTTTGGTCCTCTCCGCGATCAACATACGCGCTCAACACAATATTGTTGAACACCACCTGCGCGTTGGTACGAGGGTCCGATCCCGGGGTAGAGAGCCCGTCGCAGAACGCCTTGATCTTTTTGTCGAGCTTCTCGTCCCCAACGGTAAATGTTCCCGATGCATACCACGGATCCTCGACGCCGGCATATGCATTCTGGTCCATTACCGTGCCCGCATCACCTTGCCCGACGCTTGCTGACGAGGCAGTCTCTTGCGTCTCGCTCTCCACCACCCGTGGAAAGAGGAAGTGGTATACGGCAACGATTCCTGCAAAGGCCGCTGCCAAGCATAACACCGGGATGATCCTTCCCACAATCTCACGTGCCGACAGAGGTTGGCGCTCCTTGCGGGCCTTGCGCGTCCCCTCCTTCTTTGCACGCTTCTTAGATTTCTGCGGCTTTCCCTCTTCCTGGGAGACTTCTGCCTCGTTAGGTGACGAGTTATTCGCAGGCCTCTTGTCTTCCTTTTTTCGAACTGGGCGTTTTGCTGGCACCTGATCTGCATCGCCTTCCTGCTTGTTCTCACTAACAACCTTGTCTTTTGTCTCTTCGCTTGACATATGCAGTCAGCCTCCTCCCAGCCAGTCGCCTTTGCCTATTGGTCCTGCGATTGCGGCTCATGGGTAAGTTGGTACTCTTCCCACGTGTCATCCAGCAGCGCCTGCACCACATCGCCCTCTACGGTCTCGCGCTCCAAGAGTACGCTGGCCATAGTATGCATTTGGTCACGACGCGTATCGAGCACCTCGCGAGCCCGGGTATGGCCCTCGCGCATAATACGCTCCACCTCGTCATCTATACGCTTTGACGTCTCGGCAGAAAGGTCGTTGTGGTTTGCCCAGTCACGGCCGAGGAACACTTCGTGCTGCGCCTCTCCAAATACCTGCGCGCCAAGTTCTTCGCTCATGCCATAACGCGTAACCATCTCGCGTGCCACCTTGGTCGCACGCTCCAGGTCGTTGCTCGCCCCCGTTGTAATGTCGTTGCAGAATAACTCTTCGGCAGTACGACCGCCGAGCAGCACCGCAATCTGGTCCAGCATGCCGTCTCGCGTCTCGAGGAAGCGATCCTCTTCCGGCAGTTGGAGCGTGTATCCCAGCGCGCGTCCACGCGAGATGATGCTTATCTTATGCACCGGATCGGAATGTTCGAGTACGTGCCCCACCAGCGCATGACCGCACTCGTGATACGCGATCGTACGCCGCTCGTTTTCGGTCATTACGCGCGCCTTCTTTTGTGGGCCAGCCACAACGCGCTCCATGGCCTCCTCGATCTCTGCCATGGTAATCGCATCCAAATGCCTGCGCGCGGCAAGCAGGGCAGCCTCGTTCATGAGGTTAGCCAGATCGGCACCGGTAAAACCAGGCGTGAGCTTGGCAAGCGCCTCAAAGTCGATGCCATCCGCCAACGGCTTGTTGGCAGCATGCACGCGCAAGATCTGCTCTCGACCCTTCACGTCGGGCCTGTCCACCGTCACCTGACGGTCAAAGCGTCCCGGTCGGAGCAACGCGGGGTCAAGAATGTCGGGGCGATTTGTTGCCGCAATAAGAATAACGGCCGTGTTGTCCTCAAAGCCGTCCATCTCTACCAGCAGCTGGTTGAGCGTTTGCTCACGCTCGTCGTGACCTCCGCCAAGTCCGGCGCCCCTTTGGCGGCCAACCGCATCGATCTCGTCTATAAACACGATTGAGGGAGCGGAATCCTTGGCCTGTTTAAACAGGTCGCGCACGCGCGAGGCACCAACGCCCACAAACATCTCTACAAAATCAGAGCCCGAGATAGAGAAGAACGGCACGCCCGCTTCTCCCGCCACGGCCTTGGCCAGCAGGGTCTTTCCCGTGCCCGGAGGGCCCATGAGCAAAACGCCGCGGGGAATCTTGGCCCCCATGCGCTGAAAGCGCTCAGGCTCCGCCAAGAAGTCTCGCACTTCCTTGAGCTCTTCGACGACCTCGTCTATGCCGGCTACGTCGGAGAACTTTACCTTGGGTCGATCCCCGTCCTCGGTCCTCGCCTTGGTTCGTCCAAAGCTCATGGCGCGACCATTTTGACCCTGCATCTGGTTCATGAAGTACACGATGATGCCGATCATGAGCACCGTGGGGAGCACCGATATCAGCAGCGTCTCCCAAAGGTCGTTGTTGCTTGTATCGACCACAAACTCAATGTCGGAGTGACGCGACATGAGTTCGTCCAAATGATCCTCGCCCACGTATGCCGAGCGGAATGGGGACTTTTTGTTCTCCTTCTTGTCGCCTGAAGTAGCAAAGAATTCACCCGAAAGCGAGTTGTCCTCAACCTTGTACGTCACCTTTGTTACTCGGTCTTCCTTAACCGCCGTAACAAACTCGCTGGTGGGTATGGTCTTTATCTTTCGTCCCCCGATGGTGCCGCTGGCCGTGACTATAAAGTACACGAGGAAGGCGGCAAGTATCGCAATGTAGGCGATGCCTCGCCGTCGATTGTTGGGCGTCATCTCGGGGCGATTGTGATCGTCGTTTGGCACACAAATCTCCCGTCATGCATTCGCTAATGTAACTTGTCTATTCTACCTATTTACCCCATGCGAAAACACCTCTTCGCGGCTTACGAGAGAAAACCGCAAGAGTATTGGAGTTAAGAGTAGGCTCCGCACACGAATTAATCCTATGAGTACACCTCAGGCTTGAGGATGCCCACAAAGGGCAGGTTACGATATCGCTCGGCGTAGTCCAACCCATACCCAACCACGAACTCATTGGGCACATGCGCACCCACATACAGCGGGTCGATGGCAGGCCTGTTGCCGGGGATGTCCTTAATGGCAAACGTCGCCACCTCTATGGACGCGGGGCCACGGCCATTAATGAGACCCATAAGATACTTGAGCGTAAGACCGGTATCTAGGATGTCTTCCACCAAGAGGACGTGGCGCCCTTCCACTTTCGTGCTGAGGTCCTTAATGATCTGCACTACGCCCGTGCTCTTCACACCGTCGCCATAGCTCGAGACCGCCATAAAGTCCACGGCACATGGCACGGTGATCGCACGCATGAGGTCTGCCGCAAATATGAACGCGCCACGCAGCACCGAGACAATGAGGGGATTCCGGTCTGCGTAATCCTCTGAGATTTGCGCCCCAAGGTCGGCAACAATCGTGCGGATTTCTTCCTCGGTAAGAAGTACCGTCTCGATGTCTGGATGGATTTGTGCGCTCATGGGGTCTCCTTTTTTGTAACACGGACCTATTTGCCGGTTGTTAGATTATTATACGAACCGTACACCGCACGGAGGGGTGGCAGAGTGGTTGAATGCAGCGGTCTTGAAAACCGCCGGGCCGAAAGGTCTCGAGGGTTCGAATCCCTCCTCCTCCGCCATAGGTAATACCGCGCCCTCGGCAACGGGGGCGTTTTTGGTTTGGGGACCTCACGGGGATTCGAACCGAGAGGTCGCGAGGCGGAGCCTCGCGGGCCGAGGAGCGGAGCGACGAGGCCGATGAGCGTCGCGCGGAGCGCGGCGCGGGAATCCCTCCTCCTCCGCCATAGGTTAGTCAACGCCCC
Source organism: Atopobiaceae bacterium (assembly GCA_017513965.1). Classification (GTDB taxonomy): domain Bacteria; phylum Actinomycetota; class Coriobacteriia; order Coriobacteriales; family Atopobiaceae; genus RUG440. The sequence continues at coordinate 28,992 of JAFWMI010000066.1, forward strand.
CAGCAACGGGGGCTTTTTTGGTGAGGGGACCTCGCGGGGATTCGAACCGCGAGGTCGCGAGGCGACAGCCTCGCGGGCCGAGCGGTGTGGTTATGACAGTTCTTGGGGAGCATATGAGGTAATTGCGATTAGGCCTTATTCAAACAAATCCGTATTGGAATATTTGGTGCAGTATATCCATCTGCATATGAAACATTACGAAATGGGTATACTGGTTAGGTTCTAACTGGGCAGGAAAGGGAAGGACCGAGCTACATGACTACCGCCCTCATCGTTATCGCCGTAATTGTTGCGATACTTGTCGTAACGTACATCACAATCTACAACGGCATCGTGAAGAAGGACAACCGTTGCGACAACGCGTGGCAAACCATCGACGCACAATTACAACGCCGAAACGATCTTATCCCCAACCTCGTCGAGACCGTCAAAGGATATGCCAAGCACGAGTCCGAGACCCTCTCTCAGGTTACCAACGCTCGCGCAGCTGTTGCCGGCGCCGCAACGCCTGAGGCAAAAATGGCTGCCTCAGCTGACCTGTCCAACGCCCTGAGCCGTCTGCTCGTCACGGTTGAGGCGTATCCGGAGCTTAAGGCCAACACCAACTTCCAGCAGCTCCAAACCGACCTCACCGACACCGAGAACAAGATCAGCTACGCACGCATGAGCTACAACGACTGCGTCCTTGAGTACAACAATGCCATTACCACGTTCCCTGGCAACATAATTGCCGGAGCGAAGTTTCGCAAGCGCGAAGGCTTTGAGGTTAGCAGCGAGTCTGTTCGCGAGGCTCCACAGGTTAAGTTCTAGGAGCACGACAAGTCGCACGTCATACACATGGGGCGCGCCTCTTAGCTGAGGTGCGCCCCGTTTTCCACGCTTCAACTGGCGCTACTTGCTGGCTTTCTTGTATTCATCCATAAAGGCCCCAAACATGCCTTTGGTGCCCTTCTTGGGCTTTACCGCCTTCTTTGCCTTTCCAATAGCTCTGCCCAGTCCTCGAGCGCCCTTCTCCACGGCTCCGCCAGCCACTTTGCCTGCGCGAGAAGCAACTTCTTTTCCTCCCTGCTTCGCTCGAGCGTAGCCTTCTCCTGCCTTGGCAGCCAACCCACCGTCAAGGGAGAGCTGGGCGGCACGGGGATCAACAAGCATATAACCATCGCGATAACCTCTGAGCATGTCTCCAGGAATCACGAGATTGCCCACAAGCGCCTGGCCAACGCTGCCGTCGCTGATATAGAACGCTTCGACCTTGCCGGTCTTTGGACTAAATGATGCGTCGTTAACCCATCCCAGTTGCTTGCCATCGGTCGTCTTGGCATCCATGCCCGTCCAAAGAATGCAGTGGTCCCAGTCGAGTCCCAGCCGATCTCGTGCGTGCTCGTCCAAGCTCTCGTCACCGCGCGTTGCGACCAGTCCGTCTTGTCCCACCACGAATGAATCCAGCGCCAAGAAGGCGTCGTCACGCTTTATCATTCCCGCCACATCGGGTCGCCTGAGCAAAAAGCCCACGACCTCAAGCCCGTTGGGCGCAAAGACGACCTGACGTATTTGTCCCACCGGCGTAAGCTGGTTCGCCGCAAGCGTCTTGAGGTCTGCCGTCTCCTTACGCTTGGGCATATACACCATCACACGCATGAGCTGGCTCACTTTGAGCATTGTGTCTCCGATCTGATTGCATAACAAAAACGACCCCGCATGCATGGCCGCATACGGGGTCAGTCGCTTTCTAAAGCGCGTGCCTACTCCTGCTCTGCCTCGTCATCAGCGGGAGCGACTTCTTCTTCGGCAGCTTCCTCGACATCGGCGACCTCTTCTGCAGCCTCGGCGGCCTCTTCGACCTCGACGGTCGCTTCCTCGGCTACCTCAGCCTCTACGGCGGCTTCCTCACCATTCTCGTCAACGGCGTTGGAGAGCGAGTCGCGCAGCTGATCCATGCGCTCGCGTGCAAGATCGACCTTTGCGCGGAGCTCGTCGGTCGCCTCGTCTGCGCCAGGCTTCATGCTGCCAATCTTCTCGTTCACAGCCTGCTGACCGCGCTCGTATGTATCGATGGCGGAGTCCCACGCATCGTTAACGGCATCCGACGCCATGGCACGGCTCTCGGCTCCCGAACGTGGGGCAAGCAGGATACCCGCCGCAAAACCCGCCACAGCACCACCAATAGTACCGAGCGCAATCTTAAGAAGCTTCATGTGGTCCTCCTGACCTCAATAGTGCCTAGACAAAGAGCTTGAGTTCGCAAGAGTATACCGCACTCAGCGCATACTCACCCATGTATCTCCACGTACTCAAAAATCATGCACGAACGGTCACTCATTAGATAATCTTGCGCGACATGCGGGGCCCACGGTCGAGGGTCTCTTCTTCCTCTTCCTCAAAGTCGTATGTCGCGTCCACGTACCCATCCTCGGGAACGTCTTCGAACGCCTGCTCGTCCTCAAAGTCGGCAAAGCCAGACCCATCTTCCGGCAGGCTCCGCACGAGCTCGGCGAGTCCCATAACGGTGGCGTCCACATCGGGCACTGGACCCAGCCCGCCAGAGAACGCCCAGTCCATGACCCATGCGGCACTCGAGAGCGCGCCGGCAACAAGGACGTCGTCCACGCAAGAAAACTGAATGCTATAGGTACGATCGTAAGCCAGCTCGCGCCACGTGCGACCCGCAACAACCTCATCAACCATGTTGGTGCGGGCAAGCAACTCGACCGTCACATGCTCAAGCAGGTGCGCCAGCTCAGTATCGCCCATGCAGTCCTTGAACGTGTCTCCGCGATCACCCACGCATGCGTGATCGATGATGGTGGGCAGCACGTTGTAGACCCGCGTTGTGCCCTCGAGGTCCTCACTCGTCATGAGCGGAGCCCCGTCCGCGATGTGAACCGTGGCGGTTAGGTACTCCGTTCCAACCACCACACGAATAATGTCGATGAGCTGCGCCATTGGTGCCCCTCTCCCTTGCTGCTACGAGGACAGTATACCCCGGGACTCGACGACTGGCTCGTCCTCCTCGGAGGACGGCGGGGCAATTACCCTCAGCATGGCAAGCCTTCTGCCACGCATGGACTGCACAATAAACTGATAGCCATCCTTCTCAAACTTATCCCCTGGTCGCGGAAGCCTATCCGCCAGCTCGAGCACAAAACCTGCAATAGTCTCGTACTCGGCGTTGTCTTCTATGGGCCAACCGAGTTCGATTGCATCGTCTATGGAATAGCGACCGTCCACCAGCCATTCGCGGTCACTCACCTGGTTGAGGAAGCGGTTGTCGGGATCGAACTCGTCCTCAATCTCGCCCACAACCTCCTCAACAATGTCCTCAATGGTAATGATGCCCGCCGTGCCGCCATACTCGTCCACCACGATGGCCATCTGCTCATGTCCGGCCTGCATCTCGGAGAGAAGCGGGAAGATGTCCTTGGTTTCGGGCACGAACTTTGCCTGGCGTAAGTATCGGCTCACACGCTCATCCGCGGCACCCTCATCGAGGACGGGGGTAATGAGGTCCTTGATGTGCGCGATGCCCGTAATGCGATCCACGTCCTCATGGTAGACGGGCAAGCGGCTAAAGCCGGTACGTCGCATGATGGTGAGTACTTCGGAGCAGGAGGTAATGTCCTCGACGGCCTCCACGTCCACGCGAGGAACCATCACCTCGCGTGCCACGGCGTCACCCAAGTCAATAACGTCGTGGATCATGGACTTCTCTTGGTCGGTGAGCTCGTCGGCATCCGTTACCATGTATCGAATCTCGTCCTCGCTCACGTTTTGCCGATCGTCCGTGCCCTTTATGCGCAGGAGCGTGGCAAGGCCGTTGGCACTCGCGGCGGTAAGCCACACGAGCGGTTTGGCCAACGACGAAAAGGCAAGGAGCGGCCCAGCAACGCGCTTGCTCACGCCCTCGGCGTCTGCCATGGCAATTCGCTTGGGCACCAGCTCGCCCACGACGATGGAAAAGTACGACAGGACCAGGGTGATGAGCACGGTTGCAAGACCACGCGACATGGGTATGTTCCAGCTTGCCAACAGATCCCCGAGGGGCTCGGAGAGGCTTGTTGCAGCAAAGGCCGAGCTTGCAAAGCCCACAAGCGTTATGGCCACCTGTATGGTCGCCAAAAAGTCTCCGGGGTTGTCAATAACCGCGGCAGCTGTGGCAGCCTTGCGATCGCCCTCTTCGGCCTCGTGATCGAGCACGACCTTCTTGGCGGTGGAGAGGGCCATCTCCGACATAGAGAAGTAGCCGTTTACTAGAGTAAGGAGTACGGTTACGGCAATCGATATTGCTATGTCCATGCGCGGGGACAAAACCTCCTAGAACGTACAATCGGATGAAAAACAGTGTACCAAAGGCACGAACGACACGCTATGCAAGCTCAAAACCCGCATTTGCGATTACCTCGGCAAGCAGCGACTGCTCGAGTTCGCCCTCGTATTCAACCACGCCCGTCTCGTGACTCGCCACGACGTTTGTGGCGCCGTTGTCCTCAAGTGCCGTGCTCACGAGCTTCTCGCACGCATTGCAGTGCATGCCCGCAACATTGATGCGATGACGTTTTGCCGGAGCCTCGTTAGCATGCGCGGCAAACAAATCCTTGAGTCCCATAGTTAGGCTCCTCTCATTATGTGACGTAACCAGTCCAGTATACCCAACTCCCAAGGGCAAACGATTGCGAGCGACCTACCGAATGGGTTGGGCCACAAAGCCCTCAGCCCCTTCGTTCGTGCATGGCTCAAACACTTTTGCACGTGCGTGGCAATATTCCTGCATACGTCTTTGGGCAATCTTGCCATGAAGGCCCGCCTGCGGGTCTATGACTACCGCCCACGCCCGTTTGTCACACGTCGCTGTAGTGCCTTCCCGCCGTTTTCCACAAACAATTGGCTGGTACAGCCCACGAATCGCCGCCTCCTGCAAGTTATGCGTATGCGCGCGGCATGTTTGGTGCGCACACGCTCCCCTATGGTATCCATCCCGTTTAGGCCTCACAGGCAAGGAGGAAAGCCATGGCGTTGTATTGGCCAGAGAAGCGCGTCGCACTCGACATTATTGACGACCCCCATCGCCGTCCGTTTGAAGGGGACGAGAGCTACACCGTATTGCGGGTAACCTGCGCAGAGCTGAGCGACTACGACTCGTTTAGGGACATTATGCGCAAGCTCTGCGACCTGCTTGATCGCGACTTCCCCAACATTCCCTCTTGGGACGAGCGCAACGAAGAGCTGCACTCGACGCTCTTTAATTGGGCGTTTGAGGAGGAGCTTCTTGCGGGCGCCTGGCAATCCGACGAGCAGGCGCCAGAGGACTATGAGGATCCATACGCGAACATAGAGATTCTCGCACCAAGCGAGGAGTCCGCCGACTTCATGCGAGCTTGCGCCGAGCAAGAGGGCCGCCATGTTCGCGGTACCAGCATTTGGGAGGGACCCACGCCAAAGGGCTCGTACGAGGACATCACTCCCAACATGCGCATGAGCACCCCGGAGTTCTTCTTCTTTAGGAAGGCGAACCTACTCCCCTTTGCGGAAGCCGTGAGCATTGGCAACGAACTGTGCGGGAAGTTTCGCACGGCAAGCACGCAGTACACGCTTGACGAGACATACGATTTTTTGAGCCAGCCCAGAACCACGAGGACTCGCATCCGTTCCTACTTGCGTGGCGCGCGAGGAACCAAGGAATGTCGACGCGCCAAGCGCATCCTTCGATACGTGGTGGACGAATGCAGCTCCCCCATGGGCAACTACCTTTATCTCCTGCTCTGCCTGCCAAAGACGCACGGAGGATATGGAATTGAACGGGCGTTGATGTCTGGCGCCTTCGAAGGAAAAAACACGCTTATGCCGTCTTCTGAGGGGCCGTACCTAGCGTACGACCTAAGTTGGCCAAGCCATAAGGTCTCGCTGCAGTATACGGGCGACAAGCGCCCGACAGAACGAGCGCTTGGCGCGCTCAACGCCGGAGGCATGCAAACCATATGCGTCACGACCGACGAAATCTCAGATCCAGACCGATTCGATGCGGTTGCCAGAAAGCTCGCGAAGCTCCTGGACGTTGAGGTGCCCGCAAAGGACGACGAGAAGTGGCTCTACAAGCGAAAGCGTCTTCGCGCACAGCTCACCATGCCCACATTTCCCTGCATGCGCATTACCATAGACGACATTTCGGAACATCGCTAGCCAACGCCCGTAGGTCAAAGACGCGCGTACGCCCTGGACGTCACCGAGTGTGCGCGCGTCATTTTGCCATCGCCGTCGTTTTATACTTGTCCCCCACAATGTGCGAGAATGGGTGTGTATCCAACAGCTTGGCGTTGAAGTGGAGGGCAGCGTGGTCTTGCGTCTTTGCCTCCTCCTTTGGCTTGCCTTCGCAACGCCCGCCTACGCTTTGCCCAAAGGTGACGCAGCGCTGCTCACGCCAATTGACATACAGTGCGAGCAACAGAAGGATGCGGATGGGACGGTAAAATCGTTCGCCGTCCGCTCCAACACCGAACCGCTCATATGTGACGTGGGATGTAGGGCATACTCACAAGAGACGGGCTGGCAGGAGTGTGTGTACGACGGACAGCAGTCTGGGAAAGCCGGTAAACGAATTGAGGCGATTCGGTTGCATTTGCGTGGGCTTGCCGCGCAAGACTATCACCTCTGGTATCGCGTTAAGGTCCGCAAGCTGGGGTGGACCAACTGGACATGCGACGGTAGCCCAGCAGGGGCGATGGGTATGTTGCTTCCCATACGCAGTATTCAGGTGCGCTTGCGGCATACTTACGAAAAGGCCCCAAGGACAGCGGGCGAGGCACTGTTGGACCACACGCTCTACGACGAAATAGCACATACGCCGAGCAAGCGCGCCGTCGTAACGATGGGCGAGTTTACGCCGAGCAAAAAAGCCGCCAAGGCAGTCAAGAGCGCCATCAGAGACATACGCAAGCAGGGGTACGACGTAGGATTCGTGATGATGGACCTTGCGACACACCAAGGCCTGGCATACAACTGCGGAACCTTGTTTTATGGCGCGAGCTCCATCAAGGCGCCTTATATGGCATCGGCCATCGAGCTGCACCCGGAGGCGCTCAAGCGTTTTAAGCGGCAAATCCAAGAGACGCTCACGTACTCATGGGATGACACATACAAGGAGATTACAAAGGTATACGGCGAGGAACCGCTCTTTGGATGGGTCGACGAGCTTGAGTTGGAATCCGACTTCAAGACCTTCGTGCCAGAGCGTCCCTGGGCAGGTTACACGGCACGCGACTTCGCCAAGATGTGGGTACGCATCCACCAATGGTCGCAGTGCACAAAAGACGGACGGACCTTCTGCAGTTGGAGCGAGCACCCCGAGACCTCCACCATTCATCACGTGCTCGGAGGCCTCTATAAAACCCAGTCCAAGGCAGGCTGGATACAGGATGACTATGCATACTGGAACGTGACGAACGACGGCGGAATTGTATACGCAGACAACGGCCCATACGTGTTGGCGATCATGAGCAGCGTTCCCGCAGACTTCTCCAAGCTGCACGACCTCACCCGTGCGCTCGATCGTGCGCACAGCGAGATGCTTGCCGGGACGTGAAACGTTACGCAACCATTCCCTTGGATTCATTAGATGTAAAGTTTGCTTGACATCTAAATAGGTGAATGGTACAAAAAAGATGTCAAGTTCACTTTACATCTATTGGGGATGACGACGTGAAGAACAAGATTGAGGCGCTGAGGAAGGCAAAGGGGGTGCGACAAGAGGAGCTTGCCAAGGCGATGGGGGTATCAAGGCAGACGATCAGCTCACTTGAGAACGGGCGCTACAACCCCTCCATCATGTTGGCGCACCAAATCGCACGGTACTTTGGGTTGGCAATCGAGGAAGTCTTCATCTTTGAGGAGGAGTGACCATGCATAACAACGGGAAGCTAGCCCTGAGCATCTTTTGGATCGTCCTAGGCGCCGTGTTGTTGGGATTGTCCGTTGCGAACGTGCTGGACTCGACGATCTATGCCGGTATGGGAGGTGCCCTCCTAGCCGTCGGCATACTTCAAGTCATACGAAACCTAAGATACAGGACTGATGCCGCCTATCAAGAGAAGATAGACACGGAAGTCAATGACGAGCGCAACATATTCCTAGGCATGAAGAGTTGGACTTGGACAGGTCGCGCCATAGTTCTTGTCGAATGCATTGGCATACTAGTGGCCATGGTACTAGGTCAGCAAACAGTCCAGCTCGTGCTTTCCTACTCAGTGTGCGCGATCTTGGTGATATATTGGGTCACCTTCATGATTCTCGCCAAAACGTACTAATGAGCGCGGCCCGAAAACTGAAAGACGTTATGTGCCCCGGTTGGCAGGAGAAAGACTCCCCCAGCCGGGGCTTGGCCTATGCCTCGCGGGTACAGTTGCGCCCTGCATGCTTTGCCGCATAGAGCGCCTTGTCCGCGCGCGCAAAGAGCGTGTCGGGCGTATCCGTGCTCAGCGCTGCGGTTATGCCAATACTAATGGTCACCCTGCCCACCTGACCAAATGATGTTTGCTCGACATTCTTGCGAATTCGCTCGGCAACAATGCGCGCCTGTTCAATATTGGTATGAGTGAGCAGACACAAGAACTCCTCGCCTCCCCAGCGAGAGAGCGTGTCGGCGGATCGCACCATTCCCTGAACGCAATCGGTTAGGGACTTGAGCACCATGTCGCCCGTATCGTGACCAAACGTGTCGTTAACACGCTTGAAGTGGTCAATGTCGTACATGAGCAATACGAGGTTGCTTTCGGTGCGTCGTTTGGACAGCTCGTAGCGGAGCAGCTCGTTCATGCGCCTTCGGTTGTATACGCCCGTAAGCGTATCGCGCTCGGCCAGCGTCTCCAGCTCGTCAATGGTGCTGCGAAGCTCTTCGGTCGTCGCCTCAAGGAAGGTGACCAGTCGGTCGGCAAGCGACATGCTGGCGGCACGGGACTCGAACTCCGGATCGCTCACCAGCGTTGGCTCACAACCGCTCTGCTCACCCTCTCGAATGGCCACGGCAACAATTGAGTTGTTAAGCACTCCACCGCCCTCGCTCGTTGCGAGAATCTCGCAGTGCCCATAGGCCCATATTGCCGATGGACAGACCCTACGATAGTAATCAAACTCGCGATCCGCACGCTCATCTCCCAAGAGCATGCGGCGATTCCAGCAGGCAAACAACAGCAAGGCCTGCGGGTCAAACCGCGCGATACGATTTGCCGAAGCAATGCTTGTTCGCATGAGGTATTCGGGTTTGGAGTAGGCAAAGCGCAGCCGGGTTCCACGAGGCAGAGCGATGGAGAACTGCAAGGTGCCATCCTCGGTAAAACCAAAGGGAACACGTGCCACCAAAAGATTGCGATTCTTCTCGACGAGGGGGAAGGTGCAGATGGTGTCCCTAAAGTTGCTATCGGAACTCACGTTGAGGTACTTGCGATAGATGGACACCGCCGGATTCTCGTCAATTGCAGACACGCGCCCGTTGCCCTCATATTCGGTGACGGTAAAGTCCCTCCCCACCGCACGCCAGCCGAGGTTGTAGTCGGTCAGTATGTGCAAGTCTTCGCCGCAAAGCACAATCGCCACAACGCCATGCCCATATGCCACGCCATCCACCACAATGAGTGACTGATCGTCTGCCAACCGAACGGTTGATGCCTGCGTGCCGAATATGGGAAGCTCAGGATAATCGAGCGACACCTCTTCCACAAAGGGGGCGGGACTAACGGTTACGCACGAAGTAAAGCAGAGAACACCCTTGGCATCTACCTGCGCCTTAATGCTGGCGGCAAACTCACGACCTGCCTCGCGCACGTTCATCTTGCTGCAGTCGTAGGCCTTAATGTTGAGCGTGGCGCTCGAGAAGAGCAGGAGGGTGCATACGGTGCCCACTTTGGGCATGACAGTATTGCCGGGAAGATTGATCATAGACACGCTTATCACGTGCGTTTTTGGAAGCAGCTTGCCAAGCAGCGCGGCGTTCGTTTGCGCAAGCTCGGGATTGCCAGCCGGCTCCTGCACAATGAGAAGTCGGCCAGTTGCCTGCTCGTATTCGGGGAGATCTGCAACCTCGCTCGCCATCTGGCGAATTGCGAGCTCGTCGTTTATCGAATAGGATAGTTGCTTCACGCCACGCCTCTGTTCCCCGTCTTTTACACGCAGATTCGATATTCTAGCCGCTTTGGCTCAAGAGCGCCAGTATCACCAGATTCCTTTAAATTGTACCGCATGCGCTAGACACCAATTAACGCAAACTCTGTACTGTTCCGCCACGCGCGCGCTCAGTCCTGCCATACGTAACAGTTACCGGTGGCAGAACCTGTGTAAAATGGTATCCACAATCCCAACAATAGGAGGTGCGCCGTGCGTGCGAGCGCGTTCGCAAGCGATTTTGATGGCACATTGTGCGAGAGCGACTGGAATTTGGGCATAGAGCACTTTGACCCCCAAGACATCGAGGCGGTGCGGCGGTATCAGGCCGCGGGAGGGCTCTTTGGCATATGTACCGGCAGGCCTTTGGACTCAATCCTCACCTCGCTCAAGGGCAAGATCGACTTGGACTTCTACATTGTTACCACGGGCGCGCAGGTGCTCGATGCCCAGCTCCAGCCCATACGGGTGCGCACGATTGATCGCGAGGTTACCAAGACGCTCTATGAGGAGTATGCACGGGAGGGCATGGGCTTTATTGTTGTAACCGACACGCAGTTTGCCTCAGTGGGTTCTGCACCAGGGCCAGGAATCGTGGAGCTGTCCGGTTTAGACGAGGTGGAAGGTCCCATCTACGACGTGTCCTTGGAATACATGGGCGATGAGGACGCGGCACGCTCGGCGTGCGAACAAATCAACGATCGGTTCGGCTCGGTAATTGCCGCATTCCAAAACCTAGGAAGCGTGGACATCGTTCCCGCCGGTTGCTCAAAGGGAAGCGGCGTACGTTGCGTGCGCGAAGCATTGGGCGCGGAGCGTATGGGCGGCATCGGCGACTCATACAACGACCTGCCGCTTCTTGAGGCGGTAGACGTGGCGTACACGTTCCACTCCTCACCCAAAGAGGTTCGAGAAGCCGCGTCGGTACTCGTCGATAGTGTGGCCCAAGCGCTCGAGCACTTTGTCCAATAGGCCCTGCCCCTAAGGGCAAAGCGTCCAAAGAGAGCAAGGTGCGGCGTTACTCCGCTCGGAATGCGTACGTGGTACGGCTCTGGAACGGACGCTCGGGAGTAAACACCGGCTGCTTGAATGCCCTATGATGAATGGCATCGGGCGTATACTGCGTCTCGAGCGCTACACCCGCGTAAGGCGCATAGGTAGCTCCGGCCTTTGCGTCCTTCACATCGAGTTCCTTGCCCGTGTAGACCTGTATGGCGGGCAAATCGGTGTAAACGTCCATCACGATGCCCGTCTCGTTGCCAACGAGCGTCGCGACGCGCTGCAGGCGACCATCATCACCCAGCAGGAAGTTGTGGTCGTAGTTGTTGAAGCGCTCGTTGAGGTCGCGGCCTATCATCTTGGGAAGACGGAAGTCGAACGGCGTCCCGCCCACATTGACCCGGCGCCCATCGGGAATCTTGCCGTTGCCGGTTGGCGTGTACTGCTCGGCACGCACCTGAAGCGTATGGCCGAGGACGTCACCGCTGTTATGACCGTTGAGGTTCCAATAGGCATGGTTGGTAAGATTGACAATGGTGGGAAGGTCGGGCTGCGCGTCATAGGTTATCTTGAGCTCGTTCTCGTCAGTGAGCTTATAGGTAACGCGCACATCCAAGTCGCCGGGGAACCCCTGGTCCTTGTCGGGAGAAAGCAGGCCGAAGATTACGGTATCGGCGTGAGCGCCTTTGCGACGATCGCCCTTGCGTCCAATCATGGCACCGTCCCACAAACGCTCAAACCACATGTCACGTCCGCCGTGGAGCGTATTGGGCCCTTCGTTGGCGGTGAGCTCAAAGGTGTGTCCTCCCAGCTCAAAGGATGCACCTGCTATGCGATTGGCGCAGCGACCCACAACGGCGCCAAGGGCCGGCTTGTTGTGCTCATACTGGAACGTCTCGTCGTAACCCAGGGTTACGTCCACAAGCGATCCGTCCTTCCGTGGTATGCGCACGGCAACGATCGATGCACCGAGGTCGGTTACGTCCACCTCCATGCCGCGTGCATTCTTCATGCGATACAGATGGGTGGGCTGACCGGTTTTTGTGGTGCCAAAATCGAGGGCGTACACAGACATGGCAGGCTCCTTGGCTTGCGGTTTTGCTTTGCCCTAGTTTAGCATGCGCCCATGTGTTAGACGCCTGTTAACGCACGCGGCGTCGGTGTAGGACCGTAATAATTACCACCACGCAACCAAGCACGACGATGGGCGGCACAATGGAGGCGCGACCCAGGAGTTCGCAGGCTCGCGAGCCAAAGAAGGCTCCCATCGCAAAAACAAAGATGATGCTGAGGTATCGCGCCGAGCGCGCCAGCTCCTTGGTCTCGTGCCGCAAGGTTCCCGCATAGAGACAATCCACGAACTTGCGCAAGTTGCCCGTGCTCATGGTGGTAACGATGGCATCGCCCCTAAACGTGGTAAAGGTCTCGTATTGCATGGCCGCAACAAACGACACCACGCAGTTCGCGAACGCATCCCAAGACTCGCCCAACGGAATAAGGCCCACTACCGCCAAGCCGCACATCTCGACCACCAGCACGGATCGACGAA